>CAYRZN010000079.1:0-2226 GCA_964428825.1 uncultured Aeromicrobium sp.
GAGCAGGCCCGCGGCGAGACCGTCGACGCCCGCAGCGACATCTACTCCACCGGCTGCCTGCTGTACGAGCTGCTCACGGGTCGTCCGCCGTTCGTGGGCGACAGCCCCGTCTCGGTCGCGTACCAGCACGTGCGCGAGGAGGCCAAGCCGCCGTCGCAGCTCAACCCCGACGTGTCGATGTCGATCGACCACATCGTCGCCAAGTCGCTCGCGAAGCGCGTCGACGACCGCTACCAGTCCGCCGGCGACATGCGCCGCGACATCGAGCGTGCCGTGGCGGGTCAGCGCGTGGACGCCCCGACCACCACGGTTCCCGCAGCCGCCGCCACCCAGGTCGCGCCCGCCGTCGCCGCGCCGCCGCGTGAGCCCGGCGCCCGACGCGCCGTCGACGAGGACGAGTCCGGTGGCAAGGGCAAGTGGTGGGCCATCGGCGCGCTCGTCGTGCTCCTGCTGATCGGTGCGGGTTTCGGCATCTGGAAGCTCACCGAGCCCGAGCCCCCGGCCACGCCGACCGTCGAGGTCCCCGACGTGGCGGGCCAGACCGTCGAGGCCGCCACCGGACGACTCACGGAGGCCGGACTCACCGTGGCCGCCGAGTCACAGACCCGCGCCGATGCCGACGTCCCCGAGGGCAGCGTCATCGGCACCGACCCCGACGTCGGTACCGAGGTCGACGAAGGCACCGAGATCACGCTGATCGTCAGCAGCGGCCCCGAACCGGTCGAGGTGCCCGACGTCCGGGAGCTGTCCTACGACCAGGCCGCGGCGAACCTGCAGGCCTTGGGCCTTCAGGTGACTCGGGAGGACCGCAACGACTCCCGGCCCGAGGGCACGGTGATCCAGTCGAACCCGCCCGCCGGCACCATGATCGATCCCGGTCAGAGCGTCACCCTGATCGTCTCGAAGGGCCAGATCCAGGTGCCCGACGTGACCGGCATGGAGGTCAACGCCGCCATCGCCGCCCTCACGCAGGCCGGCTTCGACCCCGCCAAGATCGCGCAGCAGAGCGATCCCACGGCCACCGAGCCGGCGGGCACCGTCGTCGAGCAGTCGCTCGAGGCCGGCAGCCTGGCGCCGAAGGACTCCCCGATCGCCTTGACGGTCTCCGCCGCGGTGCTGAACCCGGGCAACGGCAACGGCAACGACAACGGCGGGACCTGAGCGGGGGTCAGCCCTCCCCGGGCACCTGCGCGTGCCTCAGGTCGACCCGGCCGGTGTAGGCGGGGGCCGTGATGGTGCTGTCGACCTCGGTCTGCAGCCCCAGGCTGAACTTGCGCACGTACTCGCGGTAGACCTCGACCTGCGACGACTCGTCGAGGGCGTTCTGCAGGCGGGACGTCGTGCCGATCGCCTCGATGACGTACGGCGGCGAGTACGGCACGCCGTCGATCACGACGGTGCTCCCGACGCACTTGATGCCGGACGTCGAGATGAGCCGTTGGCCCTGCAAGGTCACGGCTCGTGCCCCGCCGGCCCACATCGCGTTGACGAACCCCTGGATGTCCTGCTGGTGCACGACCAGCTGGTTCGGGTCGGTGGCCGCGTCGTCGGCCGAGCGCGGGGCGTCGGTCAGCGTGATGCGCAGACCCGCGCCCGCCAGCTCCACGACCCCGGCGTCGGTCGCGGCGACGTCACCGGCGGAGAGGAGCTGGTCGAGCTCGGGGGCGCCGACCGCGGCCGACAGTCCGGCGATCTCGCTCTCCAGGGCCGTCGCGGAGGACCGCTTGAGCTCGACCTCCCGGGCCCGGTCCTGGAGCAGCGTCGCGATGTCGCCGCCCGCGGGACGCAGGTCGGACCCGCGTGAGGTCACGGCACTCGAGACGAAGGCGTACCCCGCCACGACGCTGACGCACAGGGCACCCACGGTCCAGGCGCGCGATCGCGTCGCTCCGGTCATCGTGTCGCCTTCCTCGCGTGCCCCTGCGGCAGGGTGTGCACCGTCATGACTACGCTAGCGGAGGCGCCGGAGCCCGGCCGCCACCCGTCGAACGTCCCCAAGACCGAGGTGTCCCGTGAGCAAGTCCCCGTCGAAGGCCCGCATCCGTGGCGGCTGGTGGCATCCGGCCGCGATCGTCCTGGGCGTCCTCGGCCTCGGCTGGTTCGTGACCTGGCTGTTCTACAAGCTCGACACGAACCTGCCCGGCCCGGAGACCCCCACGTTCGTCTCGGACCTCGGCAACTGGAACTGGGCCATCGCGGGCGTGCTCGTGCTCGCCGCCTCCTTCG
>CAYRZN010000079.1:2326-12405 GCA_964428825.1 uncultured Aeromicrobium sp.
CTCGGCAACTGGAACTGGGCCATCGCGGGCGTGCTCGTGCTCGCCGCCTCCTTCGTCGCCTCCAGCACGGCCCCCGAGCCGGAGCCCGGCGCGACGCTCGGCTGGCGCTACGCGCCCCAGTTCATGATCGCCAGCGCCTTGGTCGGGCTGCTCTGGATCGTGACGTTCTACACGATCTCCAACACCGACGTGGAGCTCCCCGTCATCACCGACCTCGGCAACTGGAACCTGGTCATCGGCATGGGGTTCATCGTCGCGGCCTTCGGGTTCGCCACCAAATGGGAGTAGCGCGGCTCCGCCGCACCCGCGATTCGTTCCTCATCGCGGCCGGACTGCGTCCGGAACTCTAGCCTCGGCTCCGCCTCGGCCCGTGGTTGCTGCGGGTGGCTGGCGCTGCGTCGATGGCTCCGTCTGGGGCGCGGGACTTACATCGGTGTAACTCTGCACAGGGTGGGGACAAGCCTGTGGACAACTAGCCGTTGAGCGCCAGCGACCGCAGGACCGTGATCGCCACGGCGAGCAGGACCAGCACCGTCACGCCGACCGTCTGGGCCAGGGCCCCGCGACCGCGCGGCGCCACGACGAGCGCCAGGCCGAACAGCACGCCCGCGACGAATCCGCCGAGGTGCCCCTGCCAGCTGATCCCGTCGCGCAGGCTCAGCAGCGCGTTGATGCCGAGCAGCACCACGAGGGTGCGGACGTCCTGGCCCGCCTTGAGCAGCAGCACCAGCGCGAGGCCGAACAGCGCGAAGACCGCGCCGGACGCACCCACCGTGGGGACGTTGGGCTCGGTCAGCCAGAACACGACGGCACCCGAGAACACGGCCGCCGCCAGGTAGAACGCCACGAAGCGGGCCGTGCCCAGCCGTTCCTCGAGGAACTGGCCGAAGATGTAGAGCCCGAACATGTTGAACAGCAGGTGCATTGCACCGGCGTGCAGGAAGGCCGAGGTCAGGAGGCGCCAGTACTCACCACCGGCCACGCCCTCCACGAGCTGCCCGTCGTAGATGACGGCATGGCCGACGAGCGCGCCCCACACGTCAAGGCCCGTGCGCCCGAGCTCCTGCAGCAGCACCGACACGACGTACACCGCTGCGTTGATCCCGATCAGGACCCAGGTCGCCGCACCCGCGTTGCGGGGGATGGCTCCCCCCGCCGCCGTGCGCGGCTGGCGCACCGACTTCGCGCCCTTGGTGATGCACTCCGGGCACTGGAAGCCGACGGAGGCATCGCGCATGCACTCCGGACAGATCGGCCGCTCGCACCGTTGGCACGAGATGTAGGCCTCCCGGTCTGCGTGCCGGTAGCAGACCGACTCAGTGCTCACGGGACGTCTCGATCACGCGCGGGTGATGCTGACCTTGTCGATCGTGACGGCCTCGAGCGGACGGTCGAAGCCGTCGGTGCGGACCGCGGCGATCTCGTCGACGATCTTGCGCGCCTCCGGGTCGGTCACCTCGCCGAAGATCGTGTGCTTGCGGTTCAGCCACGGGGCAGGACCGACCGTGATGAAGAACTGCGAGCCGTTCGTGCCGGGCCCGGCGTTCGCCATGGCGAGCAGGTACGGACGGTCGAACTGCTTCTCCGGGTGGAACTCGTCACCGAAGGTGTAGCCGGGACCGCCGGTGCCGGTGCCGAGCGGGCACCCGCCCTGGATCATGAATCCCGAGATGATGCGGTGGAACGCGAGTCCGTCGTAGAACGGCTCGGTGCTGACCGAGCCGGACTTGGGGTCGACCCACTCCTTGGTGCCCTCGGCGAGCCCCACGAAGTTCTCGACCGTGGCCGGGGCGTGGTTCGCGAAGAGCTCGACGGGAACGTCGCCGAGGTTGGTGTGCAGGGTCGCGATCAGCTGGGCGGCCACGTGTGTCCTTTCGGGGGGGAAGTACGCGCCTATTCTCCCACGTCACTCCAATCACGCAGGCATCGACGGGCCGGTGGTGGGTAGGTTGGCTGCATGAGGTCCTTCCGTCCGCGCCGCGCCCTCGTGCTCCTGCTCGGCGCCGCGCTCGCTGTCATCGTCCTCCGCCTGGCCACCGCCGACTCCGGCGGCGTCTACGACCCGGCGGACGTCCGATGACGGTGGAGGTCACCCGACGCGGTGACGTGGCCGTCCTGACGTTCACCGATGGCGGCGTGAACCTCTACTCCCTCGACCTGCACGACGAGTTCGACACCGCGCTCGACGCGATCGAGGCCGACCTTCCGCGGGCGCTCGTCGTGCGCGCCGAGGGCAAGCTGGTCTCCGGCGGTGTCGACGTCGCGCAGTTCCACGCGCGCACGACCAAGGCCGACACCAAGGCCCTGTACGACCGCATGATGGAGCTCCCCGACCGGTTCGCCGCGCTCGAGGTCCCCACGATCTTCAGCGCCCACGCCCTGACCCTCACGTGGGCCCTCGAGGTCGCGCTCGCCTGCGACCTGCTGCTGGCCACGCCGAAGGCGAAGTTCGGGCTCGTCGAGCGCGTCATCGGCCTGACGCCCACGATGGGCGGCACGCAGCGGTTCGCCTCGCGGGCCGGAGTGGCACGCGCCAAGGAGTTCGTCCTCACCGGCGACCTCTACGACGCGGCGACGCTCGAGCGGTGGAACGTCGTGAACCGGGTCATCGAGGACGACGACTTCGACGCCGCCGTGCTGCGGTTCGCCGAGCACCTCGCCGTCGGACCCACCAAGGCCTTCGGCGCCGCGAAGCAGATCCTGCGGCACTACGAGTCCGGCGGCGTGGCCGAGGCCAACGCCCGCACGACCGAGATCGCCTCGGAGCTGTTCGACACGCAGGACCTGCAGGACGGCATGGTCTCGTTCCTGACCGACGGCCCCGGCAAGGCGACGTTCCAGGGTCGGTAGCTCGTCGTCGCTGACCGTCGTCGGCGGTCAGGTGACGGATGGTTTCGAGGCTCAGGCGCGAGAGCGCCTTCGCACCTCAACCAGCGGTGGCGGAGGGAGCGGAGTCGCTGCTCTGCACGACACGGGTCGTGCGGCGCTCGGCCCAGAAGCTGACGACCGGGATCGTGGCGAGCAGCATCGTCGTGATCGTCATCTTCGGCTGCCAGCGGAACCGGCTCGCGATGATCGCGATGACCACGAGCAGTCCCATGAAGAGCACGCCGTGCACCTGGTCGATCGTGAAGATCAGGTCCTCGTTGAGGTTCCACCACGACGTGGGATCGGTGACGCGCTGGGCCACGGCTGCCGTGATGACGAAGATCAGGTTGAGGCCGACCACTGTCGCGATGACTTGGTAGACGCGCAGGATGCCGGGGGTCTGGCCCGGCGTGGGATGCGCCGACGGGTCGGGGGAGGTGTCGCTCACGGCGTCAGGCTATCGACCCGCTCCGAGCGCTCGGGCTCGGGAGCCTCCCGGCGGGCGCGCTCGGTGGCGACCAGGTCCAGGCCCATGCGCCACCACATGAACAGGGCGAACAGTCCGAAGACCCACCACTGCAGGGAGTACGCCAGGTTGCGCATCCCGACGGTCCACGAGACCTCGGGCTCCGGCACCTCGGCGAGCTGCAGTCCGCCGGCGATGTCGGTCGTCGTGCTGATGCCGAATCCGGGGAACAGTGCGTACGACAGCTCGTTGACGAGGGCGGGGACGCGGATGGAGGCGATGACCTCGGACGTGGCCCCGGCCGAGGCGTCCGTCGTGTCGACGGGCTCGCCCGGCTCGAGCACGACGCGCAGCGCCTGCTCGCCCTCGGGCGGCGTCGGCAGCTCGCCGGCCTCGCGACTGAATCCGCGCACCACCAGGATCGCGGTGCCGGGATCGTCGGCGAGCTCGAGCGGCGTCAGCAGCCAGTAGCCGTCGTCGCCGCCCTGAGTGCGTCCCGACACCCAGTGCTGCTCCTCGGTCGGGCCGAAGGTGCCCTCGACCGTGACCGGCCGGTGGTTCATGGTGTCGAGGAACGGCTCGTCCGGCGACCAGACCTCGTCGATCGGCACCGTCGGCACGTCCTGACGATCAGCGCGCTCGTTCTCCTGGCGCTGGTCGTACGTGCCCAGCTGCCAGGTGCCGCCGATGAAGCAGATCGTGGCGGCGACGACGGCCAGGGCGTGCAGCCCCCACATGGGGGGCCGGAGCCACAGGCGCAGCGTGCCGTCGCGATCCACGGCTCAGGCGTACGGTGCGACGTCGGGGTACAGCGGGAACCGCTCGGCCAGGGCCGCGGTGCGCTTGCGAAGGGAGTCGAGGTCGGCGCCGGGCTTGAGGGCCTCGGCGATGACGTCGCCCACCTCGGTGAACTCCTCGGCGGCGAAGCCACGGGTCGCGAGGGCGGGGGTGCCGATGCGCAGGCCCGAGGTGACCTTCGGCGGGCGCGGGTCGTTGGGCACCGCGTTGCGGTTGACGGTGATGCCGACCTCGTGGAGGAGGTCCTCCGCCTGCTGGCCGTCCAGCTCGGAGTGGCGCAGGTCGACCAGGACGAGGTGGACGTCGGTGCCGCCGGACAGCACCGCCACGCCGGCATCGCTGACGTCGGCCTGGCCCAGTCGGTCGGCGATGAGCTGGGCGCCCTCGATCGTGCGCTCCTGACGCTCCTTGAATCCCGGCTCGAGGGCCATCTTGAACGCCACGGCCTTGGCCGCGATGACGTGCTCCAGCGGTCCGCCCTGCTGGCCGGGGAACACCGCGGACTGCAGCTTCTTGGCCACGTCGAGGTCGTTGGAGAGGATCGCACCGCCTCGCGGGCCACCGAGCGTCTTGTGCGTCGTGGTCGAGACGACGTGCGCGTGGGGCAGCGGGCTGGGGTGCAGACCGGCGGCCACGAGACCGGCGAAGTGGGCCATGTCGACCCAGAGGTAGGCGCCGACCTCGTCGGCGATCTCGCGGAACTTCGCGAAGTCGAGCTGACGCGGGTAGGCCGACCAGCCGGCGATGACGACCTTGGGACGACGCTCCAGGGCCAGGGCCCGCACCTCCTCCATGTCGACCAGGCCGTTCTCGTCGACGTGGTAGGCGGCGACGTCGTAGAGCCGGCCCGAGAAGTTGATCTTCATGCCGTGGGTGAGGTGACCACCGTTGGCCAGGTCGAGGCCCAGGATGGTGTCGCCGTGGCGAGCGATCGCGTGGAGCACCGCGGCGTTGGCGGTGGCGCCCGAGTGCGGCTGGACGTTCGCGTACTCGGCGTCGAAGATCTGCTTGAGCCGGTCGATCGCGATCTGCTCGACCTCGTCGACGACCTCGCATCCGCCGTAGTACCGGGCGCCGGGGTAGCCCTCGGCGTACTTGTTCGTCAGGACGCTGCCCTGGGCCTCCATCGCCGCGACCGGGGCGAAGTTCTCCGACGCGATCATCTCGAGCGTCGTCTGCTGACGGCGGAGCTCGGCGTCGAGCAGTGCGGCGATCTGGGGGTCGGCCTCGGCCAGCCGGGCGTTGTGGTCCATGCCGAGAAGGATATCGGCCGGGTCAGGGGCGCTTGTTCGTGGCGGCGAGAACAGCCGCCTGCGTGCGCCGCTCGAGGCCCAGCTTGGACAGCAGCTGCGACACGTAGTTCTTGACCGTCTTCTCCGCGAGGCTCATCGCCTCGGCGATCTGACGGTTCGTCATGCCCTCACCGATGAGGTCGAGGATGCGTCGTTCCTGGGCCGTGAGCCGCGAGAGCGGGTCGTCACCGTGCCCGTTGCGGATGCGCTCGAGCACCTGCATCGTGATGGCCGGGTCCAGCAACGACTGCCCCGCCGCGACCCGGCGCACGGCGTCGACGAGCTCGTTGCCGCGCACCTGCTTGAGGACGTAGCCCGCCGCGCCGGCGATGATCGCGGCGAACAGGGCGTCGTCGTCGTCGTATGACGTCAGGATCAAGACCTTGATCGACGGGTCGGCCGAGCGGACGTCGCGGCAGACGTCGATGCCGGAGCCGTCCGGGAGGCGGCCGTCGAGCACCGCGACGTCGGGCTTGAGGCGCAGGATCTCCGGGACGGCCTCGGTCGCCGTGCCGACGTCACCGACGACGTCGAGCCCCGCGCCCTCGAGCAGGCCGCGCAGCCCGTGCCGCACGACCTCGTGGTCGTCGAGCAGGAAAACCCGCACCGGTGCCGTGTCCATGTCCCCATGGTGACGGGTCCCTGGGTCACTGACAGGGGAGTTGGGTGCCTCTCCACCGGGACTTTCGTCACACGGAGTTGCACACTTTCGCCTGCAGCGGCGCCGCAGAGCGACGTGACACCATGAATGCACGCGATGGAATCTCCCTCCGTCCGGCAGTCGCGGGCCCGGTGTCCTCCCACACCGCTCCGCCGCCCCCGCTCCGTCGGGGGCGTCTGCACTTCCGGGGCCGGCTCCACACCGCTCGTCGCAGATCAGCCGCAGGCCATGAGCTCGAAGAGCCGGGCCTCGCCCTCCTGGTCGACGAGCTCGAACGCGTCGGAGGTCTCCAGGTCCGCGATGCCGGGGTAGACGTGCGGGCCGAGCTGCTGCACCTCACGCGGGCCGAAATCGAGCACGAAACGCACCTGCGTGCGTTCGACCGCGTCGCACACCGCTCCGCCGGGCACGGCGTCGCGCATCTGCGCCAGCAGGAGTCCCTCGTCCGGCGGCACGTCCATCAGGATGTGGAAGAACACGACCTTCCGGTCGGCGATCGCGTAGGCCATCGTGGTGCCGGTCCACGGGTTGCCCGCGACGACGGCGTCCTCCGGGACGGTCTCGTCGAGCCGGTCGAGCAGGGTCCGCTCGTCGTTCGACAGCAGGCGCGGGTCGTCGGTCTGGGCGTAGGCCTCCACGACACCCTTCAGCCCGTTCTGCACCGCACGGCCCTGGAGCGCCACCGTCAACGCCACGAGCAGGACGAGTCCGAGCACCACGCGACGACGTCCGGTCGCGACGCCGGAGGCGGCACGCCGCTGCACGAGCCACGTCCAGCAGCGGGCGGCGCCGAGCGCAGCCAGCGGGACCACGACGACGGGCAGCAGGGCCGCCACACGAGGCGAGTTGTTGTACCACGGACCAGCCACGAGGTCGCGGAGCCGGCCCACGGTCATGCCCGCCACGACGACGTAGAGGATCCCGACCACGACGGGTCCGGCCACGAGGGCCAGGCGGTGCTCGAGATCGCGGCGGGGCTGGAGTTCACCGGGCTCACCCTCGCCCGCCGGACCGCGCCTTGCGAGCACGTGGACGACCCCGACCCAGGTCAGGGCCGAGGCGACCAGGGCGATCGACCCGTGCTCGACCGAGAGCGTCACGACCTCGCCCACGGCCTGGCCCATCGTGCCGATCGGCTCCCAGAACCGTGCCCCGACCTCCGGCCGCACGAGCAGCACCGAGAGCACCACGCCACCCACCCAGCCCACGGTGGCCACGAGCCACACCCAGCGCACGGTCCCGCGACCCGTGCGAGCCAGGCGCCAGCCCGCGAGCAGGACCCACGGCGCCGACATGACGAACCACGACACGAGGGTCGACGGGTGCATCAGCGTCAGGCCGGGGAGCGCCGCGGTCGTCAGCAGGATCCAGGGGAGCCGTAGCCGGCGGACCTCGCCGGGCTCGATGGCACCGACCCCCAGGGCTCGCACCGCGGTCGCGAGGGCGAAGGGCAGCAGCGCGTAGCCGGCAAGCAGCGGGTAGAGCACGCCGTAGTCGACCAGCAGGTAGGGGAAGGCCGGCAGTCCGGCAGCGACGGCGCCCGCCGCCAGCAGCACCGGGCGCGAGGCCCCGGCGAGCGCGCGCGTCAGGAGCAGCACGCCCAGCGGCCACACCACGACCGCCAGGGCGAGCCACGTCGCGTTGACGCCGACCGGCAGCGAGACACCCGAGAGCCGGGTGGCCAGGGCGGCGACGGCGTGGAAGCCCGCGGGGTAGAACGACGGGGCGTCGGAGTTCATGTCCGACACCGACACCGGCGAGGCGTCACCGGTGTCGAGGATCCACCGCACGGCATTCAGGTGGAAGATCGAGTCGTAGGTCTGCGAGACGTTGCCGGGGTCGCCGAGCGCTCGTCCGAGGCGCAGGCTCAGGACCGCTCCGCCCAGGGCCACCGCCGCGACGGTCACGAGCTCCGAGCCTCGGCGCACCACCTCGCCGAGGTCCCACCACCGCCTCAGGACCGCGTGCGCCACCCCCACCGCGACCGCCAGCAGGGCGGCGACGGCGACGACGGGAAGCAGGCCCCAGTCCCAGCCGAGTCGGGGCGCCACGACCGCGGCGACGGTCAGGACCGTCGCCGAGAGCGGCACCGCGGCACCGACGAGCCAGACACCGCGCAGGCCCCCCGCGAGGGCGCTCGGAAGTCCGGGGAGCACGAGCAGCGCGGACACCACGGCGACCGCACCGGCGAGCTCCATCCAGGCCATCGGTCTCCTCATGGGAACGTCACACGTCGCGGCAGCCGGCGTGGAGCCGCACCATGGCAGGATAGGGCGCCGTGAGAGGAATCATTCTTGCCGGTGGGTCTGGTACCCGGCTGCACCCGATCACCCTCGGTGTGTCCAAGCAGCTGGTCCCGGTCTACGACAAGCCGATGGTCTACTACCCCTTGTCGACCCTCATGCTGGCCGGGATCGACGAGATCCTGGTCATCACGACCCCTCACGACGCGCCCGGCTTCCACCGACTGCTGGGAGACGGGTCGCAGTTCGGCATCTCGATCACGTATGCCGAGCAGGCCTCCCCGGACGGCCTCGCGCAGGCCTTCACGATCGGCGCCGACTTCATCGGCGACGACACCGTGGCCCTGGCCCTGGGCGACAACCTGCTCTACGGCCCGGGCCTGGGCAGCCAGCTGCAGCGCTACGCCGACATCGAGGGTGGTGCCGTCTTCGCGTACTGGGTCAGCGAGCCCAGCTCGTACGGCGTGGTCGAGTTCGACGCCTCGGGCACCGCGGTGTCCCTGGAGGAGAAGCCCTCGGAGCCCAAGAGCAACTACGCGGTCCCGGGGCTGTACTTCTACGACAACGACGTCGTCGAGATCGCCCGCAACCTGGAACCGTCGGCGCGGGGCGAGTACGAGATCACCGACGTCAACAAGGCCTACCTCGAGCAGGGCCGACTGCAGGTCGAGGTGCTCCCGCGCGGCACGGCCTGGCTCGACACCGGCACGTTCGACCAGATGACCGACGCGGCCGAGTACGTCCGCACGATGGAGCGCCGCACGGGCCTGCGCATCGGCGTCCCCGAGGAGGTCGCGTGGCGTCGCGGCTTCCTGACCGACGACGAGCTGCGGGTCCGGGGCGAGAAGCTCGCGAAGTCCGGGTACGGCTCGTACCTGTTGACGATCCTCGAACGGGGGAAGTGACCCATGGCCCACCTGCTCGTCACGGGGGGTGCCGGCTTCATCGGTTCCAACTTCGTGCACCACGTGCTGTCCCACACCCATCACCGCGTCACGGTGCTCGACGCCCTGACGTACGCCGGCAACCGGTCCTCGCTGGAGGGCCTGCCCGAGGACCGGTTCACGTTCGTGCTCGGTGACATCACCGACGCCGAGCTCGTCGACCGGCTCACGGGCGAGGTCGACGCGGTCGTGCACTACGCCGCCGAGTCGCACAACGACAACTCGCTCGACAACCCGCGACCGTTCCTCGACACGAACATCGTCGGCACGTACACGTTGCTCGAGGCGGCGCGCAAGCACGGCACCCGGTTCCACCACATCTCGACCGACGAGGTCTACGGCGACCTCGAGCTCGACGACCCGGCGCGGTTCAGCGAGTCGACGCCGTACAACCCGTCGTCGCCCTACTCGTCGACCAAGGCCGGCAGCGACCTGCTGGTGCGCGCCTGGGTGCGTTCCTTCGGCGTGCAGGCCACGATCAGCAACTGCTCGAACAACTACGGTCCGTACCAGCACGTCGAGAAGTTCATCCCGCGCCAGATCACCAACGTCATCCGCGGCATCCGGCCCAAGCTGTACGGCGCGGGCGAGAACGTCCGCGACTGGATCCACGCCGACGACCACTCCTCGGCGGTGCTCACGATCCTCGACCGGGGCGAGATCGGCGAGACCTACCTGATCGGCGCCGACGGCGAGAAGAACAACAAGGACGTCGTGGAGCAGATCCTCACGCTCATGGGGCAGCCCGCCGACGCCTACGACCACGTGACCGACCGTGCGGGCCACGACCTGCGCTACGCGATCGAC
>CAYRZN010000080.1:0-2226 GCA_964428825.1 uncultured Aeromicrobium sp.
ACCCCGGGCCCCCGTAGCTCAGGGGATAGAGCGCCGCCCTCCGGAGGCGGAAGCGCAGGTTCGAATCCTGCCGGGGGTACTCGCTGGACAGGCCCGGACCCGAGCGGTCCGGGCTGTCTGCTTCTGGTGGAGCATCGACACAGGTGGGTACTCCCCCGGCATGACCGACGAGGACGACCGCTGGCTCGTGATCGACGGGCGCCGGTGGCGCCGCACCGATCCCTCACTGCCGGACGACGTCGTGGAGTCGCTGGAGTCCCACCTCGGGCGCGCCCGGTCGGCCGTCAAGAAGGCCAAAGACGCCGACGACGAGACGGCGATCCGCGCCGCTCGGGACCGGGTGCAGCTCGCCAAGACCGGACTCGGCGAGCGTGGTCCGTACTGGTGGGAGGTCGACGAGGCCAACCGCCTCGCCCAGGCCCATGACGCGCTCGCGCAGCTCGCCGACTGACCCACCAGATTCGTGCAAGAACTCGGCTCGAACGGGCTTTGCACGCCGAGTTCGTGCACACATCTGGCGGAGTCGGGCGGAATCGGGGCGAACCAGGGCTTGCCTCGCACGGTGCGAGGGCCGCTAGCGTCGCCACCATGCGGGTCTCCGAGCTCTCCGAACGGACGGGCGTCTCGACCCACCGACTCCGGCGATGGGAGTCGGCCGGGCTCCTGCGCGCCCGTCGCGATCCCAACGGCGTCCGCCGGTTCAGTCCCGAGACCGTCCGGGTCGTGACGTTCGTGGCGATGGCACGCGACCTGGGGTTCGGCCTCGAGCGCATCGGCCGGTTGGTGCCCGACTACGCCGCAGGGCGACTCGGCATCGACGAGCTCGTCGCCCACCTGCAGGACCGCCTCTGCGAGGTCGACGCCCAGGTCGCCGACCTCCACGAGCAACGACGCCGCATCGTCGACCACGTCGCGTGGTTCGACGCCAGGCGCCCCACCTCGACGAAAGGCCCCGCATGAACGACGCCACGCTCCCCGCGATCGATCCGGAGCTCACCCACATCCGCGACGCCGTCCTGGCCATGCCCATGGCCCGGACGCTGGGGGTGGAGTTCACCGAGATCCGGCGCGGACACGTCGAGCTGCGCACGCCGATCGCCGAGGCCATGACGTTCCGTCCGGGCCAGCTGCAGGCGGCGGCCGTGTTCGCCGCCGGCGACTGCGCCGGGGTCGCCGCGGCGGGCTCGCTGCTGCCACCGGGCTCGTGGGCGGCCACGATCGACGGCACGATCAAGCTCGTCGCTCCGGCGACCGGTACCGGTCTGCGTGCCGTCGGTCGCGTCGTCGACGCCGGTCGGCTGCTCACGACCTGCGCGGCCGACGTCTACGCGGTCGACGGCGACGAGGAACGGCTCTGCGCCACCTGGCTCGGCACCGCACGCACGATGTCGCCCCGACTCGTCTAGCGGAGCGAGGCCTCCAGGAACGCCACGACCTGCTGCGCGAAGACGTCGTTGTCGTCGCCCGCGACCATGTGTCCGGCCTTGGCCTCGCGGACCGTGGCGTGCGGGATGAGGCGTTGCAGCTCGTCCGCTCCCTCGGCCGAGACGACGTCGGACTGGGTGCCGCGGATCAGCATCGTCGGCACGGCGACCTGTGACGCCGCCGCCCGCAGACGGTCGTGCCGCGTCGACCGGCTGGGCTCGTCGCGCACCGACAGGAAGGCGGGGTCCCAGTGCCAGTGCCAGCGACCGTCGTCCCACTGCCGGACGTTCTTCCTCAACCCGTCGAGGTTCGAGGGCCGCGGACGGTGCGGGTTGTACGAAGCGATCGCGTCGGCGACCTCCTCGAGGGAGGCGAATCCGTCGGGCGCGGAGGCCATGAAGTCGAGGATGCGCTTCACGCCGGCCGCCTCCACCTGGGGTGCGACGTCGACCAGCACCAGGGCGCCGGCCTCCACGGCCGACTCGCCCACCGCCAGCAAGGACGTGATGCCTCCCATCGACGCGCCGACCAGCACCGGTGCGACGTCGAGCTCGGAGACCACGGCCGCGAGGTCGCCCACCAGGGCGTCCATCGAGTAGTCGCCGTCGGGCGACCAGGCGCTGTCACCGTGCCCGCGGGCGTCGATGGCGATGGTGGTCCACCCCGCCGCAGCGAAGCGCGCGCCGCTGCGGTACCACGAATGCCGGGTCTGGCCACCTCCGTGGAGCAGGAGCACGACACCGCGCTCCTCTGCCGCCGACCAGCGGTCGGCCGCGAGCCTGCCGGCGAGGCCGGTCAGGA
>CAYRZN010000080.1:2326-12001 GCA_964428825.1 uncultured Aeromicrobium sp.
TCCTCTGCCGCCGACCAGCGGTCGGCCGCGAGCCTGCCGGCGAGGCCGGTCAGGACGAGCTCCTCGGCTCCCACGTCTCCCCCGTTCACGACCACCGGTGCGTACCGGGGTCGGTCTCTCACGACGTCTCGCACGGTAGCCGACCTGCTCGCGTCCTCCGCCGTCGCACCGACGCGCGGGTTGGACTCCGGCTGATCAGCCACCGGAGGCCAGGTGCTCCGCCAGGGTCAGGGGCACGCGCTGCGTCAGGTCCAGGACGTCGGTCGAGATGACGTCCTGCTCCCCCTGCGCGATCGAGGTGTAGGTCGAGACCCAGGCGTCGACCTGCCAGTCCGGAGCCCCGTGGACCGCACGCGAGGCGTAGGCCTCCTCCACGGTCTCGTCGTGGAAGCTCACGTCGGTCCCGGTGGCCGCGGCGATCGTCGCGGCGACCTCTGCCATCGTCAGCGACTCGCGCCCCGTCAGCTCGTAGGTCCGGCCGCGGTGCGCCTCGGGGTGCTGCAGCACCGCCGCCGCACAGCGAGCGACGTCGGCCCGCGCCACGGGGGCGTAGCGGCCCTGCCCCGCGGGGCCGCGGATCACACCGTCCTCGCCCACGAGGTGGGGCGCGAAGTCGAGGTAGAAGGAGTCGCGCAGGAAGGTCCACTCGAGGCCCGATGCGCGCAGGTGCTCCTCGGTCGCCCCATGGTCGCGCGCCAACGTGAACACGGCCTCGGGTCCGGCGGCGTGGAAGGACGTGTAGACCACGTGGCGCACCCCGGCTCGGGCAGCAGCGTCGACGAAGGCCCGGTGCTGGTCGACGCGGTCGGCCGTCTCGTGCGCCGAGACCATGAAGAGCACGTCGACGCCCTCCAGCGCCGCCGTGGAAGAGGCGGCATCCGCGTACTCCGACGCACGGACCTCGGCACCCGTCAGCGTCGGCGCACGATCGGGCGAGCGCGCCAGGAGCCGCTGAGACGCGCCGGCCCCGGCCAGCAGCCGGGCGACGGTGCCGCCGACCGCGCCGGTGCACCCGGTCACGGCGATGACGGGATCGGGCACGGGCTCCTCCTCGGACGGGCTGTGCCCGCCACCCTAGGCTGACGGCATGTCGCGCGCCCGGTTCCCCGTCGTCGTCGCGGCCGTCGCGCTGCCCCTGGTCGTGCTCGTCGCCCTCGCGCTGCGGCCGGTACCGACCGACCCCCGTGGTGCACCCGTCGCCCTCGTCGCGGACCCGGTCGTCACGAGCGCCGTGGTGGAGGCCGTGGCGTCCGAGGGTGACGGCACGCTCGACGTCGTCGCCGGCTCCTCGCCGGAGGGCGCACGAGCGCTGGTCGAGGACGGCACCCTGGTCGCCGCACTGAGCGTCGACCTCGAGGCGCCCAGCGACACCCTCTACCTCGCCGGTGCCAACGGGTCCCGTGTCAACGAGGCGGTCGTCGCAGCGGTCGAGGACGCGTTGGCCCCGTTCGACCGCGAGGTCGCCATCCAGGACGTCCACCCCGCCGACGTCCCCGAGCACCTGCCTGGCTGGATCGTGGCCGTCGGTCTGCTCGCCGGCGCCGCCCTGATGCTGCTCCGCCGGTGGGGCGGACGGCTCGTGAGCCGGTCACGTCCTCCGCGCCACGTCGCGGAGCTGATCGGCACCGGCGCCCTCCTGTACGGCGTGGTCCTCGGGGCCGCTGCCTTCCTGGCCGGCCTCCCCGGATCGCCACCGGCCTGGATCGCGCTCGGGTTCCTGCTCCTCACGATCTCCGCTGCCGTCACCGCAGCCGCGGTGCGCTCGATCGGCGTCTGGGGTCTCGGCATCGCCACGGCGTTGTTCCTGCTGCCGACCTGGGTGCTGGCGCGCGCAGCGCACCCGCTGCTGCTGCCCTTGCCGATCGACGCCGTCGGCGAGTGGATGCCGCACGGAGCCGCTGCCGAGATCGCCGGTCGCCTGGCCCTCTTCGGCGACGGTGCCACCGGCCGTCCCTGGCTCGTCCTGCTGGGCTGGGCCGTCGCTGGGGTGCTCGTCCTTGCCCTGACTCACCGGGTCAGAGCGACGGCCCCCGCCGAGCCCGCCGCGCTCGAGGGCTGAGCCTGCTCGCTACAGGAGTCCTTCGCTCCTGAGCCACGCCTCGACCCGCACCATGCCCTCGGCCAGGTCGATCTGGGGCTCGTACCCCAGGAGCCGCCGGGCCTTCTCGATCGAGTAGGTCCCCGTGCGGCAGAAGTACCGGACCGCGACGGTGCTGATCTCGGTCCCGGGGTCGACGAGGCGCGCCGGCACCGCGGCACCGCCGGCGATCGCGAGGGCGAGCGACGTCGGCAGCAGCACGGGGCGACGACCGAGCATCCGGTAGTAGTGCCCGAAGAACTCCGCCGTGGTGACGCCCACGCCACCGGCCAGCGTGAACACCTGCCCCACACCCTCGGGCCGCAACGTCGCGCGACTGATGCCGTCGACGAGGTCGTCGACGTAGACAGGACTGTGGATGCCGCGACCACGGGCGGGCAGGAAGAACTGCCGCTTGCGGATCATCTCGACCGGCAGCATGGTCCACGGACGCGAGGCGGGCCCGTACACGTCGCCCGGTCGGACGACCGTCACGTCGATCTGACCCGCTGCGTGCGCCTGGAGCACGACCTGCTCCGAGGCGATCCTCGTGTCGACGTACGGATTCCCGTCGGGCCGGACCGGGTGGTCCTCGGTCACGCCGTCGGGAAAGCCGAGGTCGGAGAAGACCCGGATTGACGACAGGTGGACGAACCGGGTGACGCCCGCGGCCACGGCCGCGTCCAGCACGTGCCGGGTACCGACGACGTTGACCTGCCAGGCCTGCTCGACGCTCGGCGAGTTCGACACGATCGCGGCGGTGTGGATCACGGCGTCCACTCCCTCGAGGTGGTCGCGCCACCCGTCGGGGTCACCGACGTCCCCGGCGACGACGGCGCGGGCCGGGTCCGCGACCAGGTCGAGCCCCCGCGTCTCGTGCCCGTCGGCGGCGAACCGCTCGAGCAGGTGCCGTCCGATGAAGCCGTTCGCGCCCGTGACGAAGATCCGCATGAGCACAGTGTGACGCCCACCGGATCATCTGACAGACATTCCGGTCAGATGCTCCGCCTATTCTCCTGACGTGGAACGTTTCCGGGACATCGCCCTCGTCGCCACGGGCGGTGCCGTCGGTACCCTCGCCCGCTACGGCCTGGACGAGGCCCTCGGCACCGTTGGCGAGGTTCCCGCCTCGACCCTCGCGGTCAACCTCGTCGGTGCGCTGGCGCTCGGCCTGTTGGTGGGCCACGGAGTCTCGACGCGCTTGCGCCTGCTGCTCGGCACCGGCCTGCTGGGCGGCTTCACGACCTACAGCGCCTTCGCGGTCCAGGCGCACGATCTCGGGGCGGGCGGCGACCTGGTCCTGGGCGCCGCCTACGCCGGGGTCACGGCCGTCGGCGGTCTGGTCCTCGCGGCGCTCGGCCTGCGATGGGGGCGCCGATGAACGGGATCGCGCTGGCCGCGGCGGTCGCCGCCGCGGGCGGGCTCGGCGCTGCCCTCCGCTACGTCGTCGACCTGCTCGTTCCCGCCCGTACGGGGATGCCCTGGGCGTTGCTCCTCATCAACGCGACCGGGTCGTTCGCGCTCGGCATGGTCGTGGCCACGACGGCCGACGACACGTGGCACGCCGTCGTCGGCACCGGACTCCTCGGGGGATACACGACGTTCAGCGCCGCGAGCCTCGACGCGGCTGAGCGATGGGTCGACGGGGACCGCACGGGCGGGGTGGTGTCCGCCGCGGTGATGGTCGTGGCCTGCGTGCTCGCGGCGACCTGTGGCGCGGCCACGGGCGGCTGAGCCCTCGCGCCTCGACCACCGGCGAGTCGGTAGCGTGGGACCCATGACGACGGAGCACCCCGGCGCCCACGCCTTCGGACTGGCCACCCTCACGGAGGACGGCACGGTCCTCGACGTCTGGTACCCGGAGCCGCGCCTCGGCGCCCCCGGCCCCCACGACCACGAGCCCGAGGCACTCACCGCCGCCGAGCGCGACGACGCGATCCGCGGCGTGCGGGTCCTCGTCGTCCACACCGTGATCGACGACCTCGCCCAGGCCCCGGGCGACGCCTACGACGTGTACTTGCGCCTGCACCTGCTCTCGCACCGTCTGGTCCGGCCGCACGGCCAGAACCTCGACGGCATCTTCGGCCTGCTCGCCAACGTCGCCTGGACCTCGCTCGGTCCGGTGGCCGTGCCCGACGTCGACGCCGCCCGGGCCCGCGCGCGCGCTCACGGACACCACCTCGCGGTCACCAGCGTCGACAAGTTCCCGCGCATGACCGACTACGTCGTGCCGTCGGGCGTGCGCATCGCCGACGCCGACCGCGTCCGTCTCGGCGCCCACCTCGCCGAGGGCACCACGGTCATGCACGAGGGATTCGTGAACTTCAACGCCGGCACCCTCGGCCACGCGATGGTCGAGGGCCGCATCTCGGCCGGTGTCGTGGTCGGCGACGGCAGCGACGTGGGCGGCGGCGCCTCGATCATGGGCACGCTCTCGGGCGGAGGCTCCCAGGTCATCAGCATCGGCTCGAACAGCCTGCTGGGCGCCAACTCGGGCATCGGCATCAGCCTCGGCGACGACTGCGTCGTGGCGGCTGGCTGCTACGTCACCGCCGGCAGCAAGGTCACCCTCCCGGACGGCAGCGTCGTCAAGGCCCTCGAGCTCTCGGGGCAGGACGGTCTGTTGTTCCTGCTGAACTCCGAGACCGGGCGTCTCGAGGCGCGCCCGCGTGGCGGGCGGGCGGGCATCGAGCTCAACGCCGACCTCCACGCGAACTGAACCGGAGCACCACCACCTCGTGAAGCTGCGCTGGCTGCTCGCCGGAGCCCTGGGCGTCGCCGCGATCACGATCGCCGCGACCCTGAACGACCGGGAGCCGAACCGCACCGAGTACTGCGTCGCGGACGTCGAGGGCACCCGGGCGCAGGTCGACCTCGAGCAGGCGCGCTGGACCTCGTTGATGGCCGCCATGGCGCAGAACCGCGGCCTGCCACCGCGCGCCACGACGATCGCGATCGCGACGGCCTACCAGGAGTCGCGGATCCACAACATCGACTACGGCGATCGCGACTCCGTGGGCCTGTTCCAGCAGCGCCCCTCCCAGGGCTGGGGAACCGTGGAGGAGATCCTGCAGCCGACCTACTCGATCGGCAAGTTCTACGACGGGCTGGTGGAGGTCGCCGACTACACGACGCTCGAGATCACGGCGGCCGCCCAGGCCGTACAGCGCTCCGCGTTCCCCCAGGCGTACGCCCAGCACGAGCCCGCCTCACGATCCTTGGCGTCGTCGCTGCGGGGGTACAGCCCGGCGGCGTTCACGTGCCAGCTCAACGAGGCCGGACGAGGCAGCGCCACCGCGGTGCTCGACGACGTCAACGCCGCGTTCGGCAGCCTCGGCGGCGTCGTCGAGGGCGATGACGTCGTGACCCGGTTCACCGGTCCGGCCGACGACACCCGCATCCGCGGCTGGGCCCTCGCGCACTACGCCGTGGCGAACGCCTCGCACCTCGGCATCACGAGTGTCTCCTTCGACGGACGACGCTGGAGCGTCGCCGGCTCGCCCGACGGCTGGACGGCGTCGCCGGACGCGGCCGGCGACACCGTCGTGATCCGGACCCGCTGAGCCCGGCTCACCCGATGTCGCGTCGGAAGGTCGTGTACCTGCCGACCACGGCCAGCGCCAGGATGTAGGCGATCATCACGACGGCCCCGGCCCACTGCGGGAGCAGGTCCGCGCCTCCGCCCTCGCCGCCGAACGAGCTGAAGAAGCTCGAGCCGAGCAGGGCATCGGCCGCGGCGCCCGGCAGGTACTTCGAGACCTCGCTCGTGGCGTCGAACGCACCGAGCGCCACGCGGGCGATGGGCTCGATGAGCTGCGTGAAGGCCAGCACGACCACGATCGCCGCCACCTGGTTGGTGAGCACGGTGCCGAAGGCGACGCCCATCATGGTCCACAGCGCCATGACCACGATCGACAGGACCAACGTCTCGATGACCTCGGCGTCTCCGAGGAAGGCGCCGTCGCCCGCGAGCTCCAGCACGGGTGCACCTGCCGCCACCACGGTGGCGGTGGCCAGCACGCCGTAGGCCAGACCCATCGGGATGCTCGACACGAGCTTGGCGACCACCAGGACCGATCGACGCGGCTCGACGAGCAGACTGCCCGTGACAGTCTTGTGCCGGAACTCCGACGTCACGGCCAGGCTGCCGATGATGAGCGGGAAGACGTAGCCGATCGGGCTCGTCAGCGCGTAGATGCTCTGCGCGATCTCCTTCGGCGACAGGAGGTCGGAGGGCTGGGTGCCCGAGCCCGTGTCGACGGTCAGCGAGAAGCCGAAGACGGCGGCGATGAAGGCGAGGTAGGCGACCATCACCAGGGCCAGGATCCACCACAACCGGGTGGAGAAGAACTTGCGGGACTCGGCGACGAGGGCGGCGATCATGACGCGCCTCCCGTCATCGGTGCGGCCGGCGGCGGCGGCGCGTCTCCTGGCGGCGGCGGCGCGCCCCGTGACGTCCCGTCGACCGCCCGAGCGGCCGGCTGCCCGAACTGGCTCGTAGGAGCGTCCGAGGACTCGGTGAGCCGCAGGAACACCGCCTCGAGGTCGGCGCCGTGGTCGGCGAGCTGGTGCACCTCGAGATTCGCCGCGTACAGGGCGGCACCGATCTGGACCGCGTCGACGTCGTGGACGACATGGTGCTCCAGGTGCGGGTCGACCTGCCAGCCCTGCTCGCGGAGCACCCGGTCGGCCGCCTGGTAGTCGGCGGTGCGCACGAGCACGTCGCGCGACGCCAGCTGCTCGAACTCGGTGAGCGTGGAGGCGTGGATGAGCTTGCCGCTGCCGATCACGACGACGTCGTCGACGGACTGCTGGACCTCGGCCAGGACGTGGCTCGACACCAGGACCGTGCGCCCGTCGGCCGCAAGGGCCCGCAGCAGCCCGCGCAACCAGGCGATGCCCTGCGGGTCGAGGCCGTTGGCCGGCTCGTCGAGGATGATGATCGACGGATCGCCCAGCAGCGAGGCGGCCAGGCCGAGTCGCTGCCGCATGCCCATCGAGTAGCCGCCGACACGGCGCTTCTTCGCTCCGTCGAGACCCACGAGCTCGAGCACCTCGTGGCAGCGGGCGTCCGGGACGCCCACCTGGGGTGCCAGGGTGCGCAGGTGCCCGAGGCCCGTGCGGCCGGGGTGGAAGCTCGACGCCTCCAGCGCGGCCCCGACGAGCTGCGCGGGGCGGCGGATGTCGCGGTAGTCGCTCTCGCCCACGATGGCGCGACCCGACGTGGGCTGCATGAGGCCCAGCAGCATCCGCAGGGTCGTGGTCTTCCCGGAACCGTTCGGACCCAGGAACCCGGTGACGCGGCCGGGCGCGACGGCGAACGACAGGTCGTCGACGGCCGTCACGGCGCCGAAGCGCTTGGTCAGGTGCTCGATGGTGATGGCAGGTGCGGTCACGACTCCCCCGTCGTCGGCATGTGCTCCCGACCGACCCTAGCGACCCATGACGTCCGAGACACCTCGACCCGCCCCAGGAGGGACGGGTCGAGGTGCGCTGCCGGTGGAGCAGGTCAGCCGACGGAGCCGTGCGGGATCGTGACCCCGACCGCGCGGTTGGCCGCCGAGACCACGGCCTCGAGCGACGCGCGCACGATGTTGGCGTGGATGCCGACGCCCCACACGATCTCGCCGGCGATCTCGCACTCGACGTAGGCGGCTGCGTGGGCGTCGCCGCCGGCGGAGAGCGCGTGCTCGGAGTAGTCGAGCACACGGATCTCGGCACCGGCCTGGCGCATGCCGTCGACGAACGCATCGACGGGTCCGTTGCCCTCGCCCTTGAAGGACTGCGTCTCGCCGCGGACGACCAGGTCGACGACCTGCTGGTCACGACCGTCGTTCGAGGTGGTCGAGCTGAAGGAGGTCAGGGCGTACGGCTCGCTGCGCTCCAGGTACTCGCTGCGGAACGTCGACCAGATCGTGCTGGCGTCGATCTCGCCGGCGTCACCCTCGGACAGGTTCTGGATGACCCGGCTGAACTCGATCTGCAGACGGCGCGGCAGGTCGAGCTGGTGCTCGGACTTCAGGATGTAGGCGACGCCACCCTTGCCGGACTGGCTGTTGACCCGGATGACCGCCTCGTAGCTGCGGCCGACGTCGTGCGGGTCGATCGGCAGGTACGGCGCCTCCCACGGGATCTGCGAGACCGGCACGCCTTGTGCGGCGGCCTCGCGGTCGAGCGCCTCCAGGCCCTTCTTGATCGCGTCCTGGTGCGAGCCCGAGAACGCGGTGTAGACGAGGTCACCTGCGTACGGGTGGCGTGGGTGCACGGGCAGGTTGGTGCAGTACTCGACGGTGCGCCGGACCTCGTCGATGTCGGAGAAGTCGACCTGCGGGTCGATGCCCTGGCTGAACAGGTTCATGCCCAGGGTCACCAGGTCGACGTTGCCGGTGCGCTCGCCGTGGCCGAACAGGCAGCCCTCGACGCGGTCGGCGCCGGCCATCATGGCCAGCTCGGTGGCCGCGACGGCCGTGCCGCGGTCGTTGTGCGGGTGCAGGCTGATCGCGACGTTCTCGCGCCGGCTGACGTTGCGGCTGAACCACTCGATCTGGTCGGCGTACGTGTTGGGCGTGGCCATCTCGACCGTGGCCGGCAGGTTGAGGATGATCTCGCGACCGTCCTCGGGCTGCCACACGTCCATGACGGCCTCGCTCACCTCGAGCGAGAACTCCAGCTCGGCGCCCGTGAAGATCTCCGGGCTGTACTGGTAGCCGAACTGCGTGCCCTGCATGTTCTGCTCGGCGTGCTTCATGACGAGCTCGGTGCCGCGCGTCGCGATGGCCCGCACCTCGTCGCGCGAGGCGTTGAACACGACGCGCCGGAACATCGGGGCCACGGCGTTGTAGAGGTGGATGTTGGCGCGCTTGGCGCCGGCCAGCGACTGGGTCGTGCGCTCGATCAGGTCCTCGCGGGCCTGCGTCAGCACCGAGATCGTGACGTTGTCGGGGATCAGGTCGCCCTCGATCAGTGAGCGGATGAACTCGAACTCGGTCTCGGAGGCCGACGGGAAGCCGACCTCGATCTCCTGGTAGCCCATGCGGACGAGCAGGTCGAACATGCGACGCTTGCGCACGGGCGTCATGGGGTCGATGAGCGCCTGGTTGCCGTCACGCAGGTCGGTCGAGAGCCAGCGCGGCGCCTTCGTGATGACCTGGCTGGGCCAGGTGCGGTCGGGGAGGTCGATCGGCGGGAACGCCCGGTAGCGCCCCACGGGCATGGCGGACGGGGTCTGCGGAGAGACGATGTTGTTCTTCATGGTCGGAATCCTCGAAAAGTGTGCGGTCTCAAGCGGTCGGCGACGGCGAGA
Organism: uncultured Aeromicrobium sp.; assembly: GCA_964428825.1. GTDB lineage: Bacteria > Actinomycetota > Actinomycetes > Propionibacteriales > Nocardioidaceae > Aeromicrobium. The sequence continues at coordinate 11,707 of CAYRZN010000080.1, forward strand.
CTCCGCGGCGAGGTGTCCGACCTGATCAGACCTCGACGCGGCAGCGAAGGAGGAGGTTCGCGATACGCATGTCCCGGCTAGCGTAGCAGCATGACGACCCCCACCTCCGCGGACTCCGACCGCTCCACGACCGGCGCCTACGTCACCGCAGGCGCGGAGTTCGACCGCGACATGGACTACATCCCCGACCGCATCACGCGCGACTCCGAGCAGTGGCCCGTCGAGCCGGGTCGCTACCGCCTGGTCGCCGCAAAGGCGTGCCCGTGGGCCAACCGGGCGATCATCGTGCGTCAGC
>CAYRZN010000081.1:0-4551 GCA_964428825.1 uncultured Aeromicrobium sp.
CGGGTTGACCTTGCCGGGCATGATGCTGGAGCCGGGCTGCAAGTCGGGGAGGTTGATCTCGCCCAGCCCCGTGCGGGGTCCGGAGCCCATCCAGCGCAGGTCGTTGCAGATCTTGGTCAGGCTGACCGCGATGGTCCTGAGCTGGCCCGAGAGCTCGACCAGTCCGTCGCGGGCGCTCTGGGCCTCGAAGTGGTCGGTGGCCTCGGTGATCGGCAGGCCCGTGCGCTCGGCGAGCAGCTCGATGACCCGCTGGGGGAAGCCGATCGGGGTGTTGATGCCGGTGCCGACCGCGGTACCGCCGAGCGGGACCTCGGCCGCGGCGGGCAGGGCCGACTCGACGCGACCGATGCCCTTGCGGATCTGGGCCGCGTAGCCGCCGAACTCCTGGCCCAGGGTGACGGGCGTGGCGTCCATGAGGTGGGTGCGGCCGGACTTCACGACCTCGGCGAACTCCGTGGCCTTGCGCTCCAGGCTCTGCGCGAGGTGCTCGAGCGCCGGCACGAGCTCGTTCGAGGCCGAGGCGGTGGCGGCGACGTGGATCGAGGTCGGGAACACGTCGTTGCTCGACTGGGAGGCGTTGACGTGGTCGTTCGGGTGAACCTCGCGGCCCAGCGAGCGGGTGGCCAGGGTCGCCAGGACCTCGTTGGTGTTCATGTTGCTCGACGTGCCGGAGCCGGTCTGGAACACGTCGATCGGGAACTGGTCGTCGTGCACGCCGGAGGCGACCTCGTCGGCCGCGGCCACGATGGCCTCGGCCAGGTCGGCCTCGAGGATGCCGAGCTCGGCGTTGGCGGAGGCGCACGCGGCCTTGATCTGGGCCAAAGCCTTGATCTGGGCGGACTCGATGGGCGTTCCGGAGATCGGGAAGTTCTCGACGGCGCGCTGCGTCTGGGCTCGCCAGAGGGCGTCGGCCGGGACTCGGACCTCGCCCATGGTGTCGTGCTCGATGCGGTACTCAGTCATGAGGCGCACCCTACTCAACTGCTGCGGCGCTGCCCGGACAGGATCCAGTACGTCTCGTCGCGACCCTGCAGGTCCACCGGCACCGCGGTGCCCTCGACGTGGTCGAGGTGCTGCGCGAGAGCGCGTCGGAGCCGGGGGGAGTCGGCCATGGACCACACGGCCAGGACCCCTCCGGGCCGGAGGGCTGCAGCGCAGGTCGCGACGAAGTCGGCGCCGTAGAGCGCGTCGTTGCCGGGATGGACGAGGAAGTCGGGGCCGTTGTCGACGTCCAGGCAGATCGCGTCCAGGCCCGTGGCGGGGAGCGCCTGCACGACCGCGGCGACGTCGTCGACCACGATCTCGAGTCGGTGGTCGTCGAGCGGACCTGCGCCCGACCCGGCGGCCACCGCGCGCACGACCTCCGGGTGCAGCTCGGCCACGACGACGCGGGTCGCGCCACCGTCGAGCAGGGCGCGGGCGGTGTACCCCAGGCCCAGGCCACCGACGAGGACCTCGCGCGCACCGGCCGCCAGGACGTGCTCGGCCAGGACGCGCTCGGAGCTCGTCTCGACGTCATCCATCACGAACACGCCGTTGACGCGCAGCTCCGTGGCCCCGTCCGCTCGTCTCCGCACCACGACTTCTTCCACGGAATTCAGCCTACGAGCCTCAGATGGATGCATCAGGCAACGGGTGTTTTCAGAAAGTTCGTCCGAATGCGGCGATTTGCTTGCGAGTGAGCTGTGGCGTGGGACACACTCTGGCCACGACATGTGACGCCAGTCACGTGCCGAGGGAGAGGTGGGACTCCGGACGTGTTGAGCGTGAAGAATCTCGAGGTCGTCTACGACGACGTCGTGCTGGCCGCCAGGGGCGTGTCCCTGGAGGTGCCCGACGGCAAGATCGTCGCCCTGCTCGGCGCCAACGGCTCCGGCAAGACCACGGTGCTGCGGGCCCTCTCCGGGATGCTCGACATCCACGAGGGCTCGATCCGCAAGGGCGCGGTGTACCTGGGCGACGAGGACGTCAGCCACCTGAGCCCCACGGCGCTCGCCAAGCGCGGCGTGCGGCACGTGCTCGAGGGTCGGCGGGTCTTCAAGGAGCTGAGCGTCGAGGAGAACCTCCGCGTCGGCGCCCACGTCGCCCGCAAGGACCTCAAGACCAACCTCGCCCGGGTGTACGACCTCTTCCCCCGCCTGCTGGAGCGTCGCTCCGGCCAGGCCGGGTACCTGTCCGGCGGTGAGCAGCAGATGCTCGCGATCGGCCGGTCGATGATGTCCGACCCCCGCTTCCTGCTGCTCGACGAGCCGAGCCTGGGACTCGCGCCGCTCGTGGTCGCGCAGATCCGCGACATCATCGTCGAGATCAACGCCCAGGGCACGGGGGTGCTGCTGGTCGAGCAGAACGCCACGATGGCGCTGCAGATCGCGCACCACGGCTACGTCGCCGAGACCGGCCGCATCGTGATGGACCGCCCGGCCGCGCAGCTGCTCGCCGACGACGACATCCGCGAGTTCTACCTCGGCCTCGGCGCCGAGGGCGACCGCACGAGCTATCGCGACCTCAAGCACTACCGTCGCCGCAAGCGGTGGGCGTCATGAGCGCGGCGACCAGCGCACCCGCGTCCCAGGGCGGTGCCCACGCCGCACCGCGGGAGCCGGTCCTGAAGGTCGAGGACGTCCAGCTGAAGTTCGGCCAGGTCACCGCGATCGACGGCGTGAGCTTCGAGGTGCTTCCCGACGAGCTGTTCGCGGTCATCGGTCCGAACGGTGCCGGCAAGACCTCGATCTTCAACGTGATCTCCGGCGTCTACCGGCCGCAGCAGGGGCGCCTGACCCTCGACGGCAAGCGCCTCGACGGCGCGCGCCCGGCCGCGATCGCCCGTCGCGGCGTGGCACGGACGTTCCAAAACATCGAGCTGTTCGCCAACCTCACGGTCATCGACAACCTGATGCTCGGACGGCACCAGCACATCCGCTACGGCACGCTCTCGGCGCTCGCCTGGCTCGGCCGGGCCCGCAAGCAGGAGCTGATCCACCGTCGCGCGGTCGAGGAGATCGTCGACTTCCTCGGTCTCGCGGCCTGGCGCGCGATGCCGGTGGGCCTGCTGCCCTACGGCGTGCAGAAGCGCGTCGAGCTGGGGCGCGCCCTGGCGATGGAACCCCGCCTGCTGCTGCTCGACGAGCCCGTCGCCGGCATGAACCTGGAGGAGACCGAGGACATGGCACGGTTCATCTCCGACATCCGCGGTGAGCTGGGTGTCTCGATGATCATGGTCGAGCACGACATGGGCCTGGTCATGGACCTGGCTGACCGGGTCATGGTGCTCGACTTCGGCGTGCCGGTCACGACCGGCACCCCCGCCGAGGTGCAGCGTGACCCCCCGGGTCGTCGCGGCCTACCTCGGTGGTGACCTCGACACGGTCGCGGACGCCCCGGCCGCCGATGCCACCCCCACGGAGATCGAGGCTCGCGCCGAGCAGGTGCAGCCGTGACCGCCGTGGAGACGGCCCCCGCGGCCGTGCACGTGTCCGACACGATCGTCACCCGCGTCCGCGACCGCGCCGGGCGTCAGCCGCACGGCGTCGCGATGCGGCGCAAGGACTACGGCGTCTGGCAGGAGATCACCTGGGGCGAGTACTGGGATCTCGTCGTCACGGTGGGCCACGGCCTGCTCGCCCTCGGCGTCGAGCCGGGCGACCGTGTCTCGATCCAGTCCGAGAACCGGCCCGAGTGGCTGATCCTCGACCTCGCCACCGTCGCCGTCCGCGGCACGACGGTCGGGCTGTATCCCACCAACCCGGCGGCCGAGGTCGGCTACCTGCTGAGCCACAGCGGGGCCAAGGTGCACCTCGCCGAGGACCAGGAGCAGCTCGACAAGGCGCTCGACGTCGCGGACCAGACCCCCGACCTCCAGCACCTGATCCACCTCGAGACCCGCGGCATCGTGGGTCGGTACGACGAGCCGCGGCTCCGGTCGTGGACGAGCCTGCTGGAGCTGGGGGAGCAGCACCGGGCGGCTAACCCGGGCGCGGTGGAGGCGTTGATCGCGGCCGCCCGGCCCGACGACGTCATGACGCTCGTCTACACCTCGGGCACGACTGGTCCGCCGAAGGGCGCGATGCTCACGCTCGCCAACTGCGCGTTCGCGATGCACTCGGTCTTCGACCAGAACAGCTTCGTCGACCCTGCTCCGGGCGAGAAGGACCTCACGCTCTCGTACCTGCCGCTGTGCCACGTCGCCGAGCGCTTCTTCAGCACGTGGTTCAACGCGGGCGCCGGCGTGCAGACCAACTTCGCCGAGTCGATCGACACGGTCCCGGCGAACTTGCGCGAGATCCAGCCGACGCTGTTCTTCGCGGTGCCCCGGATCTGGGAGAAGCTGCTCGCCACCGCGCGCATCAAGCTCGACTCCGCGACGCGGGTCAAGCGGGCCTACGCGAAGTTCTGGATGGGTCAGGCCGATCGCATCGGGGCCGTGCTGGTCGCGAACGGCGGCTCCCACACGATGGGCACCCGCATCCGGTACGCGATCGGGTGGCCCCTGTTCTTCCGGGCCCTCCAGAGCCGCCTCGGCCTGCGCCGCGTGCGGTACGCCTCGAGCGGCGC
>CAYRZN010000081.1:4561-11680 GCA_964428825.1 uncultured Aeromicrobium sp.
CAGGGACGCAATTTGGCGGAAAAATTCGTCATAGTGGCCGCGCCCGACGTGCTCCGCTTCTTCATGGGCATCGGCGTCAAGGTGCACGAGGTGTACGGCATGACCGAGAACTCGGCGGTCGCCACGGCCAACCGGCCCGGTCGGGTCAAGCTCGGCACGGTCGGTGAGCCGCTGGAAGGGGCCGAGGTCCGGCTCGACGAGGAGACCGGCGAGGTGCTGACCCGCCACCCCGCGGTGTTCGCCGGCTACTGGCGCAACCCCGAGGCGACCGCGCGGGCGGTCGACGCCGACGGCTGGTTGCACACCGGTGACGTCGGCACCTGGGTCGACGGCACCCACCTGGCCATCACCGACCGCATGAAGGACATCATCATCACCTCGGGCGGCAAGAACGTCTCGCCGTCGGAGATCGAGAACGCCCTCAAGGCCTCGCCCTTCGTCAAGGAGGCGGTCGTCGTCGGCGACGGCCGCAAGTACCTGGCGGCGCTGATCGGCATCGAGCTCGACACGGTCGGGGAGTGGGCGCAGCGCCGCGGCCTGGGGTTCACGACCTACCACGACCTCAGCGACAAGCCCGAGGTGCACGAGCTCGTCAAGGGCATCGTGAAGGAGGTCAACGAGCAGTTCTCGAACGTGGAGCAGCTCAAGGACTTCCGTCTCCTGCCGAAGGAGCTCGACCACGAGGACGGCGAGCTCACCGCGACCCAGAAGGTCAAGCGGTCGGCCATCAACCAGCTCTTCGGCGACCTCATCGCCGACATGTACCGAGGGGAACAGTCATGACCGGGTTCCTGACAGCGGTCTCCGGGGGGCTGGGGCAGGGCGCGATCTACGTCCTGCTGGCCCTCGGGTTCGTCATCATCTACAAGTCCATGAAGGTCGTGAGCTTCGCGCAGCCGGCGTTCATGATGGCCGGCGCGATCCTGGTGAGCTACCTGACGCCACGCTTCGGCTTCGCCGGAGCGGTCATCGTGGGCACGATCGCGATCGGCCTCGTGGCCCTGGCGGTCGAGCGCGTGGCGATCCGGCCCATGGTCGGCAAGGCCGTGTTCGTCATCGCGATCATCACGATCGGTGTCGACATCGTGGTTCGCGTCGTGGCCGGTGCCTTCGTCGGCACCGACCCGCTGCTCGTGGGTGACCCGTGGGGCCTCGACACGGTCTCGATCGGTGACGTGCAGGTGCAGCAGCGTCACATCGCGGCACTCATCGCCATGGTCGTCGTGGTCGTCGCTCTCATGCTGTTCTTCCGCCTGAGCTCGACCGGCCTCGCGATGCGGGCCGCTGCCCTCGACCAGGAGGCCGCGATGGCGCAGGGCGTCAGCGTCGGGGCCGTCTTCGCCCTGTCGTGGGCGCTCGCGGGCGGGCTCGCCGCCCTGGCTGGTGTCTTCGCCGCGGCCGGCAACCCGATCGACCAGACGTTCTGGGTGGTCGCGCTCGCTGCGCTGCCGGTGATCATCGTGGGCGGGCTCGACTCGCTCGGCGGGGCGGTGGTCGCCGGTCTGCTCGTCGGCGTCGTCGAGTCGCTCGTGCGCGCCTACCACAGCGACATCTTCCCGAACCTGGCCACGAACACCGGCACCCTCGCGCCGTACGTCCTCATGATGGTCGTGCTACTCGTGAGACCGCACGGGCTCTTCGGCACGAAGGAGGTCGAACGGGTATGACCATGGTCTCCCCCGAGCGGCGCTCGGAGCAGGGCTCCGGCAAGCGGCCCGAGAAGGGCTCCGAGAGTCCCACCGCCAAGCGTTCGCGTCGCGTCTGGGGTCGTCCCGACCTCTACACGTCGTACCGCCAGGACATGGCGATGCTCAACACGCGACCCAAGCAGCTCGGCGTGCTGGCGATCGTCGTCGTCGCGGCGTTGCTGCCGTTCGTGACGTCCGACGACCTGCTCAAGATCCTCGGCACCGGCCTGGTGCTGTCGATCGGCGCGATCGGCCTCAACCTCCTCGTCGGCTACGCCGGTCAGGTCTCGCTCGGCCACGCGTTCTTCGTCGGGGTCGGCGCCTACGCCGCCTCGGCGCTCGCCGGTGACCCGGACGGCCGCTACCTGGGCTTCGGCATCGACATCGTCCCCGTGTGGATCCTGGGTGGCGGTATCGCCGCTGCCCTCGCGGGCGCGCTGGTGGCGCCGATCGCCACGCGCCTGCGCGGTCTCTACCTCGCGATCGTGACCCTGGGCCTGGTCGTGATCGGCGGCTACATCTTCACCGAGTGGCGCGACCTCTCCGGCGGTGCGCAGGTCGGCCGGGCGGCGCCCCAGCCGGTCATCTTCGGCTCCGAGCTCACGATCGACGGTGCGTACACCCAGGAGCAGAAGCTGTACTGGCTGTTCCTCGTGGTCCTGATCATCTCGGCCGTCCTGGCCCGCAACGTCGCCCGCTCGCGGGTCGGCCGGGCGCTGGCGGCGGTCCGCGACCGTGACGTCGCGGCCGGGGTCATGGGCGTCGAGCTCGGTCGCTACAAGCTCATCGCGTTCGTGCTCTCGTCGTTCTTCGCCGGGGTCTGCGGCTCGCTGCTCTTCGTCGCGAACGGTGTCTTCGGCCCAGAACGGTTCACGCTGCTGCTGTCGGTGCAGTTCATCGCGATGGTCCTGATCGGCGGTGTCGCCACGGTGTCGGGCTCGATCATGGGCGCGATGCTCATCGCGCTCCTGCCGCGCATCTCGGCCGAGCTGCCGTCGTTCTTGCCGTTCATCACGTCGGCCGCCAACGAGCACCCGAACATCTTCGAGGTCGAGATCGCGCTGTACGGCGCGCTGATCGTGATCTTCCTGCTGTTCGAGCCCCGAGGTCTCTTCGGGATCTGGGTCCGCATCCGGACCTACTGGAAAAGCTTCCCCTTCTCCTACTGAGTCGGGGCGAGTCAAAGATGGAGGAATCTGCATGAACCGAACAATCCGACGGCTCTCCGTGGCCGCCGTGGTCTCGGCCCTCGTCCTGACCGCCTGCGGGCGCGGGGACGACGACGACAATGCCGGTGGGGACGGCTCGGTCGGCCCCGGTGTGACCGACGAGCCGTGTCCCGACGCGGTCGACGAGACCAAGGGCTGCATCTATCTGGGCACCATCAGCGACCTGACCGGTCCGTTCAAGGGGGTCGGCGTCCCGCTGACCGCCGGCGGTGCCGCGTTCTGGAAGTACGTCAACGAGAACGGCGGCGTGGGCGGCTACGAGGTCAACGTGACCGAGTTCGTCCGCGACAACGCCTACAACCCGGAGACGCACCAGCAGGTCTACTCCGAGATCAAGGACGAGGTCCTGTCGATGGCCCAGTCCCTCGGCACCGTCGCGACGGAGTCCATGCTGATGGACGCCGACGCCGAGGAGCTGCTGGTCGTCCCGGCCACGCTCGGCTCGAACTGGTACTTCGAGGATCGCGTCCTCGAGATTGGCACGAGCTACTGCGCCGAGGCCATGAACGCTGTCGACTACGCGGTCGACGAGCTCGACGCCGACAGCGTCGCCGCGGTCCACTTCCCCGGCGACTACGGCGACGACGCGATGGTGGGAGCCCGGATCGCCGCTGAGGAGCGCGACGTCGAGTTCACCGACATCCAGACCGGCCCCGGCGCTGACCAGCAGGCGGCGGCCGTCAAGGCGGTCGTCGACTCCGGCGCCGACCTCGTGGTCCTCTCCACGGGTCCGCTCGAGGTCGCCGCCATCGTGGGTGGCTCGGTGCAGGCCGGCTTCAAGGGCAAGTTCATCGGGTCGATCCCGACCTGGAACGGCGCCCTGCTGCAGACGCCGGCCGCTCCGGCCCTGCAGGCGTCCTACATGTGGGCCACGTCGTTCCCGCTCTGGGACACCGACAGTGCCGGGTTCGAGGCCATGCGCACCGCCAACGGTGACCAGACACCGAACGACTACTTCGCGCTCGGCTGGACCGGTGGCTACATCATGAAGGCGGTGCTGGAGCAGGCCATCGAGAACGACGACCTGTCCCGTGCCGGTCTGCTCGAGGTCGCCACGTCGCTCGAGAGCGTCGACAGCGAGGGGATGCTGCCCGAGGGCAGTGCCAACTACGCCGGTGACGTCAACGACCAGGCCGTGCGCTCGAGCAACTTCGGTGTCCCGACGCCGGGCACGAGCACGGGCATCGGCCCGTCGGTCGAGGACTACACCGGCCCGACGGCCGAGGGCTACGACTTCAAGGAGGCGTGCTTCCTCCAGAAGTAGCTCCACCCCGTGAGCGGTGAGCCAGCCACCTTTCAGGTCTCCTGATCGGTGGCTGGCTCATCGTCGTCCGGGGGCATTTCGTCGGAGGTGTGGCCTAGCGTGCGGGACATGAGCACCCATCACTCCCTCGACTACGTCGAGATCCCGTTCCCCGACCTCGCGGCGGCCAAGGCCTTCTACGGGTCCGCCTTCGGCTGGAGCTTCACCGACTACGGCGACGCCTACGTCGGCTTCTCGTCCACCGGCGGCGACGAGGACGGCGGCTTCGATCCCACGGGCACGCCTCACGCCGGGGGCCCGCTGGTGCAGGTCTACTCCGACGACCTCGACACCACGCTCGAGGCCGTGCGTGGCGCCGGCGGCACCATCACTGCCGCGCCGTTCTCGTTCCCCGGCGGTCGACGCTTCCACTTCACCGACCCGGCCGGAAACGAGCTGGGCGCCTGGTCGCGAGGCTGAACCCACGTCTGTCGCTGACCCCTCGCCGTGGTGACGAGCAGCGGCATGGACCAGGAAGCGAGGGCAGCAGTCCGATGGTCCGTGGTCATCCCGACGGCTGCCCAGCCTCAGATTGGGTTTACCCAGGCACTCGGCGAGCCGGCGGGCGTCGCGGCCCACCACTTCCGGTCCATGCCGCTTGTTAGGCAGATTCGCTGGGCGGTTGGGCCCGAGGTCAACCCTCGTCCCGTGCCCGCTCCATGTCGTCGGCCAGTGCCGGGTGCGAGTACGGCCCAGGAGCCCGTAGGTGGCCGATCACGTTCTGCACCGACTCGGGGTCCTTGTCCTGGCTGAGCTTGGCCTTGACGTCGTGGCGCGTCACGGGGATCCGGAGCCCCACCGTGCCGCGCGCCACCGGTGCGGCCCAGTCGCGATCGAGCCACATCGGCTCGTCGACGTGCTGCTCGAAGTGCGCCACGAGGGACACGAGCGTATCGAGGTTCTCCTCAGGGGTCAGCACCTGCGGCACACCCCAGAGGTGCGCCACGGTGAAGTTCCAGGTCGGTGCCCGCGACGACCCCGGGGAGTACCAGCTGGGGGAGACGTAGCCGTGGTGGCCCATCACGATCACGAGCACCTCGCGACCCTCCGACGCGGCGCGGTCCAGCTCGTGGATCCGCTCGTCCGGGCGCCCCAGGTGCGTGAGCACGACCAGCTCGTCGGCACGGTCCTCCAGCATCACGGGGTAGTGCGACGCGACGGGCCCGGCCGACGTGCTGCTGACGATCGTGGCGAATCCCTCGCGTGCCACGAGGTCGCGCACGAAGGCGGCGTCGGTCACCGCGTGGTGCGGGTTGGGTCTCACGAAGCGCGGGCGATCGTGTCGGTGATCGCGGCGATGAAGGTGTCCCACAGCTGCGGGGGCAGGTCGTGCGCCATGCCCTCGACCATGCGCAGCTCGGCCCCGGGGATCGCGGCGGCCGTGGCCCGCCCGCCGGACGGGTTGACCAGGCGGTCGGCGGTGCCGTGCACGACGGTGGCCGGGATCGTGAGGTTGCGGAGCGCCGCCGTGCGATCGGGCTGGGTCAGGATCGCCATCATCTGGCGCACGACCCCGCTCGCGCTGTAGCCGCGGTCGTACGTGATCTCGGCCCGCAGGCGGGCGGCGTCAGGGTCGGCGGGGTAGGCCGGGGAGCCGATCAGGGTGGACGACTCCAAGGACCGCGCGACGTAGGCGTCGCGGGTCGGCTTGGTCCGCTTCAGCAGGTGCGGGATGAGTCGGGGGTCCTGCCAGCCGACCGTGCGCCGGCCCGTCGTCGACATGATCGACGTCAGGCTGAGCACGCGGTCGGGCTCCTCGATCGCCAGGGTCTGCGCGATCATGCCGCCCATCGAGACACCCGCGACGTGCGCCGCGTCGATCTCGAGCGTGTCGAGCAGCCCGGCGGCGTCCCCGGCGAGCTCGCTGATCGAGTACGGCGCGCGGACGGCGAGGTCGACCGGACCCAGCTTCAACGGTGGCACGCCCAGGAACGCCCGGACCAGGTCGGTGCGTCCCATCGTGTGCTGACGCACCTTGGTGGACCGGCCGGTGTCGCGGTTGTCGTAGCGGATCACGAAGAAGCCGCGCTCGGCGAGCCGGGTGCACAGCTCGTCGTCCCACCACCCCATCGGACCGCTGAGGCCCATGATCAGCAGGATCGCCGGGTCGCCCGCGTCGCCGAAGGTCTGGTGGCAGAGGTCGATGCCCGAGGGCAGGCTGGCGAACAGCTCGTCGGAGGTCACGACGGACGAGACGGTCATGCGATGCGGCCCTTCGGGGTACGGACGAGGTCTAGTGCTCGTAGTCGATGGTGGAGTACGCCTTGAGCTTCGAGAGCTTGTGCTCGCTGTGGATCTTGCGGATCGTGCCGCTGCGCGAGCGCATCACGAGCGACTCGGTGATCGCGGCGCCCTTGGTGTAGCGGACGCCGGCGAGCAGGTCGCCGTCGGTGATGCCGGTCGCGACGAAGAAGCAGTCGTCGGCCGTGACGAGGTCGTCGGTGTGGAGGATCCGGTCGAGGTCGTGCCCGGCGTCGATCGCACGCTGACGCTCGTCGTCGTCCTTGGGCCACAGGCGCGTCTGCAGCACACCGCCCAGCGCCTTCATGGCGCACGCGGTGATGATGCCCTCGGGCGTGCCGCCGATGCCGACCATGAGGTCGACGCCGGTGTCGGGACGCGCGGCACTGATGGCGCTCGCGACGTCACCGTCGGTGATGAACTTGATGCGGGCGCCCGCGGCGCGGACCTCCTCGACGAGCTGGTCGTGGCGCGGCCGCTCCAGGATGCAGACCGTCACGTCGCTGTGCGAGACGCCCTTCGTGCGAGCGATGATGTCGATGTTCTCCGCGACCGGCAGGCGGATGTCGATCAGGTCGCCGAACTCCGGTCCGGCGGCGATCTTCTCCATGTAGAACACTGCGGACGGGTCGTACATCGAGCCGCGCGGGGCGACGGC
>CAYRZN010000082.1:0-11559 GCA_964428825.1 uncultured Aeromicrobium sp.
GGCGATGGCGCTGCGCGGGCTGAAGGTCGGCATCCTCGACGCCGACATCTACGGCCACTCGATCCCTGACCTGATGGGCGTGGGCGACCACCGCCCCACCCAGGTCGACGACATGATCATGCCGGTCCCGGTGCCCGTCTCCTCGCTCGGCGACCACCCCGACGCCCTGACGGCTCCCGACGTCAAGGTCATCAGCATCGGCATGCTCAAGCCGCGCAAGGACCAGGTCGTCGCGTGGCGCGGCCCGATGCTCGACCGCGCGCTCGTGCAGATGCTCAGCGACGTCTACTGGGGCGATCTCGACGTCCTGCTCCTCGACCTCCCGCCGGGCACCGGTGACATGGCCATCAGCGTCGGCCAGCACCTCTCGAACGCCGAGGTCGTCGTCGTCACCACCCCGCAGCAGGCGGCGGCGCAGGTCGCCGAGCGCGCGGGCACGATGGCCTCGATGCTCCACCAGCGCGTCGTGGGCGTGGTCGAGAACATGTCGTACCTGGCTCTGCCGTCGGGCGAGCGCCTCGAGGTGTTCGGCAGCGGCGGCGGCCAGCAGGTCGCGTCGACCCTGGCCGAGCGCCTCGGCCACGACGTCCCGCTGCTCGCCGAGGTGCCGCTGGACGAGCAGCTCCGCGTCGGCGGCGACGAGGGCCACCCGATCGTGGTCACGCACCCCGAGTCGGCCTCCGCCGTCGTGCTGCAGGCCGCAGCCGATCGCCTCAGCGGCCGGACCCGTGGTCTGGCCGGCATGCAGCTGGGCCTGACCCCGGCCGGGCGACTCTAGGCCTCACCGTGTTCGGCATGGGCTGGGCGGAGATCGGGGTCGTCCTGGTCGTCGCGATGCTCGTGTTCGGTCCCGAGCGCCTGCCCGAGCTCGCCAAGCAGGCCGGTGGCTTCGTGCGCACGGTGCGGCGGATGGCCGAGAACGCCAAGGACGACCTCGGTCGCGAGATCGGTCAGGACCTCTCGGGGCTCCAGCTGCGTGACCTCGATCCGCGCGAGGCGGTGCGCCGCACCTTCCTCGACGAGCCGTCCGGCCGCACCCCGCTGACCGCTGCCGTCACTGCGGTGCCCCGCTCCCTGCGCCCGGGCGAGCGCCCGCCCTTCGACGCCGAGGCCACCTAGGCCCCGACCGAACCTGAGGCTCTGCGGCCGTCATGGCAACCGCCAATCATCAGACTGCGTCCCCCCGCGCGACCGGAGGCGATGCAGGTCGGTCGTAGGGGTACCAGGACGCGTCATCGCCGCGTGCCAGCACCGACGACTACGCCGCCGAGACCCAGCCGGTCATGCGGTGCAGACCGTCCTCGACCCGCTCGACCGCCGACCGGTCCGGGGTGGACGGCAGCTGGGCGACGACGTCGGTCACGCGCTCGACCGACGCGTCCGTGACGACGGTGTAGACCACGCCGTCAGCCTCCCAGGCCGCGACGTTGGGCTGGCCTTCGCGGACCCACACGACCGAGTCGGCGAGGGTGCGCCGCTGGAAGCCCTCTAGCGCGGCGTCGTCGAGACGCCCGACCTGCTCGATCAGGTGGAGCTGCACGTGCTGCCCTGAGTAGCGCAGTGCGACCACGGCGTCGCCCACCAAGCGTCCGTCGACCCGTTCCAGGTCGCCGGCCAAGGTGGCGTGGCACGGCCACCCGTCGGCATCGAGCTCGTCGAGCTCGTCCGGGCTCAGGGGCACGTCGTCGCTGGAGGTGGAGGCCGAGACGGTGCTCGAGGCCGCCACGACGTCCGGAGCGCGCCGGCTCGCGGCCTCCGCCATGAACTCCGCGACGTACGTGTCGAAGTCCGGGCCCACCGGGTCTCCAGAGCTCGGCAGCGGCGGGGCCAGCACGTAGGCCAGCAGCAGCACGGCCGCCGACGAGCCCATGAGGGCGACGACGACGCCCACCGACCGGCGCAGCGCCTGCCCGCGCCGAGGGTCGGTGTCGGCGGCAGCGGCGTCCGACGCCACCGCGCTCAGCGCCGCGGCCAGGTGCGCCGGCACCCCGGCGGGGGCGGTGCGGGCCATCCGGCGCTTCAGCTGCTCCTGCTCGGCGACGACCCCGCGACAGCGCTCGCACTCCTCGAGGTGACGACGAGCGGCCAGCTCCCGCGCGGGCGGGAGCTGCCCGTCGACGAACGCTGCGACATCGGCACCGAGATGAGTCATCCGACCCCGACCGGTCCCCAGACCCGGGTGCGACCGGTGGACGGCGCGCGGTGCGAGAGCGCGGCTCGCAGCTGCGTCCGGCCGCGGTGGATGCGCGAACGCACCGTGCCGAGCTTGATGCCGAGCACGTCGGCGATCTCCTCGTAGCTGAGCCCCTCGACGTCGCACAGCACGACCACGACCCGGAAGTCCTCCGACAGCGCCTGCAGGGCCTGCTCGATGTCGGGGTCGAAGCCGGCACCGTCGAGGGCCTCCTCGGGCCGCAGGTCACGGGCCAGCAGACGGTCCTCGGCGCCCTCGGCGAACCGGTCCATGCGGATCCGGGACGCCCGGCGCGCGCGATCGAGGAACAGGTTGGTCGTGATGCGGTGCAACCAGCCCGGGAAGTTGCCCGGCTCGTACGTGCCGAGCGAACGGAACACCCGGACGAAGACGTCCTGCGTGAGGTCCTCGGCATCGTGCGGGTTGCCCGTGAGTCGCAGCGCCAGCCGGTAGACCCGGGCGGAGTGCTCCGCCACGATGGCGTCCCACTCCAGGGAGGGGTGGGGCTCGGTGGTGACCACAGGGTTCCTGTCGCTCGTCATGGACTGATCGTGCCGCTTCTTGCTGAGAGAACGCCCAGCACCCGCTGACGGTTCCCCAAGCACCGGGGCCGTGACGAGGGACTGCGGTTCCACCGCCATCCTCCCGCGTGGTGCCACCGTGCGCAGGTCGACCACGACTAGGCTGGCGCCGTGGCGGAGGACAGCATGATCAACGCGGCCAGCCTGGCGTTCGCCGAGGCGTACCCGCGCGAGGACGCCATCCTCGCGGAGGCGCGCCAGCGCGCCACGGTCGTCGGCGTGGCACCGATCGGGACGGGCGGCGGCGCGACCCTCGCGTTCCTCGCGGCCGCCATCGGCGCGAAGGCGGTCGTGGAGATCGGCACGGGCACCGGGGTCTCCGGCCTGTGGATGCTGCGCGCGACGCCCGACGCCGTGCTGACGTCGGTCGACCTCGAGGCGGAGCACCAGCGCCACGCGCGCGAGGTGTTCTCGCTCGCCGGCGTCCCGCCGCAGCGCTTCCGTCTGATCGCCGGAGCCGCGCTCGACGTCATGTCGCGCCTGGCCGACGGCAACTACGACCTCGCGTTCCTCGACGGCGACAAGGTCGAGTACGCCGAGTACCTCGACGAGGCCGTGCGCCTGGTCCGCCCCGGCGGGCTGATCTGCTTCGACAACGCACTCTGGCACGACCGCGTGGCCGACCCCGCGCAGCGTGACCCCGAGACCAGCGCGATCCGCGACCTGCTGCAGCGGGTCAGCGACGACGAGAGCCTGCGGGCCGTCGTGCTGCCAGTCGGCGACGGCCTGCTGGCCGTGCAGAAGACCGCCTGATCGCCCAGACCTGACCTGTCGGGCGCTCAGCCTTCGAAGCGGGCTGCCGAGCGGAACCCGGCGGGCCCCCGAACCGCGGCGACGACCTCGAACGCCTCGATCAGGACCGGTGGCGAGCCGATGAGCTCGGTGCCCGGCGCCGACCCGGCCGTCGCGGTGAACGACGCCTGGAACTCGGCCCGCGCCTCCTCGGAGACGAAGACGTACGTGCCCTCGAACCACTCGCCGTCGCGGGCACGCCACGTCTTGTACCGCAGGCCGTCGAGCCCGGCGAAGCGCGGGAGCGACACCTCCTCGACGTAGGCGTGCAGCCGCTCGAGCGTGCCGTCAGGGGCGTCGGTCAGCGACCAACGCACCGACAGCCCGAACATCAGACGGCTTTGAGTGCGTCGCCGAGCGTCGCTGCTTCCTCGTTGTTGAGCTCGACGACGAGGCGTCCCCCACCCTCCAACGGGACGCGCATGACGATGCACCGTCCTTCCTTGGTGACCTCCATCGGACCGTCACCGGTCCGAGGCTTCATGGCCGCCATGAGTACCCCTCTCGTCGAACAGGACCCACCGTGGTGGCGGGCCCGTGCCCCATTATCTCCCATGGGCCGAAGCGATGCGACGTCACGGGTGTGTCATCTCGATGTCGGCCCTCGATGGAGGCTCAGCCGGGGGCCGTGGCGCAGTCCGCCAGGTGGTCGTCGACGACGCCCACGGCCTCCATGAGCGCGTGGGCCGTGGTGGGACCCACGAACCGAAATCCCAGCGATCGCAGCCGCTTGGCCAGTGCCGTGGACTCCGGGGTGACCGCGGGGACCTCGGCCACCGTGCGGGGTCGAGGCCGTGGGCCCGGACCGCTGGTCCAGACGACCTCGTCGAGCCCGCCGTCGAGATCGAGGACGGCGCGCGCATTGGCGATCGTCGCCTCGATCTTGGCCCGGTTGCGGACGATGCCGGCGTCACCCAGGAGCCGCTGGACGTCATCGGGTCCGAAGCCGGCCACGACCTCGGGGGCGAAGCCCGCGAATGCCTCGCGGAAGGCCGGGCGCTTGCGCAGGATGATGGCCCAGGAGAGCCCCGACTGGAACGCCTCGAGCGTGATGCGCTCGAACAACCCGACGTCGCCGTGGACCGGCCGGCCCCACTCGGTGTCGTGGTACTCGACCATGTCGGGTGCGGTGCCCCACGGGCACCGCAGCAGGCCGTCGGGTCCGGGAACAACGCTCACGCGACGATCGTCCCACCTCGCACGGACACGATCGCCAGCCGTTCCGGTCCACTACGCTGTGTCTGCCCGTCCGGGGCAGGCCGAACGGGAGGAGCACAGGTGTCCGCAGCACGCGCACGGGTCCGGGCTGTCGTCGACGACTCCCGGTTCCAGTGGTTCATCATCGGCGTCATCGTGCTGAACGCCGCGATCCTCGGCATCGAGACCTCGCCCGGCCTGCTGGACGACGTGCAGTGGGTCGTGACGGTCGGCTGGGTCACGGTGGGCATCTTCGTCGTCGAGATCGCGATGCGGATCTTCGCCCACGGCGCGGACTTCTTCCGCGACGGCTGGAGCCTGTTCGACCTGTTCGTCGTGCTGATCGCGCTGATCCCGGCCTCGGGCAACCTCGGGGTCCTGCGCGTCCTCCGGGTCCTGCGGGTCCTGCGCCTGCTCTCGAGCGTGCGCTCGATGCGCAACGTCGTGTCGGCCCTCGGCGCCACGCTCCCCGGCATGGCCTCGATCGGCGCCCTGCTCGTGATGCTCGTCTACGTCTGCGGCGTCATGGCGACCCACATGTTCGCCGCGACCGATCCCGAGCACTTCGGCTCGTTGCCGAGCTCCTTGCTCAGCCTGTTCCAGGTCATGACCGGCGACGACTGGGCCAACGTCATCCGACCCGTCACCGACGCCCACCCGGCCGCCTGGGTCTTCTTCATCTTCTACATCCTGGTCTCGACGTACATCGTCCTCAACCTCTTCATCGCCGTTGCGGTCGAGGCGCTGGACCGCCAGTCGGAGCAGGACAACTCCGAGGTCATCGCCGAGGTCGAGGAGGGTGAGGACCGCATGCTCGCGGCGATCGCCGACCTGAAGGCCGAGGTCGCCTCACTGCGCACCGAGGTCCAGACGCTGTCGCCGCGACCGGACTAGCTCGAGAGCCAGGCGCGGAGCTTCTCCTCGACGCTGCGCAGGTGCGCCACGGGCACCTGCTCGTCGGCCTTGTGCGCGTAGAGCGGGTCGCCGGGCCCGTAGTTCACGGCCGGGACGCCCAGGAGCGTGAACTTCGCGACATCGGTCCAGCCGAACTTGGGCCCGACCTCGGCGCCGACGGCCTCGACGAACGCCGCCGCCGCAGGTCGCTGGAGTCCCGGCAGCGCCCCGGGGGCGGAGTCCGTGACCGTGAGCTCGTAGGTCGGGAACGTCTTCCGCAGGAAGGCCAGCGCATCGTCCTCGGAGCGGTCGGGGGCGAACCGGAAGTTGACGGTCAACGTCGCGGCGTCAGGCACGACGTTGCCGGAGACGCCACCGGAGACGGCCACCGCGTTGAGGCCCTCCCGGTAGGTCAGGCCGTCGATCTCGACCTCCCGCGACGTGTAGGCCTCGAGCGTGGCGAGGGCCGGTGCGAGCGCGTGGATCGCGTTCGAGCCCATCCAGGCGCGAGCGGTGTGGGCCCGCTCCCCCGTGGTGCGCAGCTCGACCCGCATCGTGCCCTGGCAGCCCGCCTCCACCCCGGCGTTGGACGGCTCCATGAGGATCGCGAAGTCACCCGCGAGCCAGTCCGGGTGCTCGCGGGCCAGACGACCGAGGCCGTTGTGGACCGCGGCGATCTCCTCGGCCTCGTAGAACACGTAGGTCACGTCGCGCGTGGGCTCGGCGACGGTCGCGGCCAGGCGCAGGGCGACCGCGACGCCACCCTTCATGTCGCACGAGCCGAGCCCGTGGAGCACCTCGCCCTCGAGGCGCGACGGAAGGTTGCCGTTGACCGGGACGGTGTCGAGGTGACCGGCGATCACGACGCGCTCCCCGCGACCGAGGTCGGTGCGGGCCACGATCGTGTGCCCGTCGCGCGCCACGTCGAGGTGGGGCAGGGCCCGCAGGGCCTCCTCGACCTGGTCGGCGATGAGCTGCTCGTGGAGGCTCTCGGACGGAAGGTCGACGAGCGCCGCGGTCAGGTCGACGACGTCGGAGTTCAGGTCGAGCGCCATGGGCCCCACTCTGTCACGCAGACGTCGAGGCGGTCACTCGGTGTCGAACACGCAGAACTCGTTGCCCTCCGGATCGGCCATGACGGTCCAGGGCTCGTCGTCCTGCGGGGCCCGCAGCAGCAGTGCGCCCCGGTCCTGCAGGTCGCGGACCGTCGTGCCGGGCGTCAAGCGGACGTCCCAGTGCAGCCGGTTCTTGACCGTCTTGGGCTCGGGGACCTGCCCGAAGTCGAAGCCCTCCCCGGGCCAGCCCGGGACGTCCTCGACCGACGAGTAGCCGTCGTCGTCGTGATGGGTGAGTCGGCCGCCGATGACGTCGGACCACCAGGTCGCGATCGCGACGTGGTCGTCGGAGTCGACCTCCAGGGCCTTGAACGCCGGCTGCGCACCCTCGCGGACGAACACGCAGAACTCGTTGCCCTCCGGGTCGCAGAAGGTCGTCCACGAGAACTCGCCGGGCTCGCTGAGGCGATCCAGATCGGCGAACGGGTCGAGCGAGGCGTCCCACACGTCGATGTGCACGCGGTTCTTGACGGTCTTCGGCTCCGGCACGGTGTTGAACCAGATCGTCTGGCCGGGCTCGTCGCCGCGCAGCACCGCGCCGACGCCGTCCTCGTCGTCGAAGACCTCCCGGCGCAGACCGAGGCGGGCCGCCCAGAACTCGGCCGACGACGGGGCGTCGGCGGCGTCGACCACCAGGTCCTTCCACGTCACGAGACTCATGTCTCGAACCTAGGCCGGTGCACGGGACTCGGCACCCCCGCGCCGCGCCGTCAGTCCTGGACGGCCTTGATGATCGTCACGGCGGCGGTCACCCGCTCGAGCTCCCCCCTCCCCGCGGCGGAGTCCTCGATCACCCACATCGCCTGGACGGCCTCGCGCACCACGACCCAGTCGCGGGCCCGCTGCTCGTCGAGCCCGGCCACGTCGACCAGCGTGTGGAAGCGCCGTCGGACGGCGAACCGCGGGTCGTGTGCCGCGAGCACCTCGTCCCACCGGTTCCAGAGCATCGGGGCGGGCTCGTAGTGCGGGTCGCCGGACAACGGCTGGGGGCCGATCGCGGTCCAGTGCACACGACCTCCGGCGAGGACGTTCTCGTCGTACAGGTCGGTGTGCACGAGCGTGCCGTCGGTGGCCGGGTCGCTCGCAAAGGCCCGGCCGAGATGGACGGCCTGCTCGACGAGCCGCCGCGGGAACGGCGCCGATCGCGGCAACGCGGCGAGGTCGTCGGTCCAGCGCGCCGCGAGGGTGGACAGCCGGGCCAGCCGGGCCGGCGCCGGGACGTGCAGTACCTCGTAGAGACCGGCGACGACCTCGCAGGCCTCGATCGCCCCCAGCGTGCGGAGGTCGGCCGTCCCGAGTCGCTCGAGCAGCAGGACGTTCGCCGACGGATCGGCCCGGAGCAGGCGCACCGCCCCGCGGCCGTCCCAGTGCCGCAGCGCGAGCCACTCCTGACGGGGCTCCTCGAACGGCCATCCGGCCTTGAGCACGGCCGGGTCCCCACCGGACAGCACCGGCACCACGACGGCAGTGTGTCCGTGCACAGGCGGGCCGTCGACCGTCAGGTCCCACGCCTCCAGGGCGTCGGCGAGCCGGCGTGGCACCGACGCGACCCACTCCGCCCACCGTGCGTCGCGGCCCGCGTGCGCGAGGAACCCCTCGGGCAGGGCGAACGGCAGCAGGCTCACGTCGCGAGCCTGCCAGCCGCCCTCACACGAGTCGGTCGTCGGTGCGGTGGAGCAGGAACGGCAGTCCGAGCCGACGTCCGCCCGGGACGTCGGTGAAGGTCAGCCCGATCGCGGACACCGTGTCGAGAAGCCGGATCTCGTCACGGACCCAGCGCCACGGACGAGGCGCGTCAGCGGCGTACGAGACGACGGCCGCCGGGCGGGCATCGGCCCAGGACGCGTCGATGCCCAGCACCATCGGAAGGCGTTCCTCGACGTCGCCGCGACCGCGGCGGACCACGTTGGCGCCTGCCGTGCCCGTGAACCGCTTGCCCTCCCACCGCGGGAGTCCGAGCAGGGCCAGGCCCGCCGGCGCGACGTGACGCAGGGGGCGCAGGAACTCCGGACGCCAGGTGCCCTCCAGGTCAGCGACGCTCGGCACGTCCAGCACCGCCCAGGTGTGCAGGGCCTCCCGGACGCTGCCCGGCGCGCGGACGCTCACGGGGTCGCCACCTCGCGCGCCTCGACGTGCGTGACGCCACGGCCCTCCGGCACGCCGTCCGGCGACGGCACGCGCCGCGCCGCCCGCTCCGCCATCGCCGTGATCGTCAGCGACGGATTGACGCCCAGGTTGACCGGGATCGTGCTGCCGTCCATGACGTACAGGCCCGGGTACCCGAAGACCTCCTGGTTGACGTCGACGACGCCCGACCGCACGTCGTCACCGATCGGGGCGCCGCCGAGCACGTGGGCCGTGATGGACAGTCCCGCCACGGACTCCCCCACGAGGTTCAGGGGGCGGCCGCCGGACGCCTCGGCGACCCGTCGCGCGGTCTCGTTCGCCACGGGGAGGTAGCTCGGTGCACCCGTGCCGGCGTCGACCTCCGACTGCAGGACCCGTCGCCACGGCCGCAGGCGCGAGCGTCTCAGCACCAGGCGCATGGCGTTGTCCACGTCCTGCATCACGGTGAGCACCGTCAGCCGCTGGAGAAAGCCACGGCCGGTCATGAGGCGCACCTGGCGGACCGGGTGCCGCAGCATCGCACCCACCGTGGCGATCGCCCGGCGCCCGGGCTTGTCGCCGTCGACCATCGGGCCGACCTGCAGGCGCATGTGCCACCCACCCATGTAGCGGTTCTGCGTGACGTGGGTGTGCTCGTCGGGATGGAAGTCGCTGGAGATCGTGGGCCCGCGGGACAGGTCGGTGCCCCGGTCGTGGGTCACCGCCGTGATGGCCTCCGAGTTCGTGCGCACCGACTCGCCCAGTCGCGGTGAGAGATGCGGCAGCGTGCCGAGGTCGTCGCGGCACCGCAGCAGCAGCTCGACCGTGCCGAGCACGCCCGCCGCCACGACGACCCGTCGCGCCCGCAGCGTGCTCGGGGCGCTCCGGCGCCACGGGTGACGCACCTCGACCTCGAAGCCGCCTTCGTCCAGGGGCCGGATCGCCGTGACCTCGCTCTCGGACCTGATCGTCGCTCCCGCGCGCTCGGCGAGCCACAGGTAGTTCCGGTCGAGCTGGTTCTTGGCGCCGTACGGGCAGCCCATCAGGCACTCACCGCACAGACGGCACCCCGTACGCTCGGGGCCGGCGCCTCCGAAGAACGGGTCGGGCTCCGTGACTCCCTCGGTGCCGAAGTGGATCGCCACCGGAACCGGGCCCCAGGTGTCCCCCACACCCATCGCACGGGCCGCGCTCCGCAGGTGGTCGTCCATCGGTCCGGTGAACGGAGACACCGCTCGCCCCAGCATCGCCGCGGCGGTCCGCAGGTGAGGTGCGAGCTCGGCCCGCCAGTCCACGCCGAGCCCGGCCCAGGCCGGGTCGTCGTACACGTGGGCCGGCGGCTCCAGGAGCACCCCCGCCCACACGATCGATCCACCACCGACGCCGGTGCCACCGATCACGCCCACGTCCCGCAGCACCCGTTGCCAGAAGAAGCCGTGGAGACCGAGGGCCGGCATCCAGAGGTAGTCGCGAGGAGCGCGGCGCGCCCGGAGCAGGTCGGCGTCGCTGAACCGGCGCCCCTTCTCCAGCACGGTGACCCGGTGCCCCGCCTCGCTGAGCCGCAGGGCGCTCACCGCCCCGCCGAACCCGCTGCCGATCACGATGACGTCGGGATCGGTGACGGACTCGGTGCTCACGTCGTCAACCTAGAGCGTGGACTGCACGCCGGCCAGGAGCTGACGGCCCATCACGATGCGCTGGACCTGGTTGGTGCCCTCGTAGATCTGGGTGATCTTGGCGTCGCGCATCATGCGCTCGACCGGGTAGTCGCGCGTGAAGCCGTAGCCACCGAGCAGCTGGACGGCGTCGGTCGTGACCTGCATCGCGGTGTCGGAGGCGAACGCCTTCGCGGCGGCGCCGAAGAACGTGAGGTCCTTGTCGCCGCGCTCCGAGCGACCCGCGGCCGCGTACGTGAGCTGGCGGGCGGCCTCGATCTTCATGCCCATGTCGGCGAGCATGAACTCGATGCCCTGGAACTCGGCGATCGCCTTGCCGAACTGCTTGCGCTCCTTGACGTATCCGAGCGCGTAGTCGAGCGCGCCCTGGGCGACGCCGACGGCCTGCGCCGCGATCGTGACGCGCGTGTGGTCGAGGGTCTTCATCGCGATGCTGAAGCCCTCGCCGACCTCACCGATGATGCGGTCGCCGGGGATGCGCACGTGGTCGAGGTAGACCTCCCGGGTCGGCGAGCCCTTGATGCCGAGCTTCTTCTCCGGCGCACCGAACGAGACGCCCTCGTCGGACTTCTCGACGACGAACGCGGTGATGCCCTTGCTCCGCTTGTCGGGATCGGTCTGGGCCAGGACGGTGTAGAACTCCGACTCACCGGCGTTGGTGATCCAGCGCTTGGTGCCGTTGAGGACCCAGTCGTCGCCGTCGCGCACCGCGCGGGTCTTCTGGTTCGCCGCGTCGGAGCCGGCGTCGGGCTCGGACAGGCAGTACGAGAAGCCGCCCTCACCGGCGGCGAGCTTGCTGAGGTACGTCTTCTTGATGAAGTCGCCACCCCCGATCTGCACCGGCAGCGAGCCCAACTTGTTGACGGCGGGGATCAGGGACGACGACACGCACACGCGCGCGACCTCCTCGATCACGAGGACCGTGGCGAGCGCGTCGGCGCCGGCTCCGCCGTAATCCTCGGGCACGTGCGGGGCGTGGAAGTCCGAGGCGAGCAGGGCCGCGG
>CAYRZN010000083.1:0-11558 GCA_964428825.1 uncultured Aeromicrobium sp.
CTCGAGTGGGATGCCGTCGACTTCAAGGCCGCGACGATCACGGTCCGGCGTGCTCGTGTGCGAGTGGGTAAGGGGACCGATCCGAACGGTTGGGTGATCCGGCCGCCGAAGTCGAAGGCCAGCCGACGGACCATCCGCCCCGACGACGTACAGCCTGGAACCATGCAGGCACTCCGAGCTCTGCACATGGCGGCAGGACGGCCTGAAACCGGTCACGTGGTGCTCGATCCCTTCGGGCGCCCCGTCGAGCCACTCTGGTTCTCCAGCCGGTTCAGGGCACTCTGCAAGGCAGCGGCAGTTCCTTCGATCAAGGCACACAGCACACGTCACACCGTGGCCTACCTATTGCACGGGGCAGGCGTTCCTGCCGCTCGCGCAGCGGCGTACCTCGGACACGATGTAGCAGTGCACCTGTCCACCTACTTGTTCGCTCGAGAGGGCGACGTGGACACCGCTGCCGTCGCGTTCGGCGAAGTGCTCGCAGCCGCGAGAACGGGGTCCTGACGACGCATCCGTGACATTCCGCGTGACATCGGCGCCCGGCGACTGCGGGCCGCTGGTGGAATCTGCTGGAACTAGTGGAGCCCCCGACAGGAGTCGAACCCGCGACATCTTCTTTACAAGAGAAGCGCTCTACCAACTGAGCTACAGGGGCGCGCGGCCGAAGCCACGCGGCAAGGCTAGTGCATGAGCCTCCCGCGACGGCCCGGTCCGTGGGCATACTGAGGCCGTGACCGACCTGGCCCACCTCCTGCACGCGACGCGCGACCTCCCGGCGCCGCTGGCCGTCCTCGACGATGTCGCGCTCGCGGCGAACCTGGACGACCTGGCGCGTCGCGCCGACGGCGTGCCCGTCCGCGTCGCCACCAAGTCGATCCGCGTGCGGTCGGTCATCGACCGCGCCCTCGAGCACGAGGCGTTCCGCGGAGTCATGACGTACTCGCTCGCCGAGAGCGTCTGGCTGGCCGACCTCGGCCACGACGACATCCTGCTGGCCTACCCCACGGTCAACGCGCCGGCCCTGCGCGACCTCACCGCCGAGCAGCACCGCCGCGACGCGATCACGGTCATGGTCGACTCCCTGGACTCCCTCGACGCGATCGACGGCGTCCTGGGCGTCCGGCACCCCGCGATCCGCGTCTGCCTCGACGTCGACGCGTCGCTGCGGATCGGTCCGGTCCACCTCGGCGTCCGCCGCTCCCCCGTGCACACGGTCAAGCAGGCCCGCCGGGTCGCCGAGGCGATCAGCCGACGTCGGGGCTTCGACCTGGTCGGCGTGATGTTCTACGACGCGCAGATCGCGGGCCTGCAGGACACCTCGCCCGCGGTCCGCCTCGTCAAGAAGCGCTCGGCCGCCGAGCTCGCCGAGCGTCGGTCCGACGTCGTGGAGACGGTCCGCGCCGTGGCCGACCTCCAGCTCGTCAACGCCGGTGGCACCGGCAGCCTCGAGGTCACCGGGCAGGACCCGTCGATCACCGAGCTCACAGCCGGCTCGGGGATGTTCTGCCCGACCCTGTTCGACGGCTACGACGCGTTCCAGGCACGACCCGCAGCGTTCTTCGCGCTGGACGTCGTGCGACGTCCCGCACGTGGCATCGCCACCTGCTTCAGCGGCGGCTACATCGCCTCCGGCCCGGCCGGTGACGCGAGGGTGCCCACCCCGGTCTTCCCCGAGGGCCTGTCGTTGATCGGTACGGAGGGCACCGGCGAGGTCCAGACGCCCGTCACGGGCCGGGCCGCCCGCACGCTCCGGCCCGGCGACCGCGTCCTGTTCCGGCACGCCAAGGCCGGCGAGATGTGCGAGCGGTTCGACGCCGCTCACCTCGTCGACGCCGAGGGAGCCGTGACGTCGCACCCGACCTACCGCGGCGAGGGGAAGAACTTCGGATGACTCCCGTGTCAGCCCCGACCTGGCGCAACTGGGCGGGCAACGTCCACGCCGTCCCGGTCTCGCTCGAGCACCCCACGTCCACCGCGGACGTGCAGGCAGTCGTGGCCCGTGCGGCGCGTGAGGGGCTCACGGTCAAGGCCCACGGCGCCGGGCACTCGTTCACCCCGATCGCGGCGACCGACGGCGTCGCCCTGAGCCTCGACCGGATGAACCGCGTGCTCGACCACGACGCCACGACGGGTCTCGTCCGGGTCCAGGCCGGCACCTCGCTGCACGAGCTGAACCCCCGGCTGAAGGCGCTCGGGCTGGCGCTGCCCAACCTCGGTGACGTCGATCCGCAGTCCGTGGCCGGCGCCATCTCGACCGGCACCCACGGCACGGGCGGTCGGCTCCACGGCATCGCCGCCGCGGTGGCCGGCCTCCAGCTCGTCACGGGTGAGGGCGAGGTCGTCGAGATCGACGCCGAGCACCCCTGGGCCAAGGCCGTGCCCGTCAGCCTCGGCGCCCTCGGGATCGTCACGGAGGTCACGCTGCAGTGCGTGCCGGCCTTCCTGCTGCAGGCCCGCGAGGAGCCGGCGACGCTGCCCGACCTCGTCGACCGTCTCGACGAGCTCGCCGAGGACTACGACCACGCCGAGTTCTACTGGTTCCCGCACACCGAGAAGGCGCTGCTCAAGCGCAACACGCGCGTGCCGGTCGGCACCGAGGCCGCTCCGCTCGGACGCCTGCGCCACTGGTGGGACGACGAGCTCCTGTCGAACACCGTCTACGAGCGGGTGCAGCGCCTCGCCGCACGCCGCCCCGGGCTCGTGCCCCGCATCAACGCGATCTCCGGGTCGATGCTCGGCGCCCGCACCTACACGTCGGACTCCTACGACGTGTTCGTCTCACCGCGTCGGGTGCGGTTCCGCGAGTCGGAGTTCGCGGTTCCCCGCAGTGCCCTGGCGTCGGTCATCGAGGAGCTCCAGAGGTGGTTCGCGGCCCGCCACGAGCTCGTCTCGTTCCCGATCGAGGTCCGTTTCACCGCAGCCGACGACGTCTGGATGTCGACCGGGCACGAGCGCGACAACGCCTACGTGGCGGTGCACCAGTACCACCGCACCGACCCCACCGCCTACTTCGCGGCGGCGCAGGACATCTTCACCGCCCACGAGGGCCGGCCTCACTGGGGCAAGATGCACACCCTCGGCGCCGACTACTTCGCGACGCGGTACCGCCGCTTCGAGGACTTCCTCGCCATCCGCGACGAGCTCGACCCGAAACGTCGCTTCACGAACGCGTACCTGGACCAGGTGCTCGGAGGCTGACCGAACACCTGGTCCAGACCAGAGGTCAGTGCGAGTGGCCCTCGGACGAGGCGCCCACCACGACCAGGCGGCCGGGCTTGCCGTCGACCTCGGCGGTCTCCAGCGCGTTCGTGGTGAGGTCGAGCGTGTGGATCGCGCCGGCGAACGGGTCGGTGATCCAGAGGGTGTCGCCCGCGACGGCGAGGTAGGGACGATCCTCCTGCCAGTCCTCGGTCTTCTCCCACGTGGCGATCGCCGGGACGGTCGAGACCGCGCCCGTCGCGAGGTCGACGACCCGCAGCGCGCCGTCGGTGCCGATCACGATCGCGCGTCCCTCGCTCACGACGATGTTGCTGAACGGGGCACCCAGCTCCACGACGCTGGCGGTGTTCGTCGCGGTGTCGTAGAGCGCGAGCTGGGTGTCGAGCTCGGGCTGGTCCTCGGCCGACAGCGTGCCGGCGACCACCGGGCTGTCGTGGTCGGACGCGAGCGTGCCGGTGCCCGCTCCCTCGACCGGCGAGGCGATGTTGCGCGCCTGGCCACCGTCGACGACCAGGATCCCGGTACCGCAGCCGAACGCATAGCCCGTCTCGCCGACGTGCGTCTCACCGTGCAGGCCGGGGCAGGTCTCGAAGCGGTTCGTCTCGGTGCCCTTCGCGTCGAGGACGGCCACGCCGGTGGCCTCGCCGTCGACCGCGACCGAGGCGAGGAAGCCGCCGTCGGCCGTCGGGACCGCGACGCCGTGGTGCGGCTCGCCGACCTCGAAGAGCTGGGGCTCGACCGTGCCGCCCTCCAGCTCGTCGTGGTCCAGCACGCCGAACGAGCCCTGGTCGTCGAACCAGATCACGCTGCGCTCGTCGTCGCTGACCGCGTGGTACGAGAGGTGGTCGAGGACCAGCTCGGTCTCGGAGGGCTCGGTCGTGAAGAAGTGGCCGTGGTCGCCGTGGGCCTCGACCCAGGTGCCGGCGTCGATCAGACCGATCTTCTCGTCCTGGTGGGCCAGCGTGAAGACGTGCCGGCCGTCGGCCGCGGTCTGCACGTACGGCGCGGAGTCGGTGGCGATGGTGCCCTCCGACTCGATCGAGGCGGCGTCGAAGACCTCGACGTGGTCGTCGTAGGCCACGACGAGGCGCGGCGTGGCCTGGTCGACCTCGACGGGTTCGACGGCAGCCGCGGAATCGTCGGCGTCGGTGTCGGAGCCGCAGGCGGCCAGGCCGAGGGCCAGGGCGCCGAGCACGGCCGCGTGCCGTCGGCGAAGGGTGTGGCGAGTGGTTGAAGTGGTCATGGGGCGACACTTCACCAGTTCATGAGAACGATTGTCAAGTTCATTCAGGGACGCCACTCAGGCGTCGAGCTGCTCCGCCCCGAGCCGCTCGAGCAGAGCTGCGGAGAACCCCTTGCCCATCGATGCGAGCACGCCCTGCATCGTGGTCGTGACCGCGGACCGAGCCAGACGCGGCAAGGGCAGGTCGACCCGCACGCCGAGGTCGATCTTCAGGTGCGTCCCCTCCGGCACCTCCGTCAGGAGGTACACCCCGTCCACCCCGGCACGCTCGCGCCGCCCCTCCGGCGGGTCGTGGACGAACTCGATCCGGTGCGGCTCGTCGACCTCGAGCCGGACCGTGAAGGCCGGCGCCAGGCTCACGCCGAGTCCCGGCACGTTCGACAGCTGCCACGACCAGTGGTCGCCGTGGGCCTCGATCCGCTCCACGAGCGGGGTCATCGACGCGATCGCGTCGGGGTCGACGAGCGCCTCCCACACCGCAGCGCGGTCGGCCGTGACCACCGCCTCGGACGTCCTGCGTGCCTCGAACCAGGTCATGCCCCCAGTCTCACCGCGGCGGGCTCCCCGCGCGCGGTGAGACGGCGTCAGCGGTGCTGGGAGATCGCGTACAGCGCGATGCCGGCGGCGACGCCAGCGTTGAGGGACTCCAGGTCGGAGGCCATCGGGATGCTGACGAGCTGGTCGCAGTTCTCGGCCACGAGCCGGGAGATGCCCTTGCCCTCGCTCCCGATCACGACCACGAGAGGTCCGTCGGCGAGCTCGAGGTCCGGCAGGGACACGTCACCGTCGGCGGCCAGACCGATGACCATGACGCCGGCCTCCTGGTACGCCTTGATCTGACGCGTGAGGTTGGTCGCGCGCGCCACCCGGACGCGGGCGGCGGCACCGGCCGACGTCTTCCAGGCCGAGGCGGTCATCTGGGCCGAACGGCGCTCGGGGATCACGACACCGTGGGCGCCGAAGCCGGAGGCCGAACGGACCACCGCACCGAGGTTGCGCGGATCGGTGACACCGTCGAGCACGACGATCAAGGGATCCTCGCCACGCTCCGCGGCCAGGTCGAGCAGGTCGTCGGGGTGGGCGTACTCGTACGCGTTGAGCTTGGCGGCGATGCCCTGGTGCACGGCACCGGTCGTGAGCCGGTCGAGCTCGTTCCGCGTGATCTCCAGCATCGGGACGTGGTACTCCGACGACAGCCGGAAGATCTCGCGCAACCGCTCGTCGCGCTCGATGCCCTCGGCGATGTAGAGGCCAGCCACCGGCACCTTGGCGCGCAGCAGCTCCACGACCGAGTTGCGACCCGCGACCCACTCGGGACCGCCGTCGCTTCCCTTGCGCTTCGGCTTGGCCGCCTGGCGCTTGTCGGTGGCCCGCGCCATCTTGTAGGCCTTGTGGTTGGGGCGCTCCTCGGCACGCGGCGTCGGACCCTTGCCCTCGAGGCCCTGACGACGACGGCCGCCCGACCCGGCGGTGGGGTTGCCCTTGCCGGACTTCTTGATGGCGCCTCGGCGCTGGCTGTTCCCTGGCATTACTGTCCCTTCACCGTCCACCGAGGGCCGTGTGGCGTGTCCTCGATCTCGATCCCGGCGGCCGTGAGCTGATCGCGCACCCGGTCGGCTGCCGCGAAGTCCTTGTCAGCGCGCGCGGTCGCGCGCTGGTCCAACAGGTCGCCGATCAGGCTGTCGAGCGCGGCGTCGGCGCCCGAGGCGTCGTCGCGCGCGGCCCAGACCGGCGAGAGGGGGTCGACCCCGAGCACGTCAAGCATCGCCCGCACCTCGGCGAGCGTGGCCGCGAGCTCCGGCCCCCCGGTGGAGAGCTGGCCGTTGCCGCGCGTGACCACGCCGTTGAGCACGGCCAGGGCCGCCGGCACGGCGAGGTCGTCGTCCATCGCGGTCACGAAGTCCTCCGGCACGCTGCCCGGTTCGCCCGGGCCCACCAGCTCGGCCGCGCGGGTCACGAACCCGGCGATCCGCTCGAACGCCGTGGCAGTCTCGCCGAGCGCCTCCTCGGAGTACTCGATGACCGAGCGGTAGTGCGCCGAGAGCAGGTAGTACCGCACCGCGATGGCGGGGAAGCGCTTGACGACCTCACTGACCGAGAGCGTGTTGCCCACGCTCTTCGACATCTTCGCGCCGCCGAGGTTGAGCATCGCGTTGTGCATCCAGCGTCGCGCGAACGCCTGACCGGCGGCCGTCGACTGCGCCAGCTCGTTCTCGTGGTGCGGGAAGCGCAGGTCGAGCCCGCCGCCGTGGATGTCGAACTCGTGGCCGAGGTACTTCGCCGCCATGGCCGAGCACTCCAGGTGCCAGCCGGGACGACCGCGCCCCCAGGGCGTGGGCCAGCTGGCGGTCTCGGGCTCACCGGGCTTGCTCCCCTTCCAGAGGGCGAAGTCACGCGGATCGCGCTTGCCCTCGGGCGGCGCGTCCTCCGCGGCCTGCATGTCGTCGACCTTCTGGTTGCTGAGCTCGCCGTAGGACGGCCAGGAGCGGACGTCGAAGTAGACGTCGCCCGAGCCGTCGTCGGCCGCGTAGGCGTGGCCGCGCTCGATCAGCGTCTGCATCATCTCGATCATCTCGGGCACGTGGCCCGTGGCGCGCGGCTCGTAGGTGGGCGGCGTGCAGCCCAGCACCTCGTACGCGGCGTGCAGCGCCCGCTCGTTCTCGTAGGCGACGGCGTACCAGGGTCGGCCCTGCTCGGCACCCTTGGCGATGATCTTGTCGTCGACGTCGGTGACGTTGGCGATGATCGTGACCTCGTACCCGGCGCGCTCCAGCCACCGCCGCAGGACGTCGAAGACGACCTCCTTGCGGATGTGGCCCAGGTGCGGCGGCCCCTGCACCGTCAGGCCGCAGTGGTAGATGCTCACGCGGCCAGGGACCACCGGCACGAAGTCGGTCGTCTCCCGGGTCGCGGAGTCGTACAGGCGCAGAGTCACACCGCAAGGGTATCGGCCCGCGGCCGTCGTCCCGGCCACGCCGGGACAGGGGACTCGTACGGCATGATCGGAGCATGAGGACCGGCATCGGCACCGACGTGCACCGACTCGTCGAGGGTCGCCCGCTCTGGGTGGCCGGGCTGCACTGGCCAGACGCCGCGCGCGGCCTCGACGGCCACTCCGACGGCGACTGCGCGGCCCACGCCATGGTCGACGCGCTGCTGGGCGCCGCCGCGCTGGGCGACATCGGCTCGGTCTTCGGGGTCGACGACCCGCGGCGCTCCGGCGCATCGGGGGTGGAGTTCCTGGAGGAGACCGCCGCACGCGTCCGCGCCGCCGGGTTCCAGATCGCGAACGTCGCAGTGCAGGTCATCGGCAACGAGCCCCGGGTCGGCACCCGCCGCGACGAGGCCCAGGCCGCGCTCAGCCGCGCGATCGGCGCGCCGGTCAGCGTCTCGGGCACCACGACCGACGGACTCGGGCTTACTGGCCGCGGCGAGGGCGTGGCCGCGATCGCGACCGCCCTGCTGCTGCAAGCCTGACGCCGGGATCGGAGCGACGCAGTCCGAGGTCTCGTGGTCGCCGGGACGACCACAGACCCTCAGGTTGCGTCCAGCCTGCCCACCCCGATGGTCCATGCCGGCTCGTCACCAGCCAGCGGCTGGCGCGGCCCCATGCAGTTCGTCTCCCCCGCAACGCCGAACGGCCGCACCCGGAGGTGCGGCCGTTCGTACGAAGTGTGAGTGATCAGCTGGCGAGGACCTCGTCGAGGCGGGCCTCGGCCTTGTCCTCGTTGGTGTTCTCGGCGAGCGCGAGCTCGGACACCAGGATCTGGCGGGCCTTCGCGAGCATGCGCTTCTCGCCGGCCGACAGGCCGCGGTCGTTGCCACGACGCCAGAGGTCGCGCACGACCTCCGAAACCTTCATGACGTCG
The DNA here is from genome assembly GCA_964428825.1 of uncultured Aeromicrobium sp. GTDB lineage: Bacteria > Actinomycetota > Actinomycetes > Propionibacteriales > Nocardioidaceae > Aeromicrobium. The sequence continues at coordinate 8,332 of CAYRZN010000083.1, forward strand.
CCGGAGTGCAGCTTCTCGAGGTTGGCCTTGTAGCGGCGCGACCAGTTGGTCGGCTCCTCGACGTGCTCGGCACGCAGGACGCTGAAGACCTTCTCGAGGCCGTCGGCGTCGACGACGTCACGCACGCCCACGAGGTCGAGGTTGCAGGCGGGGACGCGGACGACGAGGTCGTTCTGCGCGATGATGCGCAGCACGAGGTAGTCCCGATCCTCTCCCTTGATCTTCCTGGTCTCGATGTCCTCGATCACTGCCGCCCCGTGGTTCGGGTAGACAACCGTTTCGCCGACCGTAAAAGTCATAGAGAAAGCACCTTTCCTAGAAAGCCCAGTTTACCACGCTGAACTCAGGTGCTTCTTGGCCGTTTTTCATGCCTCGCGCCGCGATCGACGGTCGGTGCGCAGCGCGACGCCGGAATTGGATAGGATCGGCCGCGTTGCCCGCCCCCCGCGAAAGGCCCTCGCCGTGCGTCTGCCCCGCCACCGCCGAACCCTCGCCGCGACCGCTGTCGTGGCCGTCGTCCTGACCGCCGGCGCCTGCGGCACCAGCTTCAACGCACAGACGAACCAGCAGTACCAGGCTGCCGTGGGCGCCGACGACCGCGCGGCCGACGTCCAGGTCCTGCACGCGCTGCTCGTCGTGAGCACCAACGGCGCCGCCACGCTCTCGGCCACGCTCGTCAACAAGACCGACAGCGACCAGCGCCTGACCTCCGTCTCCCTCGTCGACGGTGACGGCAACGAGCTCGAGCTCGTCAGCACCGACGCCGAGGACCTCGCGATCGCTCCGGGCCAGGCGCGGACCCTGGGTCAGACCGAGGAGGCCGCCCAGTCGCCGAGCAAGGTCTACACGACCAGCGGCATCGAGGACATCGGCCTCTACTTCACCCTGACGCTGAGCTTCGACGGTGCCGACGACGTCGAGATCGCGATCCCCTCGGTCACCCGCACGTCGGTCTACGCCGACGTCGCACTCCCGCCGGGCGCCGACCCGGGTGGCAACCTCAAGGCGCCGGGCGCCGAGGCCACCCAAAAGAACAAGGAGAACGAGGGCGGCGCGCACTGACGCGACCCTCTGCCGGACGACGAAGGGCCCCCACCGCGTGGTGGGGGCCCTTCGTCGTCCGGTGGGAGGAGCTCACTCGTGCGTGGGCACCTCGCCCGTGACCAGGTAGACGACGCGACGCGCCATCGAGACCGCGTGGTCGCCGATGCGCTCGTAGTACCGGCCCAGCAGCGCCAGGTCGATCGCCGGCTCCACGCCGTGGTCCCAGCTGTCGCCGAGCAGCACGCGGAAGAGCTCCTTGCGGAGCTTGTCCATCTCGTCGTCGGTGTCCTCGAGCTTCTCGGCGGCCACCAGGTCGCGGTTCGCGACGATGCGCGACGCCGCGTGGATCATCTGGTCGGCCACCGAGGCCATCGCCATGATGGTGGGCTGCAGACTGGTCGGCACGGCGACCTCGGGCATGCGCAGGCGGGCGACCTTGGCGACGTGGACGGAGAGATCGCCCATCCGCTCGAGGTCGGTCAGCATCCGCAGGGTGGCGACGAGCTGGCGCAGGTCGGTGGCGACCGGCTGCTGGGTGGCGAGGAGCAGGAGCGCACGCTCCTCGATGCCCTCGATGGTCTCGTCGATGACCTTGTCGCCGTCGATGACCTGCTCGGCGAGCGGCGCGTCGGCGTTGAGGAGGGCGGCGGTGGCAGCGGCGACGGCGCGACGCACGGAGCCCGTGAGGGTCACCATGTCGTCGACGATCGCGTCGAGCTGCTCGTAGTAGAGATCACGCATGACCCTGAGGCTAGTCGGGGGCGGTGAACGACGAACGACCCCCGGTGAACGAGACGTGAACGGACGCGGAAAGGCCCGCGATGTCAGGGGTCGGAAAGCGATCTCGAGGTGAACGGCACCGTACGATCGCGGATGTGGACACAGAAGTCGCCTGGGTGCTGTCGGGTGCCGCCGGGCTCGTGCTCGGTGCCGCGATCACCTTCATCTGGAGGTTCGACGAGCGGCGCCGTGAGGAGCCCGTGGTCGCCGAGGCACCCCTCGTGCCCCTCGGCGCCGACGCGGTCCTGCGCGTGCTGTCCTCGTCGGCGGTCATCGTCGACGTCGACGACCAGGTCAGCCAGGCCTCGGCACCGGCCGTCGCGCTCGGCATCGTCCGCGAGGGGCACCTGCACCCCGAGGAGCTCGTCGAGCTCGCCCGTCAGGTGCGCCGCGACGGCCAGATCCGCGAGGCCGACGTCGAGGTCCCCATCCGCCGATCGGCTCCGCTCCAGGTGCACGTGAGGATCGCCCCGCTGACCTCGCGCCTCGTGCTGGTGCTGGCCGAGGACCGCACGGCCGCCCAACGGCTCGACATGATCCGGCGCGACTTCGTCGCCAACGTCAGCCATGAGCTCAAGACCCCGATCGGCGCCATCAAGCTGCTGGCCGAGGCCGTGTCGGAGGCGACCGACGACCCCGACGCCGTCACCCACTTCTCGTCGCGCATGTCCGACGAGGCCGACCGGCTCACCCGCCTCGTGCAGCAGATCATCGACCTCTCGCGCCTGCAGGCCGACACGTTGAGCGAGGACGCCGTCACGATGAAGGTCGGCGAGCTCGTCGCCGAGGCCTGCGAGCACTCCATGACCGAGGCCGAGGCCAAGCGCATCGACCTGCGATCGACCGTCGACGGCGAGCTGCACGTCCTCGGCGATCGTGCGCAGCTCCACGCCGCGGTCAGCAACCTGGTCGAGAACGCCGTGACCTACTCCCCCGAGGAGTCCCGGGTCGCCGTCACCGCCAAGCGGGTCGACGACGACGTCAAGATCACGGTCTCCGACAACGGCGTCGGGATCCCCGCCTCCGAGCTCGAGCGGATCTTCGAGCGGTTCTACCGGGTCGACCCCGCGCGTGCGCGGTCGACCGGGGGGACGGGCCTCGGCCTGTCCATCGTCAAGCACGTGGCCGCCAGCAACGGTGGCTCGGTCGAGGTCTGGAGCGAACCGGGACTCGGTTCCACGTTCACGTTGGTGCTCCCGGCGTTCGATCCCGAAGTCGATGAGGAGAAGTAAGTGACCAAAGTTCTGGTGGTCGAGGACGAGACCAGCTACAGCGAGGCTCTCTCCTACGTGCTCCGCAAGGAGGGCTTCGACGTCGCCGTCGCGGAGACCGGGCCCGACGCACTGCTGGAGTTCGACCGCAACGGCGCCGACATCGTGCTGCTGGACCTGATGCTGCCCGGC
>CAYRZN010000084.1:0-6882 GCA_964428825.1 uncultured Aeromicrobium sp.
GGAAGATCACCACGGCGTCGACGTCGACCATCGTGACGATCGTGTCGAGGTGCATCGTGGCGCGCTCCTGGGCGATCGGCACCGCCAGCACGGTGTGCGCCAGACCGTTGCCCAGGACCTGCCGGGCGAACCGTTCCGCCCCAGCGGGGGTCGTGCGCTCACCGACCCCGATCGCCATGACACCTGGTGCCAGGAGCAGCACGTCGCCACCCTCGACGTGCTCGAGGTGGGGTCCGTGCACCTGCGGCACCCCGGCGAACCGCGGATGGTGCCCGTAGACCAGGCCCGTCAGCTGCGTCTCCCGCACGCGGGCCGGCATCGCGAGGCTCGTGACGGCCACCCGGTCCGGGAGCCAGACCGAGGAGTCCCGGGTGAAGAGCAGGTTGGGCAGCGGGTCGATCACGAAGTCGTCGTGCGCGAGCAGGCTCGTGACGAGCGTGCGCACGGGGACCTCGTCGTTGCGCAGACCGGCGGTCAGGACCGTCGCGAGCTCGGTCGGGTGCAGGTCGGCGAGCCATGCCTGCAGGTACGAGCGCAGACCGTCGCCCAGGTGGAGCGCGCCGGTCGTCGCGGCGATCACGACGTCGCGGGCCTCGGGTGAGGCCAGGGTCTCCCGCAGGAGCTCGAGGAGGTACAGGACCTCGACGTCGTGGTCGCGCAACGCCTGGGCGAAGGCGTCGTGCTCCTCCTGCGCCCGGCCGAGCCACGGGACCCCGTCGAACAGGAGCGCGTCATTGTTGCGAGGCGTGAGCCGGGCGATCTCGGCGCCGGGCCGGTGCAGCATGACGGTGCGCAGCCGTCCGACCTCGCTGTCGACCCCGAGCTGCGGCTGCACGACCATGCCCTGAGCCTAGGGGCTTCCACGACGGGAGCCGCCGCCGAGTGTGTCCGTTTGACCCGCGACTGCACCGAGGATGAACGACGATGGCTGCATGCAGAAGATGCGCCGCTCCCGATCGGCCGGGCTCCTGGGTCTGGCCATGGCGGCCGTGCTGGGGCTCTCTGCCTCCACGCTGGTCGTCGCCCCGGGTGGCGACGAGCCAGGACCACGGGGGACCGCCGCTCCTGCTGAGACGACACCTGAGGACCTGTCACCCCCGGTTGCCGGTCCCCCGGCGACCCCCGGTGACGACATTGGCCCCGACGAGCTGGTGCTCGGCCCCGAGGCGGTCGAGGCCATCGGCGACGACCTCGACGAGGTGGCCGCGCTCAACGAGCTGACAACCGAAGAGCTGACTGACGCGCTCCAGGACCCGACCTACGGCGTCGGACCGGACGGCCGACTCTTCGTGGCCGAGTTCCTCGACGCGGAGCACGCGCACGACGCCGCCGCGGCAGACCCCGCTGCCGGCGACGAACCGGTCGCCCTCGCCGCAGTGGCCCCGCTCGACCAGACCTTCGGACTGAGCAGCCTGCCCGGGTCCAACCGCACGATCTACCTCGACTTCGACGGCCACACGGTGTCCAACTCCATCTGGAACCAGATGCAGGGCATCCCGAACGGCCGCACGGTGCCGCCGTTCAGCCGCGACGGCTCCGACGCCTTCTCCACCACCGAGCTCGAGTACATCCAGAACGTCTGGCTCGCGGTGTCGGAGGACTACGCGCCCTTCGACGTCAACGTCACGACCCGCGCGCCGTCCTCCGACGCCCTCACCCGGTCGAGCACGGGCGACCAGACGTACGGCGCGCGCGCGATCATCACGACTCCGAGGGTCCAGGCCGACTTCCCGGCGGGGTGCCCGATCGATTCGACGTGCGCGGGCCTCGCGTACGTCAACGTGTTCGACATCCCCGGCTCCTCGCACGCGCGGTACGAGGGCGCCTTCGTCAACGCGGCCGGCGTCGGCAGTCCGCTCGCCCTCACGACGATCATCAGCCACGAGGTCGGGCACAACGGTGGCCTGAACCACGCGGGCCTGCGCGCCGAGCCGAATGACCTGCCCTACTACTCCGGCACCGGCAACTGGGGGCCGATCATGGGCACGCCGTACGCGCGAGCCCTCAGCCAGTGGACGAACCACAGCTATCCGGACGCCCTCGAGCCTGACGTTTTGGACGACGTGGCGAAGCTGGCGTCCCACGGCATCGCCGCGCGCGCCGACGACGCCGGCGCGACGATCGCGACGGCGACGGCGTCCGGGTGGACGACGAACCGGCGCGGACTCATCTCGACCCCCACCGACCGGGATCTCTGGAGCCTCGGGCGGTGCGACGGCACGGTCACGGTGTCCGCGACGCCGACGACCTACTCCACCAACCTCGACCTCGCGCTGACGCTCGTGACGGGGACCGAGGCCTCGCCCCTGGTGGGCACCACGGTCGACCCGCCGTCCGGGCAGTCGGGCTCGGGCCCCACGATGCGGGCGACGGGTGTCGCGGCCACCGTGCAGCAGTCCGCCGGTGACACGGCGTACTACGCCCGGGTGACGGGCAGCCCGACCGGGCCCGACGGTGGCTACGGCAACCTCGGCCCGTACACGCTCTCGGCGACCTGCGACGGGGTCTCCCAGCAGCCTCCGGGACTCCCCCGGTTCACCGACGTCGCGTCGACCCACGTGTTCGCCCAGCAGATCGAGTGGCTCGCCGGTCAGGGGATCTCGACGGGCTACGACAACGGTGACGGCACGAAGCGCTTCGAGCCCTCGGCGGCGGTGCTGCGCGAGCAGATGGCCGCCTTCCTCGCGCGCTACGAGCAGGCGACCCTGCCGGCCGTGACGACCCCGCCGTTCAGCGACGTCGCGGCGAGCCACGTGTTCGCACCGCACATCGCGTGGCTGGCGGGCACGGGGATCACGACGGGGTACGACAACGGGAACGGCACCTCGTCGTTCCGTCCGAGCGCGCCGGTGCTGCGTGAGCAGATGGCGGCCTTCCTCTACCGCCTCGCGGGAGCCACGGACACGACGACGTCGTGCGGCCTGGTCGACGTGCCTCCCGGCCACACGTTCGCCAAGGAGATCTGCTGGCTCGCCGACGAGGGCATCTCGACGGGCTACGCGGAGCCGAACGGCTCGACGACGTTCCGTCCCGGCCAGCCCGTGCTGCGTGAGCAGATGGCGGCCTTCCTGTTCCGGTACGACACCGCCGGGCTCTGACGAACAGCCAGATCGCGGCGGGCGCGACCGGTCAGGAGCCGAAGAGCCGGTCCCAGTTCTCGCGGCTCGTCAACGCCGGCATCGCGGCCCGCCACTGCTGCTGCGCGGCGGGACCGCGGCGCTTGAGCCGTCGGATCGCCCGCCGGATCTCGCGGTAGGACTGCAGGGACTTGCGGCGCGAGATCTGCCGCACGCGGAACGTCGACTGCGTACGGTCGGTCGTGACGACCGTGCCGAACGATCCGGCGTGCCACCAGCTCGTCTGGGAGTCGATCGCGGCCGCGCCCGACACCTTCAGTCGGAGCTGGCGTCGCAGCAGCTGGCGCAGGAAGGCATCGGGATCCTCCGGCATCGGGTGCTCGAGGGAGAGGCGGATGTCGCCGAGACCGTAGTCCGCGAGCTCGGTGGGCGTCATGCGCTTGGTCTCGGGATGCTCGGCGCGCAGACGATGGACGGCGGCCAGGGCCCCGCGCCCCCCGTCCTGCAGCTGGTCGGGGCCGGCGAGGAACGCGTCGATGGCCGAGACCACCGTGGCGATCAGGCCGTACCGGTACTCGACGAGGAAGTGCCGCAGCTGCCGGCCGAGCTCGTCGACGCCCGTGCCCGGGAAGTCGTCGAGGTACAGCGACGAGACGATCAGCGCGTTGCGCCAGCGGAAGAACAGCGGCCAGTCGTCCCAGTCCTTCATCGCGAAGTCGGCGTGCCACACGCCGGTGCCCGGCAGGGAGACGGTCGCGAAGCCGCGGCTGCGGGCCCGGATGCCGAACTCGATGTCGTCCCACTGGAAGAACAGGGGGATGGGGAGCCCGACCTCGTCGATCACCTCGACCGGCACCAGGCAGGCCCACCAGGCGGCGTAGTCCGAGTCGACCCGCTTGCCGGGCAGCTCGTCGAGCAGGTCGGCGTTCGAGAAGCGGTCGCTGGGCACGCCGGCGAGGAACTGGTCGAGGGCCGTGTTCTCGCCCTGCGCCACGAGCTGCGACGGGTGGTGCAGGTTGAGCATCTGCCCGCCGACGAGCGTCGGTCGCACCGTGAGCGACGCGAAGGACGTCATGCGCAGCACGGTCTCCGGATCGAGACGGATGTCGTCGTCCATCAGCAGGACGTCACCGGGCCGGTCGGCGAACCGCTCCCGGGTCTCGAGCATGCCGCGGGTGAAGCCGCCGGCCCCACCGAGATTCGGCTGACGGACGACCCGCAGGCGCTCGCCCAGCGCCGCGACGACGTCGTCGAACCCGGGTTCGTCCGCGATGAGCCGATCGCCTTGGTCGACCACGACGATCGAGTCGACCACCGTCAGCATCGCGGGGTCGCCGGCGAGCGCCGTGAGGGTCGCGACGCAGTCGGTCGGCCGGTTGAACGTGCAGATGACGATGCCCGTGAGGCGGTCGGCACCCGGTTCCGGCGTCGTCACGGTGACGTCGCTGACGGTCAGGGTGCCGGTCGTGGTGGAGATCTCCAGCCACAGGTGCCCCTCGTCGAGGTAGCGGTCGAGCGGTGCGCGGAGGGTGAGGGCCTCGGGCTTGTCACCGGTCTCGACGTCGGCGCGCTCGACGATGCGGGTCGTGGGCGAGAAGTCGTCCGACACGAGCTTCACGACACCGTGACCCGTGACGGTCATGTGGACCTCGACCTCGCCGACGCGGGTCCACCGCTGCCAGTGCGATGCCTCGACCCGGCCGAAGTACGTGCGCGTCGACGCCAGGCTCGACGGGTGCACCGTGACCGAGGTGCGGGTGCTGTCGATCGTCCCGGACTCGGCACGCACGTACAGGTCGTCGGGGGCGGAGACCGTCGCCGCGAGGTGGATGCGCTGCAGCAGCGTGCCTGGTGTCGTCATGTCGTCGGCATCCTAGTGGGGGCGGCGGGGGTTCAGGCGTGGATCCGGGCAGCGGTGCGCCCGAGCGCATCCGCGTGCTCGGCCGCGCGGGCCGGCAGGTCGCCGGCGTCACCGGCCGGCACGGGGGCGTCGCCGATGCCGATCACGGGCCACGCGGACCCGGCGGCCGTCACGGCGCGGTGCTTGACGTCGTAGTACCCGTCGGACACCGAGATCGCGACGCCGCTCGCGCCGACCGCCGCGGCGAGCAGGTGCGGGTGATAGCGGGTCGAGATCCACCGCTGACCCCGGCGAGCGGGGAGCCCGTGGGCCATGACGTCGCCGAAGGAGTGGAACTCGTGGGCGCCACAACGTTCCTCGAGGGCCGCGCGGACGTAGCCGTCGACGGGCGGGTTCGCCTCGACGACTCCGTAACCCCCGGGCTGGACGCCCCACGACTCCAGAAGGTCCCCAACGGTGGCGGCCAGGTCGTCGGGGCGGTCGTGCCCGTCGCCCTGCGCGAGCACCATGACGTCGGCGTTGCCCGGGCGCTGGTCGACGTGCTGGTCGACACCGCCGAGCCAGACGTCGTCGGGACCCAGCACCGAGCCGGGCAGCACGGTCACCGACTCCGGGTCGCGCACGGTGGCGACCTCGAGGCGCTGACCGAGCTCGGCGTAGCGCGAGCCGAGGTCGGTGAAGGCGGGCGTGAGCCCGGCGCCGCTCACCGCGAGGCGTGCGTCGGAATTCGTGGCCAGCCAGTGCATCGACGCGAGGATCGACGCGGTGTGGTTCCGGTGGGCGTTGACGAATCCACCACCCAGCACGTGCACCACGTCGGCGGACCGGAGGGCCTCGAGCCCGGCGAGCCAGCGCGGTGAGCGCCACGGCTCGGCCAGGACCTGGTCGACGTGGGCCGCCACGGAGACCGCGCTGCTCTGGTCGGCCTCCAGCCCGAGCCGGTGCACGGTGTCGACCACCACGAGGTGCGGGTGCTCGTCGTGCAGCAGCGCCGAGGCGCCCGCCGGGTTCAGGACGTCGAGCCACACCTCGTCGCGCGGCCGGTGCTTCGCGAGCCACCGGAGCCAACCGCGCGTGATCGCCTCGTCACCGAAGTTCGGGTGCCCGGCCACGCCGATCAGGTAGGTGCGACGACGTCGTCGCCGGGGCACGCGGAGCATGGACGGAGCGTATCGGGACCGTCGCTCGTGCGGGTCCCTAGTCGCTGGCGGGGTCGCGCCAGAGGTAGACGGCGCGAGCATCCGGGACGTGGATTGGCATGAGGTTGCGTGTCGAGGCGCTGAACACGACGAGCGACGCGTCGTACGACGCTGCGCCGACGGCGACGTCACCCTGGAGTGGCTCATCGTCCATGGTCTGCGCGAGGGACTCCACGACCTGCGTCGAGAGATCGATGCGCACCAGCGCTCCGGCCGACTCGCCCGCGGGTCCACCCAGGATCAGGTGCTCACTGTCGCCGGAGAACGCCGACGAGGCATCACCGATGGCCAGGTTCGGCACATAGCCCTTGAACGGGAAGATCACATCGGAGTCGAGCGCAAAGACCTCTCGTCCATTCGCGACCCAGGCTCCGTCGGGGCTGATCTGGGCGGTCCCGTAGTTCGGGTCGAGCCGCTCCAGGGTGTCGGACCCGCGTTCCCACAGGTAGGCGCTCCCCAGCGACAGCACGATCCGGTCGCCGTCGTAGGAGAGGTCGACGAAGTTGGCGATGTACTCGGACGTCGGTAGGGATGTCGCCGTGCCGGTGGCGAGATCGACCCGCACGGCCGTGTGGGTGGAGTTCTCGTTGGCCACGACCATGGCGATCGTGGAGCCGTCGCCCGAGATCGCACCCCGCGTGACACCGCTCGGACCCGACGTGGCGGGCCGGGGTACTCGAGTGGTTGCCCCGGTCGTCAGGTCGTGCAGGTACATCTCCGTCCCGGTCACGCCGGGGACGATGTC
>CAYRZN010000084.1:6982-11430 GCA_964428825.1 uncultured Aeromicrobium sp.
CGGAACGTGCCGTCGGCGTACCCCGTGGAGATCCCCTGGTTCGCGAGCCAGACGATCGCCTCGTAGAAGGCGTGGCTCGTCGGGACGTCCCGGAATGGAGAGGTCGTCGGGAGGCTCGGCACGTCGGGCGATCCGGCATAGCGCCACAGGAATGCCGCCATCTGCTCGCGCAGCACCGGCTGCGTCCCTCGGAACGTGCGGTCGGGGTATCCCGTCGAGATGCCGGTGCCTGCGAGCCACTCCACGTGGTCGAAGAACGGGTGTGTCGTGGCGATGTCGGAGAACGAGGCACCGTCATCGTCGACCGACTCCTCGGACGCGTAGCGATACAGGAAGGCGGCCATCTGCTCACGCAGGACGGGCTGCGAGGGTCGGAACTCGACGTAGCCGTCCTCGTCCTCGTAGCCCGTGCTGATCCCGGTCGCAGCCAACCAGGCGATCTCCGCAGCGAACACGTGCGAACCGGGCACGTCCTCGAACCCGGTGTCGTACCAAGCCTTCTCCGGATCTTCGACGCGTTCGGGGTCCAGCGACTCGGCGGAGGCCGAGCCGACGAACGTGGTGAGCAGGAGCAGAGTGGTCGTCGCGAGCAGCGAGCGTCGGCGCATGGGGCGTCCTTCCGAGACAGGGCGTCGCCGAAATCTAGAGGGTGCGAGGTTCACGTGGGGCGCGAATGCACCAAGTCGCCACCCCACCGGTTCACGTCCGTGACACACGCTCCACCTACGCTTCTCGGGTGGACTGGAACGAGTACGACGCAGCCCTCTTCGACCTCGACGGCGTCATCACGCCGACCGCCGAGGTGCACATGCGCGCCTGGTCGAAGATGTTCAACGACTTCCTGGTCGCGCAGGGGGTCGACGAGCCGTACACCGACGCCGACTACCACCGCTACGTCGATGGGAAGCCCCGCTACGACGGGGTGCGTTCCTTCCTGGAGTCCCGCGGCATCGCGCTGCCCGAGGGCACGCACGACGACCCCGCCGACGCCGACACGGTCGGTGGGCTCGGCAACCGCAAGAACGACGTCTTCCTCGAGGTGCTGCACGACGAGGGGGTCGAGGCCTACCCCGGTTCCCTGCGTCTGGTGGAGGCCCTCACCGCTGCCGGCGTCCGCCGCGCGATCGTGTCGAGCTCGCGCAACGCGCCGGCGGTGCTCGAGGCCGCCGGCATCACCGACCGGTTCGAGCTCGTCGTGCACGGCGGGGTCGCGGCCGAGGCCGGTCTCGCTGGCAAGCCGGCCCCCGACACCTACGAGTACGCCGCCGACCAGCTCGGCGTCGCGCACCAGAAGGCCGTGGTGCTGGAGGACGCCCTGTCCGGCGTCGAGGCCGGCGCTGCTGGTGACTTCGGTCTCGTCGTGGGCGTCAACCGTGGCGCCGGTGCCGACGCGTTGCGCGAGCATGGAGCCGACATCGTCGTCGACGACCTGGAAGAACTTCTGTGATGAGCCCTTCGCACGAGGCGCCGCCGGTGCACGAGTACCTCGACCGCACCCGTTTCCCCGTTGACGAGTGGCGTCTGGTCGAGCGGCGCTACGACGCCAGCGACCTCGGCGTCACCGAGACCCTCTTCGCGGTCGGCAACGGCTACCTCGGTCTGCGCGGCAACGTCGAGGAAGGCCGCGACTCGCACGCCCACGGAACGTTCCTGAACGGGTTCCACGAGACGTGGCCCATCCGGCACGCGGAGGAGGCGTTCGGCTTCGCGCGCGTCGGACAGACCATCGTCAACGCCCCCGACGCCAAGGTCATCCGCCTCTACGTCGACGACGAGCCGCTGCTCCTGCCGATCGCCGACATCCTCGAGTACGAGCGGGCGATCGACTTCCGTGAGGGCGTCCTGCGCCGCGAGGTCGTGTGGCGCAGCCCGTCGGGCAAGCGGGTGCGCATCAGGTCGAGCCGCATGGTCTCCTTCCAGCAGCGCCACCTGGCCGTCATGACGTTCGAGGTCACGATGCTCGACGCCGCGGCCCCGGTCGCGATCAGCTCGCAGATCCTCAACCGTCAGGACGGCGAGGACGAGTACCACGTGCGCGCGAAGTCGATGGGCGAAGGCGTCGACCCGCGCAAGGCGGAGGCCCTGGAGCGTCGCGTGCTCGACCCGCAGCACAGCCGCGGCAGCCTCGAGGACGGACGCGTCGAGCTCGGCTACCGCACGCACGACAGCGGCATGACCCTCGCGGTCGCCGCCGACCACCGGCTCGAGACGGCCAACCCCAGCACGACCCAGATCACGGTCGAGGACGACCTCGCCAAGATGACGTTCCGGGTCGACGCGCAGCCCGGTGAACCCATCACCCTGACCAAGGTCGTGGCGTACCACACCTCACGCGGGGTCCCCGTGCGTGAGCTGATCGACCGGTGTCGCCGCACGCTCGACCGCGTCCGGGAGGACGGCCTCGAGCAGCAGCTCGCTGACCAGCGCGCGTGGCTCGACGACTTCTGGGCGCGGTCCGACGTCGAGGTCCCCGGCCAGCCGGAGGTGCAGCAGGCCGTGCGCTGGAACCTGTTCCAGGTGCTGCAGGCCTCGGCCCGCGCCGAGGGCAACGGCATCCCCGCCAAGGGCGTCACGGGGTCGGGCTACAGCGGGCACTACTTCTGGGACACCGAGATCTACGCGCTCCCGTTCCTCACGTACACGACCCCGCAGATCGCCCGTTCGGCGCTGCGCTTCCGGTACACGCTGCTCGACTCCGCCCGCAAGCGGGCCCGCGAGCTGGCCCAGCAGGGCGCCCTCTACGCCTGGCGCACGATCAACGGCGAGGAGGCCTCGGCGTACTACGCGGCGGGCACCGCGCAGTACCACATCGACGCCGACATCTCGTTCGCCCTGAACAAGTACGTGCAGGCCACCGGCGACACCGACTTCCTGGTCCGGGAGGGCATCGACATCCTCGTCGAGACCGCCCGCATGTTCGTCGACCTGGGCTTTTGGCGCTCCGAGGAGGACGGCTCGTTCCACATCCACGGGGTCACCGGCCCCGACGAGTACACGACCGTCGTCAACGACAACCTGTTCACCAACGTCATGGCCCGCTTCAACTTGGCGAGCGCGGCGGCGTCGATCCGTGAGCTCGCCGAGCGCGACGGCATCGAGTACGAGCAGGTCGTGCAGCGCCTCGGCCTCACCGACGACGAGGTCGCCTCGTGGGAGCAGGCCGCCACCGACATGGCCATCCCGTTCGACGAGCACCTCGGCATCCACCCGCAGGACTTCCACTTCCTCGACCGGGAGGTGTGGGACCTCGACAACACCCCGCTCGACAAGCGGCCCCTGCTGCTGAACTACCACCCGCTCGTGATCTACCGCTTCCAGGTGCTCAAGCAGGCTGACGTCGTGCTGGCGCTGTTCCTGCAGGGCGACCAGTTCACGCCCGAGCAGAAGCGCGCCGACTTCGAGTACTACGACCCGATCACCACGGGCGACTCCACCCTGTCGGCCGTCGTGCAGTCGATCATCGCGGCCGAGGTCGGGTACGCCGATCTTGCGTACCGCTACTTCCTGTCGGCGCTCTACGTCGACCTCGCCGACCGCCACGCCAACACCTCCGACGGCGTGCACGTCGCCTCCACGGGCGGCGTCTGGAGCGCGCTGGCGTCGGGATTCGGTGGGTTCCGCGACCACGGTGGCACGTTCACGATCGACCCGCGGCTGCCGGAGAGCTGGCACGAGCTCACCTACCGCGTGACCCTGCGGGGCACACGCGTCCGTGTCACGGTGCGCGACGCCGAGGTCGAGCTCGTGGTCGAGGACGGCGAGTCCGCCGACCTCTCGGTCCGGGGCGAGGCCGTCACGGTCGAGAAGGGGTCGCCCGTCACGGTCGCGCTCGCCGACCAGGGACCGCGCATCGCCGGCCAGCCCATGCCGGTGCCGGGGCGCCAGCGCGGCGACGGCTCGGTCATCACGGCCACCGTGCCCGGCATCTGACGCGTCCGATCGCCGGAACTTCAGTCGAATCGTCGGACAGCGAGGAGTGCGTCGGTCACAATCGGGGCATGTTCACGGTGGCCTGGCGGTTGGCCGACGGGACAGCCGGTGACGTCGAGGTGCGCGGTCGCGACCGTTTCACCTTCGGCCGCCAGGGCTGCACCGTCGAGCTCGACGTGCCCGGCCTGAGTCGTGAGGCGCTCGTCGTCCGCGACACCGCACCGGGCCCCGTGGTGTTCCGGGCCCAGCGCGACAACGGGGCGTTCCTCGCCCTCGTGACGCTGCTGGGTCAGCGTCGCTGGCTCGAGGAGGGAACGGCCGCCAACCTGACGGCCGACGCCAACCGTGTCGAGCTGCACCTCGGCGGCGAGATCGTGTTCACCGCGGACATCAGCTTCGGCATTCGTCCGCGCACCTTCGAACGACTCCTCCCCGAGATCGCGCCCTCCGCTGGTTGAGGTGCGATCGCCGCCTGCACGTCCACCCGCTGGTTGAGGTGCGAGTGCGCTCTGGCGCGC
>CAYRZN010000085.1:0-11393 GCA_964428825.1 uncultured Aeromicrobium sp.
GAATGCCGCCTTGCCGCCTCCCCACCCGCTGGTTGAGGTGCGAATGCCGCCTGCGGCGTGAGCCTCGAAACCTCGGTCGGTTGAGGCACCCCTTTCGCGGCTCGTTCCTCGCACCTCAAGGGGCGGGAAGTGGCTCCCACGTGCCGCCGTCGGACGAACGGAGCAGCGCGTCACCGACCACGGCGACGAAGCTGTCACCGCTCGCCGCGAGCAGCACGAGTCCGTCGACCGCCTCCGGCTGGGCGCAACCGGCGAGAGTGGCCTCGGCCGCGTCGACCCGGTAGAACGCCACGGCGCAGTCCGGCGCCGGCGCCAACGCCACGGGACCCTCGTCAGTCCGCACGACGCTGCGCAGGCCCTCGAGGACCGTGCCGCCCTCCCAGGTCGCACCGTCGTCGTCCGACGAGCGGATCGAGCCGTCGCCACAACCCACCAGGCCCTCCGTGCCCTCCGAGACGAAGGAGACCGGCGCGCACCCGGGGTCGACATCACCGTTCGGCGTCGTCACGGTGGGTGCCCCGTCGGGGGTGAGGTGCCACCGGCGGATCGGCCCGGACGGATCGATCCACTCCGTCGCTCCCTCGGACAGGAGCAGCTCGATGGGCTGGCACTCGGCGTCTGCGCCGATCACGTAGACGTCGCCGGCGTCGTTCACGTCGATCCGCAGGAGCTCGGTGATGCCCGGGGCGAGGTCGTCGCGGACGCCGTCGACGTCGCGGACCAGGGTGACCGGGGAACCGGTCGAGCAGGAGCCCCGGGCTCCCCAGACGACGTCGTCCGCGGTGGCCTCGACGAGGCCTGCGGCGGCCGGGGTCGTCGGGGCGGGCGCGACCGGTTCGGAGGAGTCGCCCGGGCCGGCTGCGGGCGGGCGGGCCGTGGCGGCGTCGGTGCCACCGGAGACATGGCGGAACATCACGACGACGAGCACCAGGTCGACGAGCAGGAACAGGGCCAACCACCGCCAGGTGCGCTGCGTCGTCATGGGGTCCTCGTCGGTCTTCCTCTCCCTCCGGGCAGGCTAGCCGATGGGCACCTCGCGCCGGCCTCCTAGGCTGGGTGCATGAGCGCCTCGATGCACCTGTTCACCGGATCGCTGCTCGTCCTCGTCGGTGCAGTGCTGGCGATCGGGTTCCCGGACGCCGAGTTCGCCTGGTTCACGGGCCGTCCCTTCGGCGTGCTGCTGGCGGTCTTCGGTGTCGTCGACCTGGCCCAAGGACTCCGGGAGCGCCGCCGCTCGTCCGACGGCTGAACCCGTCGGCGGAGCAAGCTCCGCCCCGGCAGAAGCACGAAGCACCAGCAACCGCGACGGGTTGCTGGTGCTCACATGCTTCGTGCCGTGCTGGCGGAGATGGCGAGATTTGAACTCGCGAGAGGTTTAAACCTCAACCCGCTTAGCAGGCGGGCGCACTAGGCCACTATGCGACATCTCCTCGCTGCCACCCGTGGGCGGCAACTCCGCCACGATACCGGTCTGCGAGCCGCCACGGCCAATCGGCCTCCCCCGCGGACCGCTCAGCCGAATCGCGTGTAGCCGTGCGCGGTGTTCAGACGGTCGTAGACCTCGCGCACGAGCAGCTGGCGCGCGTCCGCATCGAGCAGACGCAGCTCGACCCTGGCAGTGCCCTCACCCGTCAGCACGAGGTAGCCCGAGTCGAGCGCCACGTCGTCGACCTGCTTCCACGCCGCACGCACACGGGGCCGGGCCACCGTGAAACCGGTCGTGTCGAGCCGGACGACCGCCGGCGGTCGCAGCGCGAACCGGACCGCCAGGAGCACGGCCACTGCCGCGAGGACACCCAGGACGATGGCCCCGATGACCCGCGGGGTGGCGTCGTCCGCGACGAGGAACGCCGCGAACACCAGGACGCCGGTCACGATCGTCAGGACTCCGGTGGCCACCAGCGCGGGGCCGCGCCCCAACCGGTAGACGGTGCTCTCGGGAAGACTCATGCGGAACTCACTTCGACGGGAGGGAACCTGGCAGAGGGGGCGGGACTCCGTCGCAAGCTCCTCCCCGAATCGGTGCCCTCTGCGCACACCGCTCCGCGGAACCTGGCAGAGGGGGCGGGATTCGAACCCGCGGCTGAGCTGTAGACCCAGCGACCGCTTTCAAGGCGGTTCCGATCGGCCACTCCGGCACCCCTCCTCGTCCGGTCACCGAGGCGTCCGGACAAGGTCCAGTCTCTCAGAGGACGCGCCGGCGGGTGAGGGTGGCTTCGCCCTTCGAGGCTCCTCGTTCCTCGTCGCACCTCAGGATCCGCCTCGTCGCCAGGGCGCACGGATCCTCAACCACCGGGGGACGGGGGACCGTCAGCGCAGGCCGGCCCAGCGCGCCGGCTCGACGCGGCGCGTGGACTCGACCCGGCGCGCCGAACGCTGGGTGCTCGGTGCGAGCACGTAGTGCGACGCGACCCAGCCGAGGGCGAAGCCGATGACGGCCGAGTAGAGGACCGAGAGGCCGATGTACGACGGGTACGCCAGGGGCGAGACCAAGGAGGTCGTGACCGAGCTCGTGGCGAGCACCGCGAAGACCAGGACCCACCAGCCCTCCCGTCGCTGCGAACGAAGTCGCAGCCCCACGACCAAGGCCGGGAAGCCCGCGAACGCCTGCACCGGGCGGGGGATGCCGCCGATCGTCGTGCGCGCCTGGAAGATCGCGTCGTCGATCGCGTTGATGACCGAGGCGGACCCGTAGCTGCGGACCGCGTAGGTGTAGACCACGAGCAGCAGGAGCCCGACGGCCACGACCGCCAGGATCGCGAGGTGGTTGCGGCCGAGACCGTGCAGACCCTCGCCGAGAGACCACACCAGGCCGAGCACCACGCCCAGTGAGACGCCGATGACGGCGACGCTGAACATCACGGCGTTGACCTGCGCGTTCCACGCCGCCACCCCCGCGGCACCGCTGAGCGCGATGGCCACGCTCGCGGTGAACTCCTTCAACGTCGAGACGACCCCCTCGCTGGGACGGGTCAGCACGACGGCGAGAACGGCACCCACGACGCCGGTCGCCGCCGCGGCGGCGGCGATGAGTCCGGCCATCTCGGTGACGGCCGCGGCGACGCAGAGCACCGAGACGAGGCTGACCCAGATGCGCATGTGCCCACCGGCGCGGTGCACAAGGGCGATGGTCAGCGCAATCGTGAGGAGCGCGGCCGACGGCCGGTAGACCGAGACCGGCACGTCGATCGCCAGTACCGACAGCAGGCTGCCGGCCAGGCCGACGAGCGCCGCGAGGGCGACGACGGCACCGATCGTGGCGGCCGACCGACGCGACTCGAGCCGCGGCGCGCGGACGGGCTGGTCGTAGCCGGCGGGGACGGAGTCGTCGAGGCGTCGGCGGCCAGTGGTGGCCTCGCTCATGCGTCTCCTCGCGGTCGGTGGATGCGCCGGTTCGCGAGCGACGGGTTCGTCGAGCGCGTGCGGCCGGGTTCCTCAGGATCCAGCACCGCCGACAACGTCTCGTCGCCCTCGGCGGCCTCGACCACGATAGAACCCTGCGGGTCGGCGACCAGGGAGTGCCCGGTGTAGCGGTGACCGCCCTGGGCCGCCGCGACGACGTGCACCGTGTTCTCGATGGCGCGAGCTGTGAGCAACGTGCGCCAGTGGTGCAGCTTGCCCTCGCCCGCGACCCAGGCCGCCGGCACCACCAGCGTGTCGGCGCCGTCGTCGACGAGCAGCCGCGCGAGCTCGGGGAACCGCAGGTCGTAGCAGGTCATGAGGCCGAGACGCCGGTCGTCGACGTCGACGACGACGGGCTCGATCGCGCCGGCGGAGAGCCGGTCGGACTCGCGGTAGCCGAACGAGTCGTACAGGTGGATCTTGCGGTACGTGGCGGCCAGCGCACCGTCGGGCGCGACGACCACGAGCGTGTTGAACGGCGGGGCCCCGGCACCGAGCTCCGCCGTGCTCGGTTCGAAGGTGCCGGCGACGATCGTGCTGCCGAGACGACGGGCGTGGCGTGCGAGCAGGTCGACGACCGGACCGTCGAGCGGCTCGGCGAACCTCGAGAGGTCCAGGTCGGTGGGGCCGAAGTCGGTCATGGTGGCCTCGGGCAGCACGACGAGCGACGGCCCGCCCGCGATCTCCTGGAGCCGGGCCTCGACCAGGTCGCGGTTCGCCGCCGGGTCGATGCCGGCCGCGAGCTGCACCAGGCGGAGGTCCATGAGCACCACGCTAGCGGGCCTCCCCGTTATCGTCGCAGGCATGGCGATCCCCGAGCTGATGCGTGCCGTGACCGTCCCCGAGCCCGGCGAGGCCGATGCCCTGGTCGTGGGCGAGCACCCCGTGCCAAGGCCCGGCGAGGGCGAGGTCCTCGTGCGTGTCGCGGCCGCGGGCGTGAATCGTGCCGACGTGCTCCAGCGGCAGGGCTTCTACAACCCGCCCCCGGGTGCTACAGACGTCCTCGGTCTCGAGGCCGCCGGCACGATCGTGGCGGTGGGCCCGGGTGTCGATCCCTCGCGGGTCGGCGAGGACGTCGTCGCCCTGCTGTCAGGTGGCGGCTACGCCGAGCACGTCGCGGCGCCGGCCGGTCAGGTCGTCGCCCGCCCCGCGGGTCTCGACGACGCAGCCGCGGGCGGACTCGTCGAGACCGCTGCCACGGTCTGGTCGAACGTCTTCATGCACGCCGGTCTCGGTCCCGACGAGACGCTCCTGGTCCACGGCGGCGGGAGCGGCATCGGCACCACCGCGATTCAGATGGCCGTCGCGCACGGCGCCCGGGTCGTCGTCACGGTGGGCTCGCCGGAGAAGGCGGCGTTCTGCCGCGACCTCGGGGCATCGGTCACCATCAACTACCGCGAGCAGGACTTCGTGGAGGCTCTGAAGGAGCAGGACGTCCGGCCCGACGTCATCCTCGACAACATGGGGGCGAAGTACCTCGATCGCAACGTGCGTGCGCTCGCCACGGGTGGGCGGCTCGTCGTGATCGGCATGCAGGGTGGCGTCAAGGCCGAGCTGAACCTGGGGCTGCTGCTCACCAAGCGTGCCTCCGTGGCGGCGACCTCGCTGCGTGCTCGACCCACCGAGGAGAAGTCCGCGATCATGGCCGACCTGGTCGAGCACGCCTGGCCGTGGGTCGAGAGCGGCGCCCTGCGCCCCGTGGTGCACCAGACGTTCGACCTCGACCAGGTGGCCGACGCCCACCGCGTCATGGAGGCCTCGTCGCACACCGGCAAGCTCGTGCTCCTGCCGTGAGGGAGGAGCAACCACGCCGGGCGCCGCAACCTGACCGGGTCTCGCTCCCCCTAGGACTTCGTCCTGGGAGGTACCCCCACGGGATCGGGCGCGACCGCCCTCACCCACTCGACCAGCAGGTGGTTCCGCGTCCCCTCCTAAGGTGAAGCCATGAGCGAGACACCCATGACGATCGGGCCCGACGGCAGCCCCGTCGCGGTCCCCGAGGACGACGAGCCCACCACCACGCCCTTGACCGACCTCGTCGAGCAGCCCGCCAAGGTCATGCGCATCGGCGGCATGATCCGCCAGCTCCTCGAGGAGGTGAAGGCGGCACCGCTCGACGACGCGAGCCGCGCCCGCCTCCGCGAGATCCACGAGCAGTCGATCGCCGAGCTCAAGGAGGGCCTCGCGCCCGAGCTCGTCGACGAGCTGTCGCGACTGAGCCGGCCGTTCGAGGCCGCGTCGCCCTCGGAGGGTGAGCTCCGCATCGCGCAGGCCCAGCTCGTGGGCTGGCTCGAGGGTCTCTTCCACGGGATCCAGGCTGCTCTGTACGCGCAGCAGGTGCAGGCGCAGTCGCAGCTCCAGACGATGCGGCTGGCGCTTCCGGCGTCAAACGACCCCTCCGGTGCCCAAAGTGGCCAAACCGGCGAAAACGGCCCCAGCGGCGGGATGTACCTGTAAAGTCTCCGTCGTTCGATCGGTTCAGGGAAGAGGGAGCCCATGACCATCGTCGATAATTCTGTCGTACTCGCGTGCGCAGAAGATCCGACCACATTTCTCGACGACGCGCTGGAGACGCCACTCGGGAGACACGGCTTGACCGCAGCGATGCGGCGCGACGTCGCGCGCAAGCGCGCCGAGGCGCACCGTCGTTGTGCGGCCTGCCCGATCTTCACCGACTGCCTGTACCGGGCCGTCGTGGAGGTCAATGTCTCCGGTTTCGTGGCGTGCACCACCGAGTCCGACCGCCAGGACCTGCGTCGCAGGCTCGGCGTCTCGGTCGCGGACGCGGAGATCGCGAGCTTCGGCGCGGCACGACTCGGCGGAGGGCCGGTCGACCACGCGACGGTGCTCGCGACGCGGCAGGCGCACCCGAACGACACGTGTCAGCAGCTGGCTGAACGCCTCGGCTGCTCCACGTCGACGATCAAGCGCCACCTGCGCCGCGCCCGCCAGCAGGTCGCGGCCGACGTCACGGAGCTGGTCGTCCTCGCGCCGAGCGTCGACCAGGTGCTCGACGCGTTCGACGACATGGAGTCCGGCCGCCGCCTCATGAAGGTCGGCTGAGCCAGGTTTCGAGGCTCGCGCGCCAGAGCGCACTCACACCTCAACCAACGGGCGGGCGCGGGCGGCGGGGGTGACGTCAGAGGTAGGGGCGAAGCACGTCGACGACGCCGTCGTCGTCGATCGATCCGGTGACGTCGTCGGCTGCCGCGATGACGTCGCCGAGCGCCTGGCCCATCGCGACCCCTCGACCGGCCCAGCCCAGCATCTCGATGTCGTTGTTGCCATCGCCGACCGCGAGCACGTCGGACTGGGCGATGCCCAGGTGCTCGCACAGGAAGTCGAGCCCGGAGGCCTTCGAGGTGCCCATCGGGGCGATGTCGAGCCACGCGGTGTAGCCGATGTAGTAGTTCGTGTCGGTCAGCCCGAGATCGGCCACGACCTCACGGAACTCCTCCGTGCTGTGCTCGGGCGAGCGGATGATGACGCGCGTGACCGGCTCACCGATCAGGTCCTCGACGCTCTGCACCGTGATGGAACCACCGAGCTCGTCGGACGGGAACGCGCGGTTGACGCGGTAGCCGACGCCGACCTCCTCCACGGCCACGAGCACCTCGGGCATGCGGTCGAGGATCGAGCGCACGGCCTCCGAGGCGTCGAACGTGACGGCGCGGAGCATCTCCAGGGGGCGGTACGCGAAGACGAGCGAGCCGTTGCTGCCGATCGCGTAGCCGTGGTCGAAGCCGAGCTTGTCGGCGGCGTCCATGACGCCGGGCACCGAGCGGCCGGTCGCGATGACGACCTCGATGTCCTTCTCGCGGAGTCCGCGGACGGTCTCACGGACCGCCGTGGTCATCTCGTTGCGGCCGTTGACGAGCGTGCCGTCGACGTCGAGCGCGACGAGCCGGGGACGCCAGTCACTCATGACACCGCCAGGGGCTTGAGCACCGGACCCAGGAACGGGTGGAGGGCCTGGGGCAGGGCGACCGAGCCGTCGGCCTGCTGGCCGTTCTCGAACAGCGCGACGATCGTGCGGGTCATGGCGCAGAGCGTGCCGTTGAGCGTGGCGGCCGGCCCGGTGCCCTCCTGCCCGCGCACACGGATGTCGAGGCGACGCGCCTGGTACTCGGTGCAGTTCGAGGTGGAGCTGACCTCGCGGTAGCGCTCCTGCGTCGGGATCCACGCCTCGCAGTCGAACTTGCGGATGGCCGACGAGCCGAGGTCGCCCGTGGCCACGTCGATGACGCGGTACGGCAGCTCGAGGGCGTCGAGCCACTCACGCTCCCAGCCCAGCAGGCGCTCGTGCTCGGCGTACGACTCCTCGAGGGTCGTGTAGGTGAACATCTCGACCTTGTCGAACCAGTGCACGCGGAAGATGCCCCGGGTGTCCTTGCCGTGCGAGCCCGCCTCACGGCGGTAGCAGGGGCTGAATGCGGCGTACCGACGCGGCAGCGACGCCGCATCGAGGATCTCGTCGGAGTGATAGGCCGCGAGCGGCACCTCCGAGGTGCCCACGAGGTAGAGGTCGTCCTTCTCGAGGTGGTAGACGTCGTCGGCCGCCTGGCCGAGGAAGCCGGTGCCCTCCATGGCCCGCGAACGGACGAGCGCCGGCGGGATCATCGGGGTGAAGCCCCACCGCTGGGCCGTGGTCATCGCGAGCTGCACGAGGGCGAGCTCGAGCATCGCACCCACACCGGTGAGGTAGTAGAACCGCGAGCCGGAGACCTTCGCACCGCGCTCGATGTCGATCGCGCCGAGCAGCTGCCCGATCTCGAGGTGGTCGCGGGGCTCAAAGCCCTCGGCCGCGAAGTCGCGCGGGGTGCCGACCACGTCGAGGACCGTGAAGTCCTCCTCACCGCCCTCGGGCGCCTCGGGCGCGACGAGGTTGGGCAGCGAGCGCAGGAGGTCGTCGAACTCCGCGGAGGCGCGACCCTGCTGCGCGTCGGTCTCCTTGACCTGGGCGCTGAGCGACTTGGTGCGCTCGAGCAGCGCGGTCTTCTCGTCACCGGAGGCCTGCGCGACCTGGCGACCGATCTGCTTCTGCTCGGCGCGGAGCGCCTCGAACTCGGCGATCGCGGAGCGGCGGGCGGCATCGGCGGCCACGAGGGCGTCGACCTTGTCGGGCGACTCGCCGCGACGGCGCAGCGACGTGCGCACGAGCTCGGGATCGTCACGGAGGAGGCGGGGATCGATCACCCCGTCAGCGTAACGGGGTCACGAACCACTCCTCTCGCTGGCTGAGGGGCTGACGCTCGCGCCACCCACCTGTGGTCCTGGGGCTCGTCCGCCGGGGTGACCGGCGAACAGGGCGTTATCGGCACCTTTCGTTACGCTGGTCCGGGCGCGCACTGGGCACGCCCGGGGAGAGGGGACACGTGTCGGTCGACCTGCGCCGAGCCGAGCCGAGCCGTCGAGGCGTCCTGTCGGTCGTGCTCGGATGCCTGGGCCTGCTCCTGGTGCTGCTGACCGTCGAGGTCGTCTCCGGCTGGGACCCCTTCGGCGACTTCGACCGCTCCCTGTCCGACGACGCCGTCACCCTGACGTCCGACACGGGTTGGCTCCTGAAGGTCTGCGAGGCCCTCGCCGAGGCGTTCGAGACCACGCCCGTCGTGGTGGTCGTGCTCCTGGTCGTGGGCTGGGCCGTGTGGCGTCGTGAGTGGCGCATCGCGACGTGGATCG
This sequence comes from uncultured Aeromicrobium sp., assembly GCA_964428825.1. Classification (GTDB taxonomy): domain Bacteria; phylum Actinomycetota; class Actinomycetes; order Propionibacteriales; family Nocardioidaceae; genus Aeromicrobium. The sequence continues at coordinate 9,082 of CAYRZN010000085.1, forward strand.
CCACGAGCGGACTCGTGGTGCTGCTCGGCAACCCCTCGATCAAGGCCCTCGTCGAGCGCCCCCGCCCCCGGTCCGTGGGCGTGCTGCACGACATCGGGGGGTGGTCTTTCCCCTCCGGTCATGCCGCCGGCGCAGGCCTGCTGCTCGTCATCGCGATCCTGCTGACGATCATCACGACGGGGCGCGGACTGAAGCGGCGTCTCCTGATCACGGTCTGGTCCGTCCTCGCCGTGGCCGTGGCGGCCAGCCGCGTGTTCCTCGGCGTCCACTACCCGACCGATGTCGTCGCCGGCCTGGCGTTCGGTGCGGGCGTCACCTTGGCCCTGTGGCTGCTGATCGCGACCGATGCGACCCGCCTGCCGTCGGAGCTCGCGATGCTCACCGGGACCGGCGCGCGTCAGGCGGCCGTGGTCCTGAACCCCTCCAAGGTCGGCGAGGTCGAGGCGTTCAAGGCGCGGGTCCGCGCCGCGGCGACGACCCACGGCTGGAGCGAGCCGCTCTGGTACGAGACGACGGTGGAGGACCCCGGCTACGGACAGACCCTCCAGGCCCTGTCCGCCGGCGTCGACCTGATCATCGCCGCCGGGGGCGACGGCACGGTCCGCGCAGTGTGCGAGGAAGCGGCCCGCACGGGCGTCGCGATCGGCGTGATCCCGCACGGCACCGGCAACCTCCTGGCGCGCAACCTGGGCATCCCGCTCAACTGGCGCGACGCCCTCGACGTCGCGTTCGGCGGGCAGGACAAGGCCATCGACCTCGCGCGCTACCGCACCGACTCCGGCGTCGACACGTCGTTCCTCGTGATGGCCGGCCTCGGCATGGACGCCATGATCATGACCGGCGTCGACGACGACCTGAAGAAGCGCGTGGGTTACCTCGCCTACTTCGTGTCTGGGGTCAAGGCGCTCCGCTTCCCGGGCATGAAGGTCACGATCACGGTCGACGACGCCGAGCCGGTCAAGATGCGCGCGCGCACCGTCGTGATCGGCAACGTCGGGTTCCTGCAGGCCGGCATCCCCCTGCTCCCGGAGGCCCTCGTCGACGACGGCGAGCTCGACGTCGTCGTCCTGGCTCCGCGCCGGTTCCTCGGGTGGCTGGGCATCGCGTGGAAGGTCATCGCGCGACGCAAGCGCAACACCGAGCGCTTCGCCCGCTTCACCGGCCGCACGGTGCACATCACGGCCGGGTCGTCGACCCCGATGCAGCTCGACGGCGACCCGGTCGGCGAGGGCACCGAGATCACGGCGGAGATCCGCCCCGGCGTCGTGCTGGTGCGCGTGCCGGTCGTGCCGACCTCGGGGTCCTGAGCGCCACTCACCCTCCGCCCGGGGGGCGGTGAGTGTTCCACGCTTCCTGCCGTGGGTGCAGGACTCACCGCCCCCGGGTCGGCGGTCAGAGGCTCGCGAGCAACGGGTCGAGACGGGCGTAGCCGCCGTCCTGCATCGAGTCGAACATCCCGTCGCGGTCCTGCGCGGAGACGAACAGCGAGACGCCGTGCACCCGGGTGCTGCCGTTGCCCAGGTCCTCGAGGCGCAGCTGCTCGAACGAGACGTGGCCCGCCATGCCGAGCCACTCGAAGGTGCGGTGCGTCAGCTCCGGCCTGGACTCCCCGTGCATCACGCCGCGGAACGCGTACTGGTTGCCGTCGGGGTCCTGCTGGACCAGGGTCCAGGTGTCGCCGTGAGCCGCGCCGCCGGTGACCTCGATGTTGGTCAGGTACTCCGGACCGATCCACTGGGCGACGAGCTCAGGGTCGGTCATGGCGCGGTGCACCGTGGCGGGCGGTGCCGCGAAGTCGCGGGTCGTGTGGATCGCGTGGTCGCCCTGCTTCTCGACATGGGTGCCGTCGCGGACGTCGGAGGTGGTGGTCATGGTGTCTCCTGCTCGGTCGTGCTGGGTGGGGTGTCGCCACCGCGACGCAGGATCGCGTCGAGGCGGTCGAAGCTGGCCGACCAGTACTCGCGGTACGAGCCGATCCAGCCGGCCGCCCCCTGCAACGGCTCGGCCTCGAGCCGGCTCAGGCGCATCGTGCCCTGACGGGAGCGGGAGACCAGCCCGGCGTTCTCGAGCACCTTGAGGTGCTTGGAGATCGCCGGCTGCGAGATCGCGAACTGCGCCACGAGGTCCGTGACGCTGGCGTCACCGTCGGCCAGACGCGCCAGGATGCCCCGGCGGGTCCGGTCGGCGAGGGCGCCGAACACGAGGTCCAGTTGGTCTTCGTTCATCACCATTCAGTTATAGAACTGTATGGTGATGGAAGTCAAGGGTGATCTCCAGTTGGCGCCGGGTGGTGGTGCCTGACAAGCGGCCAC
>CAYRZN010000086.1:0-11380 GCA_964428825.1 uncultured Aeromicrobium sp.
TGTTGCGGATCGTGCGGAAGGTGGGCAGGTCGTGCTCGGCGCCGCGCACCACGTCGGTGACGATCCAGCCCGGGGGCACCACGCCGACGCGGACGCCCAGGTGTGCCACCTCCTGGTTGGTCACCAGTGCGAGCGACTCGGCGCCCGCCTTCGAGGCGTTGTACGACGCGAGGCCAGCGAGGTTGCCGAACGACGCGAGCGACGCGACGACCAGAGCGTGACCCTTCGTCTCGATCAGGTGGGGGATCGCGGGGTGCAGCGTGCGGAAGACGCCCGTGATGTTGATGTCGATGACGCGCTCGAACGAGGCCTCGTCGATCTGGCGGACCGTGCCGTACGAGGCGATGCCGGCGTTGGCCAGCACGTGGTCGATGCGACCGAAGTGCGCGGCGGCGGCATCGATCGCGGCGGTCATCGCCGCGCCGTCGCGGGCGTCGGCCTCCCACCACGCGGCGGCGTCGCCGATCTCCTTCGCCAGCGACTCCAGCAGCTCCGGCTCGAGGCCGAGGAGGGCGACCTTGCCGCCCTGGTCGGCGTAGGCCCGGGCGACGCCCGCACCGATGCCGCGTGCTGCGCCGGTGACGACCAGGACCTTGCCCGCATAGCGATTGCTCATCCCGTCAAGATACCGACGGTATCTGAACGTGTCACTCCCGGTGTCACATGTCGCTCGTCACGCCGCGGGTTCACGGCGCAGCATCGACACGTTCCCGGACGCCCGGTTCGAGCGTCTCGGCGAGAGCGAGGTAGTGCTCGCGCTGGGCGGGGTAGTAGTCGTCCCACGCGACGGTCGTCGCGTCGCCGCCGTCCTCAGCGACCGCGAGGCGGTCGAGGTAGTACTCCCAGCCTGGCCCGGTGTTCTCGATCGCCGCGACGTCGTCGACGAGCTGGCTGAACGTCAGCGTCGTGATGCCGTCGGCCTCGGCCAGCTCGAGCACGAGGTACCAGGCGCCGAAGTCGTCGACGGCCTCGACGCGCACCAGGCGCGGCGGGTCGCACTCCGGGATCTCGAACCGCTGCTCGGGCACGTCCTCGCCCTCGGCGGTCATCGTGAACATCACGAAGCCGTTCTTCGGGTCGCCGGTCCAGGTGCCGATCCAGCGGCCCAGTCGCTCCGACTCCGTGACCGCGGCCCACACGTCGTCGATCGGGGCGCGGAACGTGCGCTCCCAGGTCACGGCGTCACGGTCGCCGCGACGGGTCAGGAATCCGGTGGGTGTGGCGCTCATGCGATCTCCTCGTGCACGGGTCCCGTCAAGGTCAGCAGCCGGACGGCGATCTGGCAAGCACTAGTTTGTCCGCATGAGCGCGCTCCCCTTCGTCTCCGACACCTTCGACGCCGAGGCCTGGGGCGAGGTGCCCGGCTTCGACGACCTCACCGACCTGACGTACCACCGGGCGAAGGCGCACGGAACGGTCCGTGTGGCGTTCGACCGTCCGGACGTGCTCAACGCGTTCCGCCCGAACACGGTCGACGAGCTGTTGCGGGTCATGGAGCACGCGCGGACCTCGGCCGACGTGGGTTGCGTGCTGCTCACGGGCAACGGACCGAGCGAGAAGAACGGCAAGCACTCGTTCTGCACAGGTGGCGACCAGCGCATCCGCGGCCGCGCCGGCTACCAGTACGAGGACGTCACCGCCTCGAGCGGCGACACGGGAGCCGAGGAGCCGAGCCCGATCGACAAGGCGAAGCTCGCGCGCCTGCACATCCTCGAGGTGCAGCGCCTGATCCGCTTCATGCCCAAGGTCGTCATCGCGGTGGTCCCGGGTTGGGCGGCCGGCGGCGGGCACAGCCTGCACGTCGTCGCCGACCTCACGCTGGCGAGCGCCGAGCACGCGCGCTTCAAGCAGACCGACGCCGACGTCGGCAGCTTCGACGGCGGCTTCGGCTCGGCCTACCTCGCCCGGCAGGCGGGCCAGAAGTTCGCGCGCGAGATCTTCTTCCTCGGCCAGGAGTACTCCGCGGCCGACGGGGTCGCGATGGGCGCGGTCAACCGCGCGATCCCGCACGCGGAGCTCGAGGCCACCGCGCTGGAGTGGGGCCGGCTGATCAACGGCAAGAGCCCCACGGCGCAGCGCATGCTCAAGTACTCGTTCAACATGATCGACGACGGGCTCGTGGGCCAGCAGGTGCTGATGGGTGAGACCACGCGCCTGGCGTACATGACCGACGAGGCGCAGGAGGGGCGCGACCAGTTCCTCGAGAAGCGCGACCCCGACTGGTCGCCCTTCCCCTGGTACTACTGAGCGGCCGGCTCGGCACCGTGACCGTCGGCGCGACGGTTTGAGATCTCGCCACGCGGGTACGTCCCCGGATCATGGCCCCCGGGTCGTCCGCAGGTGACAGGAGCACGTCATGGCCAAGCACGTCGATCCCACGCCCGATCACGCCGCCGGTCCCCCGACTGACCGTCCGGTGCACGACCGCGACCGCGACCACGACGGTCGTCGCGATGGTGTCCGCGACCACGACCGGCCGCTGGTCGCCGACGACGCCCGGGCCCGTGACAAGTTCGGCGGCCTCAACCTCGGCTCGGCGTTCTTCGGCTGGATCGTCGCGATCGGCGTGGCGGTGCTGCTCGCCGGCATCATCGGTGCGGTGCTGACCGCGCTCGACTCGACGATCGGCGTGACGCAGAACGAGGCCGAGCGGGCTGCCGGCACGATCGGCCTGTCGACCGCCGTGGTGCTGCTCGTGGTCCTGGCGATCGCCTACTACGCGGGTGGCTACGTCGCCGGCCGGATGTCCCGGTTCGACGGCATGCGTCAGGGCATCGGTGTCTGGGTCATCGGGCTGGTCGTCACGCTGATCGCTGCTGCGCTCGGCGCCGTCTTCGGCTCGCGCTACAACGTGCTGGAGCGCGTCGACCTGCCGCGCATCCCGATCTCCACCGAGGAGCTGACCTGGGGTGCGGTCATCGCCGGCATCGCGGTGATCCTGGTGACCCTCGTGTTCGCCGCGATGGGTGGCGCCGTGGGCCAGCGGTACCACCACCGCGTCGACAAGGCCGCCCGGCGCTGACCCGGGCCGGCGTCAGCAGACGCCGGTGAGCTGCTCCGCCGCTGCGTCGTACTCGGCCTGGGCCGCCTGCAGGACCTGGTCGTCGACCGTCGCGCCCTCGGCCGCCGACTCGGCCTGAGCGCGCAGGTCCTCGAGGGCTGCCCCGGCGCGGTCGACGAGGTCCCGCGCCTCGCCGCTCAGCGCCGGCTCGGCCAGGCCCAGCGCCTCGACCGCCGCCGAGAGCTCGCGCTGCGCCGCGGCGGGATCGGCGTCGATGCTCGCCGTCACGTCGTCGACCAGGGCGCGTCCCCCGTCGACGGCGGGCTGAGCCAGCTCGCACCCGGCGCGGGAGCCGGCATCCGACGCCGCGTCGTTGACCGCGTCCTCAACCTCGGAGCACGCTCCGAGCGCGAGGAGGGGCAGCAGCATCGCGAGCGGGAGTCGTCGGTTCACGAGGCCGATCGTGCCAGTCGACCGCACGTCGTCTCGGTCGGACTGAGGGGAGCACGGTGTCGGCTGGACCTCGACACGGGTTCCTCATGGCGTTTAGGGTGGAACGACCGAGCGATCGATCGCTTCCACTGAACGCAGAGGGTGAACCGCATGGGTGCATCAGGCCGTCAGCTCGAGACCGTGCGGTACGACGTCACGTCGGGCGTGGCCACCATCACGCTCGACCGTCCGACCCGGCGCAACGCCTTCACGCTGGGCATGGGCCTGGACCTGCTCGACGTCCTCGACGAGGTCGACCGCGACGACGACGTGCGTGCGGTCGTCGTGACGGGATCAGGTCGCGACTTCTGCGTGGGCGCCGACCTCGACGAGGGGTTCGTCGCCGATCCGGACATCAGTCCGATCCATCGCGAGTTCATCGAGCGCACCGGCACGGTCGACGGTCTGCCGCGGGACGGCGGTGGAGTCCTGGCGCTGCGGATCGCGGGCTGCACCAAGCCCGTCATCGCCGCCGTGCGGGGGGCGGCCGTCGGCGTCGGCGCGACGATGACGCTGCCGATGGACGTGCGGGTGGCCGGCGAGAGCACACGCTTCGGGTTCGTCTTCGCCCGTCGCGGCATCGTGCCCGACGCCACGGCGTCCTGGTACCTGCCACGCGTCGTCGGCATCGCGACCGCGCTGGAGTGGTTCGTCACCGGCCGGCTCGTCGACGCCGCCGAGGCGCTCGAGGCCCGACTCGTCACGCACCGCGTGCCGGACGACGAGGTCGAGGACCGTGCGCGCAGCATCGCCGAGGAGATCGTCGCCCACACCTCGCCCGTCGCGGTGGCCGCAGGACGCCGGATGCTCTGGGAGGCGATGAGCATGCCGCACCCGTGGGGCGCCCACGTGCTGGAGACCGGCACGATCGCCGAGCTGGTGGAGGGTCCCGACGTCCAGGAAGGGGTGGCGGCCTTCCGTGAGCGGCGTCCGGCCCGATTCGGCTCGACGTCCGCCGACGTGCCAGGAATCGTGCCCGCGTGGACGGAGCGCCCCATCGATGCGTCAGACGGGTCGGCGTGACCGAGAGGGTCGCTGGCGTCGACCACGCGGCTCTCGAGCGCTGGTTGTCGACCAGCACACCCGTCGCGACGCCGGTCCGGGCGCGCCTCCTCACGGGTGGCCGATCGAACCTGACCTACCTCATCGAGGCCGCTGACGGAGAGCAGTACGCCCTGCGTCGTCCCCCGACCGGAGCCGTGCTGGCGTCGGCACACGACATGGGACGGGAGTGGCGCTTCATCTCGGCGCTGGCCGGCACTCCGGTGCCCGTGGCCCGACCCGTGGCGTGGTGCGACGACCGGAAGGTCAGCGACGCCGACCTCTACGTCATGTCCTTCGTCGAGGGTGTCGTGCTGGACTCCGTGTCGAGTGCCGGCGCGATGACCGGACCGGTCCGGCGCCGCGTGAGCGAGGACCTGGTGCGGGTCCTGGCGGAGCTGCACGCCGTGGACGCGGAGATGCTGGGTCTGGGCAGCCCCGAGCGGGCCGAGGGCTACGTCGCCCGCCAGCTCGCGAGGTGGTCGGCTCAGCTCGAGGTCCTGGACCCACCGGAACGAGCCACGCTGGCGGAGGGTGCGCGGCTGCTCGGGGATCGAGTACCCCCGCAGCGCACCGGCGTCGTCCACGGTGACTTCCGGCCGGGCAACCTGGCGCTCGGGCCCGACGGCCGCGTGCTGGCGGTGTTCGACTGGGAGCTGGCCACCGTCGGTGACGTCCACGCCGACCTGGGCTGGCTCGTGGCGACGTGGGCCGAACCGGGCGAGGACGTCCCGCGATTGATCACGGGTCCGACAGGCGATGGCGGGTTCCTGACGCGCGCCGAGCTCGTCGCCGCGTACGAGGCGGCCGCCGGGGCCACGGTGCCCGACCTGGACTTCTACGTCGCGTTCGCGCACTGGCGCCTGTGCTGCATCACGGTCGGCGTGCGCCACCGCTACCAGCAGGGCGCGATGGCCGACGACGGCTTCGAGGGCGAGAGCCTCACCGAGGGCATCGGGTGGTGGTCGCAGCGCGTCGTCGAGATGATGGCGCGCTGAGCGCCCTTCATCGATCCTGGTCGACCGTCCGGGGGTCGTCGTCACTGACCTGCTCCGCAAGGAACCGCGGGTTGCTGGTGCGCAGGCGGGCGGTCGTCGCGGCACGCAGGAGCTCCAGGAGCTCCGGCTCGGGATCGATCTCTCGACGACGAAGCTGCAGCGCGAGCTCGGCCTCGTCGGCCACGCCGCGGTCGGCGAGCGCCTGCGCGAATCGGTCCTCGGCCTCGGACGTGTCCGTCAGCTCCCGCTCGAGCATCGACAGCAGGTTCGACGCGACGCGCGCACGGAACGCGAGCTCGGCGCCGGAGTGCGGCACGACCTCGTCGCGGAGCCAGTCACGGACCGCGGCGACGATCTCAGGGGCGTCGGGGAACGTGTGAAGCATCAGGACTCCTCGTCGATCATGCGGAGCAGGTCGTGCTCCTGCTCCACGACGCGACGGCCCACGGCGGCGAGCTCCACCGACCGTGTCGTTCCGCGGAAGTGGCGGCTGGCCTGGAAGATCGCGTTGACGCCCCAGGACAGGGTGCCGGCGATCTGCCACCAGCGGACGCGGTCGGGGTCGACGTGTCCTCCCCCGGCGGCCTCGTAGGCCTCGAACAGCTCGGCGAACGACCCGACCCCGGCCACCGGACGAGGACCGCCGAAGCGCCAGGCGCGGATGCAGAGGTACCCGAGGTCCTCCATCGGGTCGCCCGAGTGGACCAGCTCCCAGTCCAGGACCGCCGTCAGACCAGCAGGGCCCACGAGCACGTTGCCCAGCCGGAAGTCGCCGTGCACGAGTCGCGCCGGTACGGGGGAGGGGCGCCGGTCGGCGAGCCAGCGGAAGGCGAGGTCGATGACCGGTCGCGGCACGTCGGTCTCGACGTACCGCTGCCACAGAACGTGCATGCCGTCGGGCGCGAGGTCGTCGCCGACCGCGGAGGGGTCGATCGAGTGGATCGCCGCAGCGGCTCGACCGAGGTCACGGGCCAGCACCCGGCGGGCCGCGGCGAAGACGTCGTCGCGCAGGATGCGTCGCGCGAGCGCCTCGCCCTCCACGTGCTCCATCAACAGGTAGGGGGCGCCGAGGACCCCGGCGTCGGAGCCGTAGTCGCGCAGCCGCGGCACCGGGACGCCATGGCGAGCTGCTGCCGCCAGCGCCGCAGCCTCATGGCGCATCTCGTCGGGCCGCGGCTCGGACGGAGGATCGCGGCGCAGCACCAGCGACTCCCGCACGCCGTCCGGTCGCACCGCTGTGAGGCCCCACGTCTCCCGGCTCGCGCCGCCCGCCATCGGGCGCAGGTCCTCCACCCGGTGCCCGGAGCCAGCCAGGTCGTCGAGGCGTCGCTCGAGGCCGCGAGCCAGCTCGGCCGTCGTGTCCCGGACCCCCGGCGGCGTGCTCATGCCGGAGGCGCGGCCTTGCGCGGACCCGCGAAGCCGAACAGGTAACCGGCGACCTTGCGCATCTGGATCTCCTCGGACCCCTCGGTGATGCGGTACCGGCGGTGGTGGCGGTAGATGTGCTCGAACGGCTGGTTGCGCGAGTAGCCCTCGCCGCCGAAGACCTGGATCGCGCGGTCGGCCGCCTCGCACACCAGGCGGTTCGCCCGGTAGTTGGCCATGGCGACGAGGTCGCTCACCTCGATCGGGTCGTCGACGCGGTCGAGCGTCCACGCGGCCTTGCGCACGAGCCCCCGCACCATCTCGGCCTCGGTCTGCAGCTCGACGAGCGGCCACTGCACCGCCTGTCGGCGCGACAGCGGCTGGCCGAACGTGACCCGCTCGTTGGCCCGAGCGACGCTGCGGTCGATGCAGTACTGCGCGGCTCCCAGGCTCGAGGCGGCCTGCCGGATGCGGTTCTCGTGCACGAAGGCCTGCGCGATCGTGAGTCCCTGCCCCTCGCCCCCGAGGATCGCGACGTCCGGGACGCGCACGGCGTCGAGGCGCACGTTGGCGTGGTCGGTCGGCATGTTGAAGGTCCAGTCGTAGCTCGTGATCTCGAGCCCGGGCGTCGCCATCGGCACGACGAACGCCGTGATGCCGAGGGCATCGCCGTCGGAGCCGCTCGTGCGGGCGAAGACGACGTCGTGCGTGGCGCGATTCACGCCGGAGTTCCACCTCTTGGCGCCGTCGATGACCCACTCGTCGCCGTCGCGGACGGCGCGGGTCTCCATCCAGGTGGCGTCGCTGCCGTGGTCGGGCTCGGTCAGCGCGAAGCCCACGAACGCTCTCCCGGTGATCATCGGCTCGAGCAGCTCGGTGATCTGGTCCGGGGTTCCGAACCGGTGCACGATGTGCGCGAACGGCAGGTTCGCCACGATGGACGACTCGTTCTGGAGGTCGTTGTGCAGCCCGAGACCCTTGGCGGCCAGGTGCTCGCGGACGATCGCGAGCTCCAAGTTCCCCGCGCCGGAGCCGCCGACGTCCTTCGGGAGCGCGTAGCGGTAGAACCCGGCGGCATCGGCGAGGTCCCGCATCTGGTCGAGCAGGTCCTCCCAGGCGGCGGACGGAGTGCCTCCGGCCTCCCAGTCGGTGCGCGCCCACTCGCGGCGGTGGTCGAAGAACTGCTGGTGCTGGGCCTGCAGCGGCTCGATCTGCGCCGCGATGAACTCGTCGACCTCCTCGAGGAAGGTCGTCACGCCGGCGGGGAGGGTGAAGTCCATGGTGTCCCGATCGTTTAGACAGTACCGAATGATCGCTAGGGTAAACACTAAACGCTACAGTTGTCGAGGGTTCGGACCAGGCGAGGTGGAGGCATGGCGGCAGACGGATCGGTCGAGGGGCTGACGGCGGGTGCGGCCCTGCGTGCCGCACGCACGGCGCGGGGCCTGAGCCTGCGGGCGGTGGCCGAGCAGACCAGGGTCAGCCCGGCGGCGCTGAGCCAGTTCGAGACCGGCAAGTCCTCGCTCGCGGCCGAGCGGCTGTCCCATGTCGCGGCCTTCCTGGGCGTCGAGATCGCCACGTCCGCCACGACCACCCCGGAGGACGTCCCGGCGTTCCGGCACTGGCGCGAGTTCGACCCGCCGGCGTTCGACCCCGTCCTGCGGGCAGCGTTGCAGGTCTTCGTCGAGAAGGGGTACCACGGCGCTTCGATCCGGGAGATCGCCGAGCAGGCGAACCTCTCCGTGGCGGGGATCTACCACCACCACCCGAGCAAGCAGGCGCTGCTCGTGGCGCTCATGGAGTCCGGCATGCACGAGCTGCTCGACCGCAGCGAGGCCGCGCGGGCCGAGGGTCAAGACCCGCTGGACCGCGTGTGCCTGCTGGTCGAGGCGATCGTGCTGTGCCAGCTCCACCGGCAGCAGCAGGCGTTCCTGGGTGCCTCGGAGCTGCGGTCGTTGACGCCCTCCAACCTCGCCCGTCAGGTCGAGCTCCGCGACCGCCAGCAGGCCATGGTCGACGGTGAGCTCGTGGCCGCGGTCGACGCGGGCCAGGTCGACGTCGCGCGACCTGACGCCACGGGCCGTGCCCTCGTCACGATGTGCACCGCCGTCGCGAGCTGGTACCGACCCGGCGGTGGGATGGACCCGGACGAGGTCGCCGCCCAGTACGTCGAGTACGCCCTGCGGCTGCTCGGTCCGCCGCTCTCACGCTGACCACGGCCGGGCCGCAGCCCCCACCCCTGCCCCCACGAAGGAGACACCCATGAGCCCGAGCCTGAGACTGGCGAACCTCGACTACGACGTGGCCGACCACGTCGCGACCGTGCGGTTCAACCGGCCCGAGAAGCGGAACACGTTCACGAAGCAGATGGCGCTCGACATCGCCCAGGCGTTCGCGGCGTCCGACGCCGATGACGACGTGCGCGTCGTCGTGGTCACCGGCAGTGGCGGCCACTTCTGCGCCGGCGCCGACCTCGAGGCGGCCATGAGCGGAACGCTGGGCGACAGCGACGAGTTCGCGACGACCGCGGGTGACATCACCGGGGTCGAGCGCGACTCGGGCGGCTTCGCGGCGCTGGCGATCGCCCAGTCGCTCAAGCCCGTCGTGGCGGCCGTGTCCGGCTCGGCCGTCGGCATCGGCGCGACTCTGACCCTGCCCATGGACGTGCGCGTCGTCGGTGAGTCGACGCGGTACGGCTTCGTGTTCAACCGGCGGGCGCTCGTGCCGGAGGCTGCGTCCACGTGGTTCCTGCCGCGCGTCGTGTCGCCGGGCAAGGCGATGGAGTGGGTGCTGACGGGCCGCCTCGTCAGGTCCGACGAGGCGCTCGTGTCAGGTCTGGCCAACCACGCGGTCGCCGACGACCAGGTCGAGGCGAAGGCCTACGAGATCGCCCGGGAGATCGCCGACAACACCTCGGCGGTGTCGGTCTCGATGTCGCGCCAGATGCTGTGGCGGGGGCTCGAGGTCGACTCGCCCTGGTACGCGCACGCCGCGGAGTCGCGAGCGCTCGCGGAACGGTTCTCCAGCGCCGACCTCGGCGAGGGAATCGGGTCGTTCTTCGAGAAGCGGGCGCCGCGGTTCCCCATGACGGTCCCGTCCCAGCTCCCCGACGCCGTGGAGCGACCCGCTCAGCGCCCAGACGACGTCTGAGGCCGGCGGATGGGTCTGTTCAATCCCAATTCCTCATGATATTAATTCGTGAGGCTGTGAACCGGGTCGGAGCGTCGGCGGCGAGATCGAGCGACGAGGACGGGCCGGGTGTGACGCGCGTCGCACCAGCGGACCGCGCGGATTACGAAAGGGTAACGTTCGCCGAATGAACGATGAGATCGAGTCGCAGGCGACCGCGCCTGCCGCCGTCGTCGGGGTGGTCCGCGAGACAGCTCCGGGGGAGACCCGGGTCGCCGGCACCCCTGCCACCGTCGCCCAGCTGATCAAGCTCGGCTACCGCGTGGCCGTCGAGACCGGCGCCGGCGAGAAGTCCAGCTTCACCGACGAGGCCTACGCCGAGGCCGGGGCCGAGGTCACCGACACGGCCACCGCGTGGGGTGCTGACATCGTGCTCAAGGTCAACGCGCCGAGCACGGGCGAGATCGCCCAGCTCAAGGACGACGCGATCGTGGCCAGCTTCATCGCGCCGGCGCTGAACCCCGACCTGCTCGCGGCCCTGTCGCAGCGCTCCATCACCGCGTTCGCGATGGACGCCGTGCCACGCATCTCCCGTGCGCAGTCGATGGACGTCCTGAGCTCCATGGCCAACATCGCCGGCTACCGCGCGGTCGTCGAGGCCGCCCACGAGTTCGGCCGCTTCTTCACCGGCCAGGTCACCGCCGCGGGCAAGGTCCCGCCCGCGAAGGTCCTCGTGGCCGGAGCCGGCGTCGCCGGTCTCGCCGCGATCGGAGCCGCCTCGAGCCTGGGCGCCATCGTGCGGGCCACCGACCCGCGCCCGGAGGTCGCCGACCAGGTCAAGTCGATCGGCGGCGAGTACCTCAAGGTCGACGTCGAGGTCGAGGAGTCGACCGACGGCTACGCCAAGGCCACCAGCGAGGACTACGACCGCCGCGCCGCGGAGATCTACTCCGAGCAGGCGGCCGACGTCGACATCGTCATCACGACGGCCCTCATCCCGGGCCGTCCGGCACCCCGCCTTCTCACCGAGGCCGACGTCGCGTCGATGAAGCCCGGCAGCGTCGTGGTCGACATGGCCGCCGCCCAGGGCGGCAACGTGGCCGGCTCGGTCGCGGGCGAGAAGGTCGTCACCGCCAACGGCGTCACGATCATCGGGTACACCGACCTCGCCGGGCGCCTGCCCACCCAGGCCTCGCAGCTCTACGGCACGAACCTCGTGAACCTGCTGAAGCTGCTCACGCCGGGCAGTGCCTTGAGCCAGGCCGATACCTCGCCAGGGTCTATGCTGCGCGGAACGGCGTCGGTTGCCAGTTCGAGAGATTCGCGCAGCAAATCCCAGGTGCCCCAGACGATT
>CAYRZN010000087.1:0-11330 GCA_964428825.1 uncultured Aeromicrobium sp.
CTTCTCGATCACGACCGACCTCGCCGGCATGTTGATGCCGAGGGCGAGGGTCTCCGTGGCGAAGACGGCCTTGACGAGGCCCCGCGCGAAGCACGCCTCGACCGCCTCCTTGAACGGCGGGACCATCCCGGCGTGGTGGGCGGCGATGCCCGCCTCGAGCCCGGCGACGAAGCCGGCGTAGTCGAGCACGCGGAGGTCGGCGTCGGAGAGGTCACGCAGGCGCGCCTCGACGAGCTCGCGGATCTGCACCCGTTCGTCGCGCGTCGTCAGCCGCATCCCGGCGGCGAGGCACGCCCGGACGGCGTCGTCGCAGGCCGCCCGGCTGAAGATGAAGTACAGCGCCGGGAGCAGGTCCTCCATCCGCAGCGCCTCGATCACCTCGGTGCGGCGGGGGGTGACGACCCGCCGGCGGCGGGCGGACCGCCAGGAGGCGCCCCCTCCCCCGTCGGCGTCGAACTGCGAGGCCTCGGGGTTCGGGAGCCCGTCGACGAACGTCGGGAGTATGACGACCTCGCCGGTCTCGCGGTCGCCGACGAGGTACAGGTGCGTCAACTCGACGGGCCGGACGTCGTGGATGACGACCGCGGTGTCCCCCCGGACGGACGTGACCCACTCCGCGAGCTCCTCCGCGTTCGAGACGGTGGCCGAGAGCGAGACGATGCTGACCGACTCCGGGAGGCCGATGATGACCTCCTCCCACACCGCGCCGCGGAAGCGGTCGGCGAGGTAGTGCACCTCGTCCATCACGACGTACCCGAGGCCCGCCAGGGTGCTCGAGCGCGCGTACAGCATGTTGCGGAGCACCTCGGTCGTCATGACCACGATCGGGGCGTCACCGTTGATGCTGCTGTCGCCCGTCAGCAGCCCGACGTTCTCGGCGCCGTAGCGGTCGCCGAAGTCGTGGAACTTCTGGTTCGAGAGCGCCTTGATGGGCGTCGTGTAGAAGCACTTGCGGCCCGTGGCGAGCGCCAGGTGCACCGCGAACTCGCCCACGATCGTCTTGCCGGACCCGGTGGGAGCGGCGACCAGCACGCCCTGCCCGGCCTCCACGACCCGGCACGCCTCGACCTGGAAGTCGTCGAGCGGGAAGGGGTGGTGGCCGCGGAACTCGGTGAGGTGCGGGAACTGACGCTCGGCCCGCGACCGCGCGTAGGCCTCCGACGGACTGGGCATGCCCCCAGCCTACGGAGGTGGGTCAGGAGACGCTCGCAGGCGCGAGCACCGCGAGGGCCTGTGGCACGACCTCGATCGTGAGGGGCAGCGGTCCGAGGCGCTCGCCGTCGCCGTATCCGACGATGCCCGGGGCGTCGATGCGCACCTTCCGCACCATCAGACGCTCGAACTCCGGCATCGAGACGTGCGTGCCCCGCTGCAGCTTGGGGAAGGTCCGGACCAGCAGCGAGCGACTCACCGGACGGATCAGGCAGACGTCGAGCAGGCCGTCGTCGAGGGCGGCCCCGTGGGCGATGCGCAGGCCGCCACCGAACGAGGGACCGTTGCCGACCGCGACCAGCATCGCGTCGGTGTCGACGCGGCGGGTGTCGCCGGCGTCGTCGGTCAGCTCCAGCCGGAAGGGAACGGGCGCGAACGCCCGCAGCTCGGCCAGGATCGCGATCGTGTAGCGCAGGTTGCCCCGCGGCCAGGTCATGGCGTTGGCGCGCTCGTTGACCTTGGAGTCGAAGCCGGACGCCACGACGGTCGCGACGAGTCGTTGGCCCTCACCGTCGTCGACCCTGGCGAGGTCGATGCGACGTGGCGGGCTGGCCAGGAGCAGGTCGAGGCAGGCCTCCGGGTCGCGGTACGGCAGCTCGAGACCACGGGCGAGGTCGTTGCCGGTGCCCGCGGGCAGCAGGCCGAGCGCCGCGTCGGCCTCGACCACGAGGTCGAGGATCCCGTGGAGCGCGCCGTCTCCCCCGACGACGACCACGGTGTCGGCGCCACCGTCGAGCACCGTGCGCAGCGAGGACCGGACGGCTGGCACGTCGTCGCCGACCACACGGTCGATCGTCCACCCGGCGTCACGGAGACGGCGCGTGGCCGCCTCGCCGATGGCCCGGCCCCGGCGCTTGCCCGAGACGGGGTTGACGACGAGTGCCGCGTGCCTCACAGGGGGGACGCCTCGTCGTCGGGAACGTCAGGGACGGCCTTCGCCCGACGACGGTCGGTCACGCGGGCGATCGTCTCGGACACCAGGTACAGCAGCGTCATCGGGATCGCGAGGAACAGCATCGTGAGGGGGTCGGTGCTCGGCGTCGCGACGGCGGCGAACACGAACATGCCGACCACGGTCCACGGGCGGGCGCGGACGAGCGCCTTGCCGCTCACGACGCCCAGCCGGTTCAGCAGCACCACGGCGAGCGGGATCTCGGCTGCGACCCCGAACACCAGCATCATCCGGATGATGAAGTCGTAGTACTCGGCTCCGCTGACGAGGCTCTCGAAGCCGTCGGGAACGAAGCCGATCAGGAGCAGGATGGCCTTGGGGAGGATGACGTAGGCCAGGGCGACCCCCGCCAGGAACAGGGGCACGCCGATGCCGGTGAGGAGCAGGGCCCCACGCCGTTCGTGGCGGTGCAGGGCCGGCAGCACGAACGCCCACAGCTGCCAGATCCAGACCGGGCTGGCCAGCACGATGCCGGCCACCAGAGCGATCTTGAGCTGGAACTGGAACGCACCGCCGATGCCCGTGATGACGAGGTTCGTGTCGATCCCCTGCGCGGCCAGCTCGGGCTCGATGCCGCGGTACGGCTCGGTCAGGAACGCTAGGAGCTGCTCGTAGAAGACGAAGCCCAGCACGGTCGCCGCCACGATCGCGAGGACGCCCCGCAGGAGCCGCGTGCGCAGCTCACGCAGGTGCTCGAGAAGCGGCATGCTGCCGCCGGGTGCCGTGCTGGCACCCTTCTTCCGCCCCAAGGCGGATCAGAGCTTGTCGTCGGGACCGTCGACGCGCGTGATCTCGACCTGACGAGTCCGCCGCTCGTCGGCGTCGGACGTGGCGTCGCTCGAGGCATCGGTGTCACCGGCGCGCTTCGTGTCGTCGTCCTCGAGCTCCTTGATCTCCGACTTGAAGATCCGCAGGGCACGGCCTGAGCCGCGAGCGAGCTCCGGAAGCTTCGCAGCGCCGAAGAACAGCAGCACCACCGCCAGGATCAGCAGGATCTCGGGGGCGCCGATACCTTTGAACATCAGTACTCCTCGGTTGCGGGCGTGAGCCCATCGTACGCCGCCAGCGCTGAGCGGACGTGATCTGTCACCTGAGAGCGCACGGCGTCCGGCGCCAGCACCCTGATCGAGCCACCCGCCCGCAGGGCCAGCCGTCGCACCCAGGCCTCGTCGCCGGCCACCAGCGAGACCCGCCAGACGTCCTGGGAGTCGTCCAGGACCGTCGCGTCGTAGTACTCGACGATCCAGCGTGCGGTCGGTGCGATCTCGAGCTCGACCTGGAGGCTGCCCTCACCGGAGCTGAAGAACCCGGTGTCGCCGCGGGGCTGCACCGGTCGCTGCTCGACCGGAGCATCCAGGACCTCGGCCCGCTCGATGCGGTCCAGGCGAAAGAAGCGCTGGCCTCCCGCCGTGTGGCACCAGGCGTCGAGGTACTCGTGGCCCTCGCGCACGAACGTGGCGATGGGATCGACCTGTCGGGTCGAGACCGCGTCGCGTGACGCGGTGGTGTAGACGATCTGGAGCCGGCGACCGGCGCCGAGGGCCCGGCGCACCGCACCCAGCACGTCGTGGTCGACCGGCTCGACGACCACGGCGACCGAGTCCGCGGCCTGGCCGCCCACCGCGTCCTGCAGCTTCGTCAGGGCCGAGTCGACGACGTCGGTGTGGACACCCCCCGCGGCGTCGCGCAGCGCGCGCAGCGCGACGATCAGCGCTGCAGCCTCGCCGCCGTTGATCCGCATCGGCCGCGTCATGAAGTCGGCGTTGGAGATGTAGATGCGGTCGTCGTCCTCGAAGGCGAACAGGTCGATGTCGATGAGCTCGCCGCCGTGCGCGCCGACACCGGTCATCATGAGCTGCTCGACGTCCTTGCGGATGACCCGCGGCTTGACGTTGAACTCGCGCGCGACCTCGTCGACGGAGATGCCCTGCTTGCTCTGCAGGTACGGGACGAGGGCGAGGCGACGCTGGACGTCCCGCGCGGAGGGCCTCACACCAGTGCCTCGTTGGCCTCGGCGGCGGATCGGAGGACCTCGATGGCGAGCGACCGGGCCTCCGGCGGCGACACCACGACCACGTGGGGGGCGAAGGAGGCCGCGGAGGTGGCCAGCTCCCAGGTGGAGCGGTAGCCGACGACGACCTCGTCGAGGTCACCGTCCAGCGTTCGGACCGCCAGCGCGTGCCGGCGCAGCGGCAGCGCGCGGTCGCGGCGCACGTGCAGCACGGCCTCCCCCACCGGGTCGTTGGTGGTGAAGGACGCGGCGAGGTCACGGACGGACGCTCCCTCCGGCACGAGGTACGACCCGGCCGGACCCGCGATGCGGACGTCGCCAAGGATGCGCGAGACCCGGAACAGGCGCGGCTCGCCCCGGTCGACGTCGTGCCCACCGACGTACCACCGGCCACGCCAGGACAGGACCCCCCACGGCTGCAGGTGACGCTCGGCCGGCGACTCCCCCGTGCGCCCGTAGGAGAACCGGATCGGCTGGTGCGCACGGACCGCGTCCCACACGGCGTCGAACGCCGGCTCGGCCGCCGGGATGCGAGGCTGCGCCAGAGGCACTGCGCTCGTGTCGATCGCCACGCCCGCGGCCTTCAGCTTGATCAGCGCATCACCTGACTGGCCCGCGAGCCCGGCGTGCTCCCAGACCTGGGCCGCGAGGCCGATCACGGCCGACTCCTCGGCCGTGAGCTCGAGCTCGGGCAGCTCGGCGGCGTCACGCGGGATGCGGTAGCCCTGCATGTCCTCGTGGAGCGGGTCGAAGCTGCCGATCTCGAGCGGGATCCCGAGGTCGCGCAGCTCGCCCTTGTCGCGCTCGAACATCCGGTTGAAGGCCTCGTCGCCGGAGTCGCGGTAGTCCTCGATCGCCGCTCGCACCTGCTCCTTGGTCAGGAACTGGCGGGTGGAGAGCAGCAGGAAGATGAGGTTCATCAACCGCTCGGACTTGCGCTCGGCCCCGAGGTCCTCGTCTCAGAGGGCGGCGACGATGTCGACGACGAAGGTCAGCGGCGCGTTGGGCGGGATCGCGCCACCGGCGCCGCCCTGGGGGCCGTAGGCGCTGTCGGAGGTGCAGGTCAGCACCACGCGCGAACCCACGGTCTGGCCGGCGAGCTCGTTCGTCCAGCACGGGATGACCCCGGTCAGGGAGAACAGCGAGGGCTCGTCGCGCTCGAACGAGGAGTCGAAGACCTCGCCCGAGGGGTAGAGCTGACCGACGTAGTTGGCGTAGACGTAGTCGTCGGCCTCCACGGCGTCACCGTCGCCGGTGATGACCGGGAACACGCCGTCGGCGGCCGGGCCGGTCGCGGAGGCGCCGTCCAGACCCGTGACGCTGTCGCCGTCGACGACGGGGCTCGGCACACCGGCCGGGACGTCGGTCTCCTCGCCCTTCGGCGTCGGGTCGGCCTTGGTGTCGATCGAGTCCTCGATGTCGAGGTAGAACAGCAGGACCTGGTCGCGGGTGTAGGGCAGCTGGTCCGCCGCGCCCTGGGCCTCGGCCTGGTCGTACGTGTCCGCTCCGAAGAAGTCCTCCGCCGTGAGGGCGACCAGCACGGTCGAGCCGACCGTGGTGTCGGCGAGCGCGTCGACCAGTCCACCGGGCAGGCCCGGTGCCGACTGGGAGGCGGCCTCGTCGGTCGGGGTCATCTCGAAGACCACCGAGGCGGCCGGGGCGCCCTCGGCGGGCGGCTCGTACGACGACTCCAGCTGCTCGCCGTCCTCGCCGTCGGCGAAGATGTAGTTGGCGCGGAAGTAGTCGCCCTCGGCGACCTTGCGACCGTCACCCTCCTCGAGCGTGGCGACCTCCGGGTCGCCGGACTCGATCTCGACGGGCTGGTCGACGGTGATCTTCGGGACGTCGCCGTCGCTGACGGAGACCCCGGCGATCGCGTCATCGCCACCACGGGTGAGCACGATCAGCAGGGCGGCGACGACCGCCATGACCACCACGGTGGACAGGGCGAGAACGGTGTTGCGGCGCACGGAGGAACCTCGGGTATCAGCGCAGGGACGCGCCATCGACGACAGGCCGTGGCCCACCCTAGCCAATCAACCTGCACGGGCCGACCAGGCGCGATCACATGCCGTCGATGAGCCGCTGGACGCGGTCGTCCTCCGAGCGGAACGGGTCCTTGCACAGGACGGTGCGCTGGGCCTGGTCGTTGAGCTTGAGGTGGACCCAGTCGACCGTGAAGTCGCGGCGGCGCTCCTGGGCGCGCTTGATGAACTCGCCCCGCAGGCGGGCGCGTGTGGTCTGCGGAGGGACGGACTTCGCCCGGAACACGTCGAGGTCGCGGGTGACGCGGGCGACCGCGCCCTTGCGCTCCAGGAGGTAGTAGAGGCCGCGATCACGGCGGATGTCGTGGTAGGCGAGGTCGAGCTGCGCCATGCGCGGATCGCTCCAGCTGAGGTCGTGGGTCGTGCGGTACCGCTCGAGCAGGCGCAGCTTGATGACCCAGTCGATCTCGCGCTCGACGAGGGAGAGGTCCTCGGACTCGACGGCCTTGAGCGTGCGCTCCCACAGGTCGAGCGCGCGGTGGATGACGGGGTCGGTGATGCCCTGGCGGTCGACGAACTCCGCGGCCTTGCCGAAGTACTCGGCCTGGATCTCCAGTGCCGAGAGCTCGCGACCGTTGGCGAGCTGGACCTTCTTGCGCCCCGTCATGTCGTGCGAGATCTCGCGGATGGCCCGGATCGGGTTGTCGAGCGTGAGGTCGCGCATCGTGACGCCGGCCTCGATCATGCGCAGGACGAGCTCGGTCGTGGCGACCTTGAGCATCGTCGTGGTCTCGCTCATGTTCGAGTCACCCACGATGACGTGCAGACGCCGGAACCGCTCGGCGTCGGCGTGCGGCTCGTCGCGGGTGTTGATGATGGGGCGCGACCGGGTCGTGGCGCTCGAGACGCCCTCCCAGATGTGCTCGGCACGCTGGCTGACCGAGAAGATCGTGCCGCGACTGGTCTGCTGGACCTTGCCGGCGCCGCAGATGATCTGGCGGCTCACGAGGAAGGGGATCAGCACGTCGGCCATGCGGCTGAACTCGCCGCTTCGGGTCACGAGGTAGTTCTCGTGGCACCCGTACGAGTTGCCGGCGGAGTCGGTGTTGTTCTTGAACAGGTAGATGTCGCCCTCGATGCCGTCGTCGCGCAGGCGCTCCTGCGCGTCGAGCATGAGGCCCTCGAGGATGCGCTCGCCCGCCTTGTCGTGCGTGACGAGCTCGGCGACGTCGTCGCACTCCGGCGTGGCGTACTCGGGGTGGCTGCCGACGTCGAGGTAGAGCCGCGAGCCGTTGCGCAGGAACACGTTGCTGCTGCGGCCCCACGAGACGACGCGGCGGAACAGGTAGCGCGCGACCTCGTCGGGCGACAGGCGGCGCTGACCCTTGAACGAGCAGGTGACGCCGTACTCGTTCTCGATGCCCATGATGCGCCGGTCCATGTCGACTACCCCTCGAGCAGCTCGGCCACGGTGGCGTCCGGCAGACGCTTGAACTTGCGCAGCTGGCCCCGCGAGCGGTCGAGCACCGCGACCTCCAGCGACTCGGCCGGCACCTCGCGCGGTGCCGCGTCGTCGTGACCCAGGGCCGTGCGGGCGAGCCTCAGTGCGGACCCGAGGTCCAGGTCCGCGGCGTAGTGGTCGGTGAACCACTGCTCGACCGACTCGGTCGTGCCGCCCATGACGCCCCAGCCCCGCACGTCGGCGACGGAGCCGTCGTAGGTGAGCCGGTAGATCTGGTCGCCCGCGGGCTCGGTGCCGAGCTCGGCCACGAACAGCTCGACCTCGTAGGGCTTCTCGCCGCCGGAGGAGAAGATCGTGCCGAGGGTCTGGGCGTACGCGTTGGCCAGGCTGCGGCCCGTGACGTCGCGGCGGTCGTAGGAGTACCCACGCAGATCGGCCAGGCGGACCCCCGCGATGCGGAGGTTCTCGAACTCGTTGTACCGGCCCACCGCGGCGAACCCAATGCGGTCGTAGATCTCGCTGATCTTGTGCAGGGCCTGCGACGGGTTCTCCGCGACGAACAGGATGCCGTCGGCGTACTGGACCACGGTGACCGACCGGCCCCGGGCGATGCCCTTGCGGGCGAAGTCGGCCCGGTCCTTCATGAGCTGCTCGGGCGAGACGTAGAACTGCTGGGTCATGGTGCCGCTCCCTTCGTCAGATCAGCGGCGCGGACGGGCCGTCCGGCGCATCGAATCGGGCTGCGACGACCTGGTCGGCGATCGCCGCGGTCTCGTCGTCGGGATACGCACGGAACCCGTCAGCGGTGATGACGGCGACCATGGGGAAGATGCGTCGTGCCAGGTCGGGGCCTCCGGTGGCCGAGTCGTCGTCGGCGGCGTCGTAGAGCGCCTGGACGGCCGCGGTCACGGTGTCGCGCTCGGACAGGTCGTCGCGGTACAGCTTCTTGAGCGACCCGCGGGCGAACAGCGAGCCCGAGCCGACGGAGTGGAACGTGCGCTCCTCGTTGCGGTTGCCCGTGACGTCGAAGGCGAAGATCCGTCCGATGCCGAGATCGAGGTCGTAGGCGGCGAAGAGCGGCACGACCGCGAGACCCTGCATCGCCATGCCCAGGTTGCCGCGGATCAGCGTGGCGAGCCGGTTGGCCTTGCCCTCGGTGGACAGCACCGTGCCCTCGATCTTCTCGTAGTGCTCGAGCTCGACCTGGAACAAGCGGGTCATCTCGACCGCGAGGCCTGCCGTGCCGGCGATGCCGACGCACGAGTACTCGTCGGTCTGGAAGACCTTCTGGATGTCGCGCTGGGCGATGACGTTGCCCATCGTGGCGCGACGGTCGCCCGCCATGACCACGCCACCGGGGAAGGTGGCTGCGACGATCGTGGTGCCGTGCGTGACCCCCTCGAGGGCCCCCGTGCGCTCGGCGCTCGACCGTCCGGCGCCGGGCATCTGGTCAGGGGCGTGCTGGGTGAGGAACTCCGAGAACGAGGCCGATCCTGCCGTGCGGAAGGCATCGGGCAGCATCACTGCCCGCCCTTCTGCACGAAGCTGCGCACGAACTCCTCGGCATTCTCCTCGAGCACGTCGTCGATCTCGTCGAGGATCGAGTCGACGTCGTCGTCGAGCTTGGCCTTGGCCTCGGTGTCGACCGGGGCGGCGTCGACCTGCTGCTCGTCGTCCTTGGCCGGACGGTTGCTCCTGTGCTGCTGCTCGGACATGTCTTCACCCTAGACCCAGAACGGTTGCGGGCGCGTGACGAACCCGAGCCGTCCTGACGCGCTCAGTCGCCGGTCGTGAGTGCCCGGAACAGCTCGGTCGCCGTCGGGCCGGAGTCGAACAACGCCCCCACGTGCTCCTGCGTGCCGCGCAGCGGCTCCAGCGTGGGGACCCGCTGCAGGGACGCGTAGCCCGGCAGGTCGAAGATCACCGAGTCCCACGAGGCGGCGGCGATGTCCCCGGCGAAGTGCTGCAGGCACTTGCCACGGAAGTACGCGCGGGTGTCGGTGGGCGGCGCCTGGACCGCCGCCGTGATCTCGGCGGGGTCGACGAGTCGCCGCATGCGGCCGGTGCGCACGAGCTGGTGGAACAGGCCGCGCTCCTCCCGGACGTCGTGGTACTGCAGGTCGACCAGGTGGAGCTTCGCGTGGTCCCAGTCGAGTCCGTCGCGCTCGCGGTACCGCTCGAGCAGGGCCAGCTTCGCGACCCAGTCCAGCTCGGTCGCGAGGTCCATGGGGTCGCGGGCGAGGCGGGTCAGCACGCTCTCCCAACGGTCGAGCACGTCGCGGGTCTGCGGGTCGTCGTCGCCCTGGCGTGCCACGAAGTCGCGCGAGCGGGTGAGGTACTCCCCCTGCAGGTCCAGCGCCGTCATGGTGCGGCCGTCAGCGAGCGTGACCGCGGTGCGCAACGTGGGGTCGTAGGAGATCTGGTGGAGGGCCCTGACGGGGTTCTCCAGGGTCAGGTCGGTGACGGTCTCCCCCGCCTCGACGAGCGAGAGCACGAGCGAGGCGAGGCCGTGCTTGAGGTAGATCGAGGTCTCCGAGCAGTTGGCGTCGCCGATGATGACGTGCAGACGCCGGTACTTGCGCGCATCGGCGTGCGGCTCGTCACGGGTGTTGATGATGGGCCGCTTGAGCGTGGTCTCCAGGCCCACCGGCACCTCGAAGTAGTCGGCGCGCTGGCTGATCTGGAAGGCGTGGACGCTGCCGTCCTGCTGCTGGCCGACGCGGCCGGCTCCACAGACGATCTGGCGGGAGGCGAAGAACGGTGTGAGGTGCGTGACGATCTGCTCGAACGGCACCGACCGGTTCATCAGGTAGTTCTCGTGCGAGCCGTACGAGGCACCCTTGTTGTCGATGTTGTTCTTGTAGAGCACGATCGTGCCGTTCGCGGGGATGCGTCCCGCGAGCTCTGCGGCGGAGCGCATGACCTCCTCACCGGCCTTCTCCCACACCACGACGTCGCGCGGGCTGGTGACCTCCGGGCTGGAGTACTCCGGGTGGGCGTGGTCGACGTAGAGCCGGGCGCCGTTCGTGAGGATGATGTTCGCCAGCCCGAGGTCCTCGTCGGTGAGCTGCGACGGGTCGGCGTCGCCGCGGCTCAGGTCAAACCCCCGCGCGTCGCGCAGCGGGCTCTCCTCCTCGAAGTCCCACCGCGCCCGCCTGGTCAGGTCGTGCGCCGCGGCGTACGCGTTGACGACGTGCGTCGAGGTGACCATCGGGTTGGCGTGGGGCTGGCCCTGCACCGCGATGCCGTACTCGACCTCACTGCCCTGGACCCGGCGGACCGTCATGCGGCCACCCTACGGTCCGTCAGAGAACCTTCCCGTAGTGGGCGGAGTCGTCATAGGCCGCGTAGAACCCGAACGGGTCGATCGCCTCGTAGCCGCTGGACGTGTAGAGGGCGATCGCCTCCGGCTGGGCGAGGCCGGTCTCGAGCACGAATCGGGTGATGCCAGCCTCCCGCGCCGTCCGCTCGAGCTCGGCCAGGACCGCCCGCGCGTGTCCCTGACGGGCGAACTGGGGTCGCACGTACATCCGCTTGATCTCGGCGTCGGCGGCACCGCGGGGCCCCCCGCGCCGCCAGCCGCCCGACACGGCCGGCTCCCCGTCGACGTAGCCGATGACGAACAGCCCGTCGGGCGGGTCGAACTGGGCAGGGTCGATCGGCGAGACGTCGCCGTCGCCCCCGTAGCGCCGCCCGTACTCGGCCTGC
>CAYRZN010000088.1:0-11140 GCA_964428825.1 uncultured Aeromicrobium sp.
GCGGATCATCTGCATGACGACGTTGCGGTTGTCGGTGAGCTCGACGCCGGCGGCGAAGTTCTCCAGCGGGGAGCCGGGGGGCGCCATCAGGTAGGGGATCACGTACATCGTCTTGCCGGCGGACGCGCCGGTCATGAGGCCGACGAGCTTGTCCTTCATCTCGGCCGCGGGACGCCAGTTGTTGTAGATGCCCTTGTCGTTCTCGTCGCTCGTGGCGACGATGGTGCGCTCCTCGGCGCGCGCGGTGTCCTTGAAGTAGGAACGCGAGTAGTAGCGTCCCTCGCCGACCGGGAGGAGCTCCCCGGCCTCGAGCGCCTCGGCGACGAGGCGGTCGTCGTCACTGGCGTTCACGACCTCGAGGCGCTCGGCGCCCGTGATCTCGAACCAGTGCTTCACGTACTCGCGGACGTGCGTGTTGGTGAGTCCGGCAGCGTCCAGAGTTGCGTCGACGTCGGTCATCGCCCGTGGGTTCCTCTCGTTGGCAGGGCGCCATCCTCGGGCACCTTGCAGGGCATCGTGCCACATCTGGGCGGCGGGGCGCCCAGCAGCGTCGGGGTCTCGGATCAGCGATCGGTGAAGACCGCGGCGCGCTTCTCGCGGAACGCCGCCGTGCCCTCGACGAAGTCGCCCGCGGCCAGCAGTCCGGCCTGGCCCTCGAGCTCGACGGTGAAGGCGTGGTCGAGGCTGCCGAGCGTCGCGTCGTTGACCGCCCGCTTGGTCAGGGCGTAGGCGACCGACGGGCCCGCGGCGAGGCGGGCCAGGACGTCGTTGACGTGCGCGTCGAACGCATCCGCGCGCGAGACCGTCGCGACGAGCCCGCGGGCCGCGGCCTCCTCCGCCGTGATGCGCTCCGCGAGCAGCGCCATGCGCATGGCGGTGGCGCGACCCACGGCGGCGGCGACGAGCGCGCTGGCGCCGCCGTCGGGCATCAACCCGATCTTCGTGAACGCCAGCATGAAGAAGGCCTGGTCGCTGGCCAGCGTGAGGTCGGCGGCGAGTGCGAGGGGCACGCCGATGCCGGCGCAGGGACCCTGGACGGCCGAGACGACCGGCAGGGGCGAGGTCGTGAGCGCCCGCACGAGTCGCTCACCGGCGACGATCGTGTCGGTCTTGGGCGGTCCGGCCTCGGCGTCGGGGTCGCCGCCGATGTCGGCGCCCGAGCAGAAGCCGCGGCCCTCGGCGCGCAGGGCGATCACGGACGCACCGTGCTCCGTGGCCTGCAGCGCGACGTCCGCGAGGTCGTCGAGCATCTCGGTGTTGACCGCGTTCAAGGTGGCGCCGCGACGCAGCCAGAGGGTCAGGACCCCGTGGTCGACGGACCAGCCGACCGAGTCGCCGGAACGGGTGCCAGGAGTGAGCTCAGTCATACGGGGCACCCTAGCGCAGTCAGCAGTGACCGTACCTCGTGGTGCGCGCCGTTGCCGCCGGGTCCGAGGCGGGGGTCGCGGGCCGGTTCCGCTGGTGCACCACGGCGTGACCCGGCGACGACACTCAGGCCTCGACGGGTGCGAGGAGTCGGGTCGTCACCGGTTCCTGCGTGCGCCGGAGGCGGTCGCCACCGTCGCGCACGAAGCGGGCGTGCGAGGTCTGGACCTCGCGGCCTCCGTCGAGGCAGAGCGTGAACGCCGCGCGGACCTGGGCGGCCATCCGGCCGAGGGCGTCGAGGTCGTGGTGTCGATGGGTGCGGTGCCCGAGGTCGACCTGGCACATCGCGTCGAGCCCGTGCGCGCGCCAGGTGAGCAGCAGGTGACCCAGGTCGACCCCGTAGCCCGACACGACCGGCTGGCGGACCACGGCGTGGCGTCGGACCGCGTACTCGCCCGCCAACGGCTGGGCGAAGCCGGAGAGCTCGGGTGCCCGCTCCGCGATCGTGGGCCGGGCCACGAGCTCGGTCACCCGGCCGCCCCCGTTGAGGCGCGAACCGCCGGACGCACCGTCGTCACCGTTCCGGGCCGCCTCGGTCCGGAACGGGCGGTCGTAGAACGCCTTCGCGAGCACGAGCGACGGGTCGTCGAGCAGGGGAGCCAGGAGACCCGTGACGTAGCCCTCCCGGAACGACTCGACGTCGGCGTCGAGGAAGACCACCAGATCGGCGTCGGTGCCGGCCAGGCCACTGCGGATCGCGCCGCCCTTGCCGTCGTCCGGCGCGGCCGTGCAGGTGACGACCCGTGCTCCGGCCGCTGCCGCGACCTTGGCCGTGCCGTCGTCGGAGTGCGAGTCCACGACGACGACCTCGTCGACGAGCCCGTGGTGGTCGCGCAGGCCCGCCCCGACGGCGCGGACGATGTCGCCGACCGTGGCCTCCTCGTTGCGGGCCGGGAGCACGGCCGCGACCCGGAGTCCGCGCTTGCGTCCGGCCAGCTCGGCAGGGTCGTGCTCGGTGGCGGGCAGCGTGCGCCGGACGAACCAGTCGGCGACGGAGGAGTCAGGCCCCTCGTGGTCAGGCAAGGCCGCGCACCGTTCGGGTCGGGCGACGGTCGCCGGCGATCGTCGCGACGGTCTCCAGGACGCGGCGGGTCGCCTCCACGTCGTGGGTGCGGAACATCGCCGCCCCCGCCTGCGCCGCCCAGGCGGTGGCCGCCAGGGTGCCCTCGAGCCGTTCGTCGGGGGGCAGGTCGAGGGTCTCGCCGATGAAGTCCTTCCGGCTCAGCGCCATCAGCACCGGCCAACCGGTGGCGACGAGCGCGTCGGTGCGCCGGACGAGCTCGAGGCTGTGCCAGGTGTTCTTGCCGAAGTCGTGCGTGGGATCGATCAGGATGCCCTCGCGGGGCACGCCCGCCGCGACGAGCGCCTCGGCCGCCTTGGTCGTGGTGGTGACGACGTCGGCGACCACGTCGTCGTAGCGCACGCGGTGCGGACGGGTCCGCGGGACGGCGCCCCCGGTGTGCGAACAGACGAAACCGGCGCGGTGCTCGGCCGCGACCTCGCGGAGGCGGGGATCGGCACCGGCCCACGTGTCGTTGACGAGGTCGGCGCCGGCCTCGAGGCACCGGCGGGCGACCTCGGCGCGCCACGTGTCGATGCTGATGACGACGTCGGGGTGCTCGCCACGGACCGTGGCGATGAAGCCGGCGGTGCGACGCAGCTCCTCGGTCGCGTCGACCTCGTCGCCGGGGCCGGCCTTCACGCCGCCGACGTCGACGACGTCGGCCCCCTCGGCCACGGCCCGGCGCACGGCGTCGAGCGCTGCGTCGTCGGCGAAGTTTGCGCCGCGGTCGTAGAAGGAGTCGGGCGTGCGGTTGATGATGGCCATGACGAGCGCGCGGTCACGCCGCAGGGACCGTCCACGGACGGTCAGCGCAGGAAGCGTCACGGCCGGTCGGCGTCGGCGATGACGACGTCGGCAGCGTCGTGGTCGTGACGGTGGCGTTCGGACCCCTCGGAGTCCTCCGGGGGAGCGGCGATGTCGACGTTCTCGTCGATCTGCTCGTTGACGTAGCGCAGCACGGTGGCGACGGTCGCGACGACCGGCACCGCGAGGAAGGCGCCGGTGATGCCGAACAGCGAGCCACCGGCCAGCACCGAGAGCAGCACGACGGCGGCGTGCAGGTTCATCGTCTTGCCCTGCAGCCACGGCGAGAGCACGTTGCCCTCGAGCTGCTGCACGGCGAACACGATCAGCAGGACGATCAGGGCGTCCTTGGGCGAGTTCGTCACCAGGGTCACGAGCACCGCGAGCGCGCCGGAGACGAAGGCGCCGATGATCGGGATGAAACCACCGAAGAAGGTGAGGACCGCGAGGGGGACCCACAGGGGCACGCCCACGATCAGCAGGCCGACGCCGATGATCACGGCGTCGATGAACGACACGAGCGTCTGCGTCCGGATGAAGCCGCCCAAGGTGTCCCAGGAACGGCCCAGCACCTCGACCGTGTGGATCCCCGCGCGGTGCCCGGCCAGCGTGCCGACCCAGGGGAGGAACTTGTGGCCGTCCTTGATGAACAGGAACGTCAGGATCAGCGTGACCACGACGTTGAGGACGACGTTCGTGGCGACCCCGATCGTCGAGAACACGCCGGCGCTGATGGCGGACGCACTCGTGCGGATCTGCTCCTGGACCGCCGAGATGGCGTTCGTGATCTGCACGTCGCTCACGTTGAAGGGCCCGTCGCGCAGCCAGTCGCGGACCTCGGACAGGCCGCCCACGGCCTTGTCGGCGATGTCGGGCGCCTGTCCGGCCACCTGGGGCGCCAGGATCGCGATCGTGGTGCTGATGATGCCGATGAAGCCGATCATGACGGCGGCCGCGGCGAGCCCGTCCGGGACGCGTCGGCGACGCAGCCACGTGACGGGCGGGGCGAGGACCGTGGCGATCACCAGCGCCAGGGCGACGGGGAACCAGATCATCCACGTGCGACCGACGACCCAGCCCAGGACGTAGGCCGCCGCGGCGATCACGACGGCGCGGAGGGCCCACCGCTGGAAGATCGCGAAGCCGCGGTCGATCACGACGGCCCGGTCCTTGACAGGACGTGGGGACGGGGCGCGATCGGTCATGGCGTCAGCCTAGTTGGCGGGCGGGGAGGCCTCCCGGTCGAGGCGCCAGTCGATCGGCTGCGCGCCCTGGGCGACGAGCAGCTCGTTGGCGCGACTGAAGGGCCGGGAGCCGAAGAATCCGCGCGACGCCGACAGTGGGCTGGGGTGGGGGGAGGTGATCTGCGGAACCTCGCCCAGCAGCGGGGCGAGGTTCTGGGCATCGCGTCCCCACAGGATCGCCACGAGCGGTCCACCGCGTTCGACGAGAGCACGGATGGCCTGCTCGGTGACGCGCTCCCAGCCCTTGCCCCGGTGGCTGCCCGGGTTGCCGGGACGCACCGTGAGCACGCGGTTCAGGAGCAGGACGCCCTGGTCGGCCCACGGCGTGAGGTCGCCGTGGGCGGCGGGCGGGACGCCGAGGTCGGTCTGCATCTCGGCGTAGATGTTCTGCAGGCTGCGGGGCAGGGGGCGGACGTCCGGCGCGACCGCGAAGCTCAGCCCGATCGGGTGGCCGGGCGTGGGGTAGGGGTCCTGGCCCGTGATCAGGACGCGCACGTCGGCGAGGGGACGGGTGAAGGCGCGCAGCACGTGCTCACCGTCCGGCAGGTAGCGCCGCCCCTTGGCGATCTCCTCGCGCAGGTACTCGCCCATCGCGGCGACGTCGTCGGCGACCGGGGCGAGCGCCTCGGCCCAGTCCGGCGCGATGACGTCGGCGAGGGGGCGGGGCACGTGGGCAGCGTAGCCTCGGGCCGTGAGTGCTCTGCAGTCCTACCGTCTGCTCGTCCGGACCGTGGGGCCGGTGTACGTCGTGATCGCGTTCCTCGGCCGTGTCCCGCTCGCGATGAGCCAGATGGGCACGCTGCTGCTGGTCAGCGACGCGACGGGAAGCTACGCGGTCGCCGGCGGTGCCGCGGGTGCGCTCGCGGTCGCGAACGCCGTGGGTGCGCCGGTCTTCGGCTCGCTGGCGGACCGGACGGGTCAGCGTCCCGTCGTGCTCGGGCAGTCGATCGCCGGGGGCGCCGGGCTCGTGCTACTGGTGCTCGTCACGCACAGCGGCGCCTCCTCGCCCGCCGTGATCGCGACGTCGGCGCTCGCCGGCTTGGCGATTCCGCAGATCGGGCCGCTCGCCCGGGTGCGCTGGGGTCCCGTCCTGGTGGGCACGCGCGAGCGACGCAAGCTGCTCGACGCCGCCTTCTCCTACGAGGGCGCCGCCGACGAGCTCTCCTTCGTGCTGGGCCCGGCCACGGTCGGCCTGCTCGCGGTGCTCGTCGACCCGTCCGAGGCGCTGCTGCTGGCGGCGGTCGTGCTGGCTCTGTTCGGCTCGGCCTTTGCGCTGCACCCGACGGCCGCGCTGACCCGGCCCGACCCGAGCGCCGTGGCCTCGACCGGCCGTCTGCTGACCGGGATGCTGCTCACGTTGGCGGCCGCCCAGCTGCTGATCGGGATGCTGTTCGGCGCGACCCAGACCGGCTCGACGGTGCTGGCGACGGCGGAGGGTCAGCCGGGCCTCGCGGGCGTCATCCACGCGACGCTCGGGATCGGCAGCGCGATCGCGGGACTCGCGGTCGCCGCGCTCCCCGAACGCATCGGCTATCCGCAGCGACTGGTCGTGGCCGCGGCTGGCCTCGTGGTGCTCTCGGCACCCCTGCTGCTGGTCGAGACCGTCGGCCAGCTCGTGGCGGTCATCGCGCTGCTCGGCTTCGCCGTGGCGCCGTTCATGATCAGCACGTTCGCCACGGCGGGCCAGATCGTCGCACCGGACCGGGTGGGCACGGCGATGACGCTCCTCGCCGGCGCGACCGGCGTGGGCTACGCGCTCGGCTCGTCGTTGGCGGGACGCCTGGCCGACGGCGTGCCGGGCATCGCCCCCGACGGCGGCCACACGCCGGCCTTCGCCGTGACCTTCTCGGCGACCGTGCTCGCCCTCGTCGTGGCGCTCACGCTCCTGGCCCGCTCCCGCAGGGCTTGATTGCGAGCGGTACCTAGGGGTGGGGGGAGCGAGCGGCGAGCCGCTCGCGGGCGGCGGGCCACTCGGTGTCGAGCATCGAGAACAGCACGGTGTCGCGCCAGGAGCCGTCGGGGCGGCGCTTGTGCTTGCGGAGCAGCCCCTCGCGCGTGGCGCCGAGCCGGGCGATGGCCGCCTGGGACCGCTCGTTGTTGACGTCGGTGTGCCACACGACGCGCACGCACCCCAGGTCGTCGAACGCGCGTGACAACAGCAGCAGCTTCGCGTCGGTGTTGACGCCGGAGCGCCAGAAGCGCGAACCGAGCCAGGTCCAGCCGATCGCGACGGTCCGCTGCGGCGGGTCGATGTCGTAGAACGTCGTGAAGCCGGCCACCTCGCCGGTCGCGGTGAGCGTCTGGGCCCAGGTCAGCTGGTTCGGCTCGCGGGTGAGCATCTCGCCGACCAAGGCCCGCATCTGTCCGACGTCGCTCGGCCGAGCGACCGGCAGCCAGCGGAAGACCTCGTCGGCATCGGCTGCCGCGAACAGGCCGTCGGCGTGCTCGGGCCCGAGCGGGACCAGCGTGACGTGGTCACCGCGCAGGGTCGGTCGCTCGTGCCAGTGGTCAGCGCTCATGCGACGGGCGGGTGCGCTTGGTGTGCGTCTCCGGGGCCAGCTCGACCAGGAAGTCGTTGGCCCACTGGTCGATGTCGTTCTCCATGACCTGCTTGCGCAACGCCTTCATGCGACGCGCCTGCTCCTTGGGCCCGGCCTTGATCGCCTCGAGCATCGCGTGCTTCATGCCGTTGATGTCGTACGGGTTGACGAGGTACGCCTGCTTGAGCTCGCCCGCGGCTCCTGCGAATTCGCTCAGCACGAGCGAGCCGCGCTCGTCGTAGCGACACGCGATGTACTCCTTGGCCACGAGGTTCATGCCGTCACGCAGCGGGGTGACGACCATGACGTCGGCCGCGCGGTAGAGCGCGGCCATCTCCTCGCGGGGGTAGGACGCGTGCAGGTAGGTGATGGCCTGACGGCCGATGCGACCGACGTCGCCGTTGATGCGACCCACGAGACGCTCGACGTCGTCACGCAGGAGCCGGTACTGGTCGACGCGCTCGCGCGACGGGGTGGCGACCTGGACGAAGACCGCGTCGTCCGGGTGCACCGAGCCGGCCGTGATGAGCTCACCGAACGCGCGGATGCGCTGGCGCAGGCCCTTGGTGTAGTCGAGCCGGTCGATGCCGAGCACGATCGTGGTGGGGTTGCCGAGGCTCTCGCGGATCTGCGCCGCGCGGGCGACGACGGCGGGATCGCGGGCCAGCTCCTCGAACCCCTTGGCGTCGATCGAGATCGGATAGGCCTTGGCCCGCACGACCCGGCCGTCCGGCAGGTAGACCGAGTCGCGGTGGGTCTTGTGCCCGACGCGCTGACGGACGAGCCGGATGAAGTTGCCGGCCGCGCCGTTGAGCTGGAAACCCACGAGGTCGGCACCGAGCAGGCCCTCGAGGATCTCGCGCCGCCACGGCAGCTGCTGGAACAGCTCGGTGGGAGGGAACGGGATGTGCAGGAAGAAGCCGATCTTCACGTCGGGACGCAGCTCGCGCAGCATCGCCGGGACGAGCTGCAGCTGGTAGTCCTGCACCCACACGATCGCGCCCTCGGACGCGACCTTGGCGGCTCGCTCGGCGAAGCGCCGGTTGACCGTGACGTAGGCGTCCCACCACTCGCGGTGGAAGGCTGGCGGGGCGATGACGTCGTGGTAGAGCGGCCACAGGGTGCCGTTCGAGAATCCCTCGTAGTACTCGACGACCTCGGACTCCGACAGGTGCACGGGCACGAGCTTGAGGCCCTGGTGGGTGAAGGGACGAAGCTTCTCGTCGGGAGCGCCGTGCCAGCCGATCCACGCGCCGCCCTTGCGTCGCATGACGGGCTCGAGCGCCGTGACGAGTCCGCCGGGGGAGGTGCGCCAGGTCGTGCTGCCGTCGGGGGAGGTGACCCGGTCGACGGGCAGCCGATTGGCGATCACGACGAACTCCGCGTTGCCGAACTTCCCGCTGCCGGAGGCCATGGCCCCACCCTAGCCAGACCACGTGGCGCACGCGTGCCGAACGAATGACATGCGTGTGATTCGCCGCTACCATGGCGGCATGAGCGCTGCGCCCCGATCCCAGGAGACCCACGGCACCCCTGCCGGGTCCCTCGACGATCGCGAACGCGAGATCCTCGATCTCGAGCGCACCTGGTGGAAGTACGCCGGTGCCAAGGAGCAGGCCATCCGCGAGAAGTTCGACATGTCGGCCACCCGGTACTACCAAGTCCTGAACGCGCTCCTTGACCGCGAGGACGCCCTGGCGTTCGACCCGTTGCTCGTCAAGCGTCTGCGCCGGCTGCGCGCCGACCGGGCGCGGTCGCGCACGGCGCGACGGCTCGGCATCGACGTCTGAACATCATGGACCACCGCCGCACGGTCAGCCGCCGGGCGTACGTCCCTCCGGTCTGGCTGATCGTGGTCGCGCTGGTCGCGGTCGTGGTCGGTGCCGCCGGCATCGGATGGCTCGCCTGGGACGCCACCCGCGACGCCGACCCGGACCCCGTCGCCTCCTCGGCGGGCACCACCGAGCCCACGCCCGCGCCGAGCACCCCCGCTCCCAGCACGCCCGCGCCGACCACCGAGGCCCCGCCGCCCCCGCCCCCGACGCCCGTCGTCGACCGCAGCCCGGGCGTCTCGGTGCTGAACGGCACCGGCATCGACGGACTCGCGTCCAAGGCCGCCGACCTCTTGGGTGACCGGGGCTGGCCCGACCTGCGCACGGGCGACACCGGCGGTAGCTATCCGGAGAACACGGTGTACTTCCCGCCGCAGCTCGAGGCGCAGGCCCAGACGCTCGCCGAGGACCTCGGCATCACACGCATCCGGCCGAGCGTCGACGGCATGCGGGACGACCGGCTGACGGTCGTGCTGATCAGTCGTCCATCATCGTTGTCGTGACCTCTGCTGACGACCTGCTCCGGATCGTCGCGAACGACCCCGCCGGAGTCCTGCTCGCGCTGGACTTCGACGGCACGCTCGCGCCGATCGTCGTGGACCCGACCGCGGCCGGGGTCCACCCCCGATCGTTGGCCGCGCTCGACCGGCTCGGACCGCGCCTGGGCGGACTCGCGATCATCACGGGCCGCCCGGTCGCGCAGGTCCGACAGCTGGGCGACCTCGACGCGCACCCCGGGCTGCACGACCTCGTCGTGCGCGGGCAGTACGGGGCCGAGCGGTGGTCCCCGGCCACGGGCGTCATCGAGGGAGCCGACCGCCACGAGGTCGTCGACCGGCTCGTGGCCGACCTCCCGGCGCTGCTCGAGGCCTGGGGCGCGCCGGGTGCCCTGGTCGAGGACAAGGGTCTCGCCGTGGCGGTGCACACCCGCGGGCTCAGTGCCGAGGTGGCCACCGCCGTCATCGACCCGCTGCGCGACCTCGCGCGGACCCTGGAGCTGACCTTCGAGCCGGGACGCCAGGTCTACGAGCTCCGCTCCGCCTCGATCACCAAGAGTGACGCCCTGCTCGACGTCGTGGCCGGGCTCGCGGTGCACACCGTCGTCTTCGCCGGCGACGACCTCGGCGACCTGCCGGCCTTCGACGCGCTCGACGACCTGGCGAGCCGCGGTGTCACGACCCTCAAGGTCTGCTCGGCCTCCACCGAGCAGGACGCCCTCGTGGCGCGCTCGGACCTGGTCCTCGAGGGGCCCGACGGCGTCGCCGAGTGGCTCACGAGCCTGGCCGACGTCGTCGACCCGGTGGCCTGAGGCCCGCGCGGTGGCCGCGGGGGTGAGCGGCAGCGTCCTGCCGGACACGCCGTGGACGCGGGTCAGGACCGTCGTGAACTGGGTCAACCTGTCGACGCCGCTCGGTCTGCTGGTCGCGCGTGCCGGGGGAGCCCGTCTCGAGCGTCGGGGTCGTGGCACGTGGATCGCCGGCGGCTACCGGTGGGGCTTCCCGCGGGCGGGGGCCTTCACGCTGGGAAGCATCGTGATCAGCACCAGCAGCCTCGGTGCCCTCCGGTCGCGCCAGGTGCTCCTGCGTCACGAGGACCGGCACTGCTCGCAGTACGCGTGGTGCCTCGGGCCACTCATGCTCGTGCCGTACGCCGTGGCGGCCGGCGCGTCGTGGGTCCTGGCGGGCGACCACAGCGCGTACAACCCGTTCGAGCGTCTCGCCGGACTGGCGGACGGCGGCTACCCCGCGCCTCGCACTCGCCGCGCGCGCCGGCGCGGGACGCGGGACTGACGCGTCCACCATCCGGACCGATTGGACACATCGCGAGACGCGTTCGTAGGCTTGTCCCACTCATCATGAGGGGTGGAGGGACACGGCCCGCTAAAGCCCCAGCAACCAGTCGGATCTCGACCAGGTGCTCCGTCCGGCCCGGCTCGTACCCGGGGAAGATGAACGAGGAGGCTCCATGAGCATCACTGCCCCGACCCCCGAGACCACCGCCACCGGCCCCGTCCTGCGTGAAGGCGCCTTCGGCCCCGCCGTCGGCCTCGTCTGTCGCGAGTGCGGCGCGACGCGCGAGCTCGGCCCGCACTACGCCTGCCACGAGTGCTTCGGCCCGCTCGAGATCGCCTACCGGTTCGGCGACGTGACCCGGGCCCAGATCGAGGCAGGTCCCGCCAACATCTGGCGCTACAAGGCGCTCCTGCCGGTGCCCGACGACATCGAGTCCAGC
>CAYRZN010000089.1:0-10849 GCA_964428825.1 uncultured Aeromicrobium sp.
CTCGGCGGCGTAGTGCTCGACGATCTCGCGCTGCGAGACGTCGATGACGTCGGACCGCACCGTGCCGCCGAGCTGACGGACCTGCTCGGCCGTCGCCTCCAGTCCGGCGACGTCGACATCGCTGATCGCCACGGTCGCACCACGTCGGGTCAGCTCCAGCGCGAGCGCCCGACCGATGCCCGACCCTGCGCCCGTCACGACCGCGACCTTGCCGTTGATCCAGCTCATCCATGCTCCTCGGTGCTCCACGTCACAATTCCCGATACCGACGGTATCTCAATACGGCAACGTATGTCGAGACCCCATCGGCGAAGCCGGTGGGGTCTCGACATCTGTGCCACGGGCCATCACCATGGCCCGAGCGAAGCGAGGGTGATCGGCCTGTGGCGAGCGCCAGCGAGCCACAGGAATGAGGCCGCGTGTCCGGCGAGGGACGAGCCGGACACGCGGCCGTCCGATCAGTACTTCAGGCGGACCCGGGGGCGGAGGCGGACGTTGGGGAGCTCGGGGGCGGGGATGAACTCCTCGCCGTGTCCCTCGACCCGGCCGAAGCGTCCGCCGACCGGTCGGGACATCCAGTCGTCGCGGGCCTGGACGATCTCGTCGTGGTCGCGGGCGATGAAGTTCCACCACATCACGAGCTTCTCGGTGAAGGGCTCGCCGCCGAGCAGCAGGACCGTGCGGCCCGGCCCGCCGAGGTGCACCCGAGGTGAGGCGTCGAGGTAGCGCAGGGCGCGGTGGCCGACCGTGGTGCCGTCGACGTCGACCGGGCCGTCGAGCGCCAGGACGCCGTGCTCGAACGACGGGTCGAGGTCGAGCACGACGTCGGGATCGTGCAGGGAGATCTGCACGCCGACGAGCGGGGTGTACACCCGGGCGGGCGAGGACGCGCCCGCGAAGTCGCCGACCACGAGCACCCCGTCCCAGCCCCGCCCCTCGACCCGGGGCAGGTCGGGGACGTGCTCGAAGTCAGCGGGTCCGAGCCGTCGGGAGTCGGGCAGGGCGACCCACAGCTGGACCCCGGACATGGGGGTGGGGTCGTCGGCGTCGCTGATCTCCGAGTGCGAGACCGCGTCGCCCGACGTCATGAGGTTGAGCTCGCCCGGCTGCAGCATGACGTCCGAGCCCAGGCTGTCGCGGTGCCGGATCCGGCCCGCCATCGGCCACGTGACGGTCTGCAGACCCGTGTGCGGGTGCGGGAGCACGTTCATGCGCGCATCGGTGGGACCGAAGTGGTCGGCGAAGCACCACGCGCCGATCGTGGGACGCGACCGGTGCGGCAGGGTGCGGTGCACCGTGATGCCGCGGATGCCACCGAGCGGCACCTCGCGTGGCTCCAGGGTCTCGGCACCGGAGTCGTCCAGCCGAAGCTTGGTCATGACGCCATCGTGTCACCGCGGAGGTGACCGTGGAGGCGTTCGACGTCGTCGGACGTGCCGCCGACCTTCTCGAACCACCCGTGGACCCCGCCCGCGTGGGCGTCCCAGAGCTCGACGACCGAGAGCACGGCCTCGGCCTTGGTCTCGAAGAAGGCGGCCGGCAACGTCTGGCGGTGGTCGTGGCCCGCCGTGGCGGTGAGCCGTGCGTCGATCGCGTCGCGGTGCCGGGCAGTCTCGAGGTAGTCGGCCACGACGTCGTCGACCGCCGCACCTGCGAGCAGCAGCGACAACGCGACGGAGATCCCGGTGCGATCCTTGCCCGCTGCGCAGTGCACGAGAGCCGGACCGGGCGAGGTGGACACGGCTCGGACGACGTCGACGAGCATCGGACCGGCCGAGTCGACGAGCACGCGGTAGAGACCGGTCAGGTCGCTGGCCCGGGCCGCCCCCGGCCGGAGCGCGCCCAGCAGCGGGACACGGTGGATCGCGGCATGGTCGGCGAGCGGGTGCTCCGGCTCGATCTCGCTGGCCGACCGCAGGTCGATGACCGCCGTGGGGGGCCACGGCACGCCGACCGGGGCGGCGTCGCCGACCGCGGGCGCCGCGCTGCGGAGCAGGCGGCCCGGTGCCACCACGCCGCCGTCGATGGCCATGCCGTGGAGGTCGCGCAGATTCGGGACGGTGTCGGGCATGTCACCCATCATCGGCCATGGCGCCGACGAGCCCGGGACGGACCCGGTCACTAGGGTGGGACCATGCGTGTCAGTCGACGGGTGGCGGCCACCACCGCTCTCGGGACCGCCGGCGCCGTCGGGGCTTCGGTGGGCTTCCTGTTCGGCGAGACGGTGCTGGCCCGTCGCCTCATCGGCGTCACCGACGCACGTCCGCCCTCGCCGGACGGACTGTACGGCGACAACCTCTCGGGCGAGACCGTGCGCCTCCTGGTCCTCGGCGACTCCGCCGCGGTGGGCTACGGCATGCAGACCCAGATGACCACGCCGCCGGCCATGATGGGCTGGGGCCTCGCGCAGCTGGTGCAGGGTCCCGTGCAGGTGCGCAGCGTCGCCGTCGTGGGTGCCGAGAGCAGCGACCTCGCCGAGCAGGTCGACCGCGGCATCGAGTTCGGCGCCGACGTCGCCGTCATCGTGATCGGCGCCAACGACGTGACCCACCTGAAGTCGATGACCGATGCTGTCGGCGACCTGCAGGTCGCGATCAGTCGGCTCGTCGCCGCCGGCACCGACGTCGTCGTCGGCACGTGCCCCGACCTCGGCACCGTCAAGCCGCTGATGCAGCCCCTGCGCAGCATCGCCCGACTCCAGAGCCGCCGCATGGCCCGCAAGCAGACCGTCGGCGCGATCGAGGCCGGCGCTCGCACCGTCTCCCTGGGCTCGCTCCTGGCGTCGATGATCCGCGAGCACCACGACCTGATGTTCGGCGACGACCGGTTCCACCCCTCGGCCTCGGGCTACGCCGCCATGGCGCGGGCGCTCCTGCCCTCCCTCGCCGACGCGGTCCACGAGCGACGCAGCGAGCCGCTCGAGGAGCACCCGGGCGAGAACGAGGAGATGATGCCGGTCGAGGAGGCCGCCGAGGAGGCTGCGCAGCGCTCTGGCACCGAGGTGCGCCGCGCCGGCCGCTGGGCGGGCGTCCTGCGTCGCCTGCGCTGAGCCACCGCCGACGACAACGAACGCCCCCGACCGGTGAACCGGTCGGGGGCGTTCGTTCGGACGGATCCGAGGATCAGTCGTTGCCGCGCAAGATGGCCAGGATGCGCAGGATCTCGATGTACAGCCAGACCAGGGTGACGGTCAGGCCGAAGGCCGCGCGCCAGGACTCGCGCTTCGGCAGGCCGGCCTGGACGCCCTTCTCGATGTAGTCGAAGTCGAGCACGAGCATCAGGACCGCCAGCACGACGGCGAACGCCGAGACGACCAGGCCGAGCGTGTTGAAGCCACGGATGCCGCCGTTGTCGACGACCCCCGTGAGCGACAGCAGCAGGTTGATGATCGTGGCACCGGCGAAGGCGAAGATCGCGATCGTGACGACCTTGCGGAACTTGTCGGTGACCTGGATGTTGAAGAACTTGTAGGCCGCGAGCGTGGCACCGAAGGCCACGAACGTTCCGACGATCGCCTGGAAGACGATGCTGACGTCGCCGACGTAGGCGGCGACGATCTTTGAGAAGGCGCCGACGAACACGCCCTCGGCGATCGCGTACCCGATGACGAGCGCGGGGCTGATGATCTTCTTGAAGGAGTTGACCATCGCGAGGGCGAAGCCGACGATGGCGCCGCCGATCGAGAACATGTACGCCGTGTTCATGGCGTCCTGGCTCACGACGGTCTCGCCGGCGTTGTTCTCGCCGAGGATCAGCTGGCCGATCACGACCCAGGCGACAGCCGCGGCGGCGATGACGATGCCGAGCGTGACGGCCGTCTTCTCGACGACCGAGTCGATCGTCATGCGATCGGACGAGGCCGCGGCCGGCGGGGCGTAGCCGGGCTGGGCGTTGGTGTCGATGGTCCACTGCGACGGGTCGGTCTGGACCGACGACGAGCGGCCGTTGAAGCTCTCGTTGCGGGAGAAGACGGGGTTCGAGCTGTGCATGATTCCCTCCGGGAGGTCGGCTCGCATCATCGAGCCTGATGGGTTCACCCTATACAACGCACGCTACTGGGGTTTTGCTCCCGTCTGTGCGGTTTCTGTGCGCAACCGGACAGGTGTCACCGCGGGCTGAGCCGCCTACGGCGTCGGAGCCACCATCGGGCTCAGGGCGGGCACCTGCGTGTAGGGCGCGACCCGGGTCATCGGCTGGGCGGCCGGAACCGGGACGAGCTGGCCCAGCTCGTCGGACCGGGCCTCGACCATCTCCAGCGGGTAGACGTTGAAGACCTCCTGACCCGTCACGAGAGTCATGGGCGACCAGAGCCCGATGTCGACGCAGTCCGGGTCCAGGCACCCGTTGCCACCCGGGACCGAGGTCGCCAGCGGACGCCCGTCCTGGTCGAAGAGCTGGACGTCCGTGAGCGGCTGACCGGCGGCGTCGTAGGCGAAGACGTTGGTGACCTGCTGACCGTCCAGGTAGACGCCAGTGAGGTCCTCGACGTAGGACGATCCGTCGTCGAGGGAGCTCGAGTCCGTCAGGGAGGACGGGAGTGACGCCGCCATGCCGACCACGACGACCACCGCGACCACGTTGCCCGCGATGATGACGGCACTGAACCACTGGGGCCACCGCCCGAGGCCGACCGCGACGCTGCCGACCGCCAGCACGACCAGGACCACGAGCGAGCCGAAGCCGCCACCCGTTCCGAGCATCTCCGCCAGGACCAGCCAGGCGGCCCAGGCGCGCACGAGCCACCAGGCCGGACGCAGCGAGACGACGAAGCCCACCACACGCTCGAGCACCGGGTGGTCGGCGACGAACGCCCGGGAGTCCCGACCGAACGCCCGCACGGTGTCGGCGACCGAGGTGCGCGTTGCCGCCACGGCAGGTGCTGGCAGGCCGGCGGCCGCTCGCAGCTCGGTCGCGTAGGCGGCGGGGTCGCCGAGCTCACGGGCGAGGTCTTCCCGGAACGCCTCGGCCAGGTCGGCCTCGAGGCCCTCGGTGAGCTCCTCGACCTCCTCGGCAGGAAGGTCGGCGAGCTCGGCACGCACGCTCGCGGCGAACGAGGCGATCTCGGTGGGAACCGTGGTGGTCATGCTGCTGCCTC
This sequence comes from uncultured Aeromicrobium sp., assembly GCA_964428825.1. Taxonomy (GTDB): domain Bacteria; phylum Actinomycetota; class Actinomycetes; order Propionibacteriales; family Nocardioidaceae; genus Aeromicrobium. The sequence goes on from CAYRZN010000089.1 coordinate 5,096, forward strand.
CGGGGTGAGGAGATCGGTCATGGTCGCGGCGAACTCGGCCCAGGTCTTGCGCTGGTGCCCGAGCATCGTGCGGCCCTGGTCGGTGATGCCGTAGTACTTGCGGTGCGGCCCCTCCTCGGAGGGGACGACGTACGAGGTGAGCGCACCGGCGGAGTAGAGCCGGCGCAACGTGCCGTAGACCGACGCGTCACCGACGTCCTCGAGCCCGGCGGCGCGGAGCCGCCGGACGACGTCGTAGCCGTACCCGTCCTCGGCCTCGACGACCGCCAGCACGGCGACGTCGAGCACGCCCTTGAGGAGCTGCGTTGCATCCATGCGTTGAACAGTACCACGCAGTGCGCACTACCGCGCAGAACGTCGGCACCGGTCGACCCCCGGCCCTCGGGTCAGCCGTCGACGTCGACGAGGTGGTGCTCGAGGTCGTGGAGGAGGTACTGCGCGAGCGTCGCGGTCGTGAACTCCGACCCGTTGGAGCGCAGGCCGCGTCGCTGCCAGTCGCCGTCACCGACGCGACTCAACGAGTCCGTGAGGCGGCGGCCCTCGACGGCCAGCTCCACCTCGACCCGCGTCGGATCCGCGTGCGCGTAGTCGTGCTCCAGCGCTGCGGCGTCCTGGTCCCAGTTCGCGAAGTGAGCAGGGTCCTCAGCCAGCATCTGGTCGATCCGCCCCGCGAACACCCTGAACACGTCGCGGACGTGGCAGGCGTACTCGAGGTCGGACCACCGGTCGACCTGCGCCCGAGTCGTCGCGCCGGGCCGCGCGAGCACCCGCTGCCACCGCTCCACGTGCGTGCCGATGACGGCTCCGACGCAACTCGGGTCCACGTCAGCGGCGACGAACGCGCACTCGGGGCAGGGCTCGCGCAGGACCCAGGTCCAGTCCTTGTCGTCGGGCTCGATCACGTCGGTCGTCATGCGATGGCCTTCATCAGACCATCGTGGCGGGCTGGATAAGGTGCGCACCATGTCCGATTCGGCCGACACCCGTCCAGATCCTGCCGACCGGTGCCTCCGGAGCCAGCCCGTCTCCTTCACCCGTCGTGGCGGTCGCTTGAACCCGCGCCAGCAGAAGGCCTGGGACCTGCTCGCCGAGCAGGTCGTGCTCGACATCCCCGCGGACGGTCGTTCCACCTCGGTGCACCCCGACCACCGGTTCGATGCCGCGACGGAGTTCGGTCGCACGGCACCCCTCGTCGTCGAGATCGGCAGCGGTCGCGGCGAGGTCATCGTGCACGCCGCGACGCAGTCGCCCGAGACCGACTTCCTCGGTCTCGAGGTCTACGTGCCGGGCGTCGCGCAGACGCTGATCGGGGTGCGGCTCGGCGAGCTGACCAACCTCCGCATGGCGGTCGTCAACGCGGCCGAGGCGCTCGCCACGATGATCCCCGAGGCCTCGGTCGACGAGCTGTGGGTGCACTTCCCCGACCCCTGGCACAAGAAGAAGCACCACAAGCGCCGACTCGTCACGCCGGAGTTCGCCGCGCTCGCGGCGCGGGTGCTCAAGCCGGGCGGCGCGTGGCGCATGGCCACCGACTGGGCCGAGTACGCCACGCAGATGGCCGACGTCGTGGCCGGCTCCCCCGACTTCGAGGGTGGACCGAGCGAGCGCTGGGACGGACGGGTCATGACGCGGTTCGAGGCCAAGGGCATCGCGGCGGGCCGCGAGATCCACGACCTCACGGCCGTGCGCCTCGGCTGAGCCTTCTGCGGTGCTCCCGGTGGGGCTCGAACCCACACTGGGACGGGTTTAAGCCGTCTGCCTCTGCCGATTGGGCTACGGGAGCGGCGTCAGCCTAGTCAGGTGACGCGTCGGCGGTGATGCTGCGCAGCGCCGCGACGTGCCCCCGGTAGGCCCCGCGCCCCTCGTCGGTCAGGCGCACCCAGGTCCGGACGCGGCCCCGTCCCGTGGGCTTCTCGAGCTTGACGTAGCCCGCCTCGGCGAGGACCTTGAGGTGCTTGCTCACGACCGAGTCGGCCACCTCGAGCACGTCGCGCAGGGCTCCGAACTCCGCCGACGAGACGGCGTCGAGGAAGGCACAGATCCGCAGTCGCAACGGTGCGTGGATCACCTCGTCGAACGCCGGCGCACGGTCCTGCGTCACCTCTCGCCCCGAAGCTCGGCACGAAGTTCACGGTCGTAGGTGCGGCCGATCGGGACGATCGCGACACCCATCACCACCGCGACGGCCCACACCCAGAGATCGGAGACGTCGGTGTAGCTGAGCAGGACTGCGGCGGCGATGGACAGACCGCCGACGGCACCCATGAGATACGCCCACTTCGTGGCGCTGCCGGCCTGGAAGCCGGAGAGCCAGATGCCGGTCTTGCGGCGGTAGGCGCTGACCAGCAGAGCGAGACCCGCGAAGAACACGACGACCCCGCCGAGAAGGACCCACGTGTTCCCGAGGGCGATCGAGATGGCATAGCCAGCAAACAGGGCGCCGAGCACCGGGTGGTACCACCACGGCGTGACCAACCGGTCGGCTGCGGCTCGCCGAGCAGCCGCGACGGCCTCCAGCGACGTCTCGTCGCCGGGGTTCAGAGCATCGGTGTCATGCGTGGACTCGCTCACGGAGATCCCCCTCGGATTGACTTTCCGTTCTAGAAAGACATTAACATTCCGAGATGGAAAGTCAATCCGAAGTCGGCGCCTCGACCAAGCTCCGCGCGATGCCGTCGAGGATGTCGCGCTCGCTCACGACGACCTCGTCGGTCGCGAGCGGAGCCAGCTCGAGCAAACGGTCGAGGATCAGCGCGCCCGCCCCGATGACGTCGGCGCGACCGGGGTGCATGAACGGCAGGTGGCGCCGGTCGACCACCGGCATCTGCACGAGCGAGATGCAAGCCTCACGGATCACGTCGACCGGGAGCCGCGCCCCGTGGATGCGCTCGCTGTCGTAGGTCGTCAGCTGGAGGGCGTGGGCCGCGACGGTCGTGACCGTGCCGGCGACCCCGATGAATCGGGTGACCGGCTCCCACCCGGCGACCGCGGGCGCCAGCAGCGCGTCGAGGTGGTCGACGAGATCGGTGATCTCCGGGATCGACGGCGGGTCGCTCGCGAGAAAGCGCTCCGTCAGACGGACCGAGCCGATGTCGAACGAGACGGCCGAGCCGACCTCGCCGCCGGCACCGCGCACGAGCTCGGTCGACCCCCCACCGATGTCGACCACGAGCGCGTCCTCCGGACCCAGCTCCGACGTCGCGCCCAGGAACGACGCCCGCGCCTCCGCGTCGCCGGTGAGGATCTCGGGATCCTGGCCCAGCACGGCGTGGATCGCGGACCGGAACTCATCGGCGTTGTCGGCGTCGCGGGCGGCGGAGGTGGCGCAGAACCGGATCGCGTCGACCCCCATCTCGCCGATCGTGAGCGCGTACTCGCGGGTCGCCGTGACGGTGCGCTCGATCGCGGCCGGGTCGAGGCGTCCGGTGCGGTCGACGCCCTCCCCCAGTCGGACGATCCGCATGTCGCGGACGAGGTCGTGGGCGCTTCCGTCGGGGCCGAGATCGGTGACCAGGAGCCGGATCGAGTTGGTCCCACAATCGATCGCCGCGACGCGTCTCATGGCGTCCACCCTAGTGACGGGAGGTCGTGGCCGGACGTCACCCCGCGGGTGGTCGCGGCTCCGGGCACCTGTACGGGTCTCGATACGGGCCCTCGTTCCTCGGGCCCACTCGACCAGCGAACTCAGTCCGCGACCGGCTCCCCGGCGGCGCCGGGGGCGCAGCTCGAGCTGCCCCAGTAGTCGCCGAGCATCGCGACGGCCTCGTCGCCGAGCGGGTTGACCCCGGGCCCCTTCGCGAGCGCGTGCCCGACCAGGACGTGCAGGCACTTGACCCGGGTGGGCATGCCCCCGGCCGAGATGCCGTCGATCTCCGGCACGTGGCCGATGGCCTCGCGCTCGGCGAGGTACGACTCGTGCGCGTGGCGGTAAGCCGCCGCGAGCTCGTCGTCGTCGAGCAGCCGCTGGCTCATGTCGGCCATGACGCCGGCCGCCTCGAGCGTGCCGATCGCGCCGGCCAGACGGGGACACGTCAGGTAGTAGAGCGTGGGGAACGGCGTGCCGTCGGGCAGGCGCGGCTCGGTCATGACGACATTCGGATGGCCGGAGGGGCACCTCGACGCGACCGTCACGACGCCGCGGGCCGGACGTCCGAGCTGCTCGCGGATCGCTGCGAGGTCGACCTCGCTCGGCGGCACCGCGTCGGCCGGACGGGTGAAGGGACTGGTCACGGGTTCTCCGGCTGCAGGGGCTGGTTCGGGTCCTCCGGGGGCGCCGTGGGCTTGACGGGCTCCTGCCCGGCCACCGTGGTGCTGTCCCACAGCTTCTCGTACCACTCCGGCGGCTTCTCGCTGGGCGGCTCCGCCAGCTGCGGCACGTCACCCTCGACCTCGCCGTCGGCATCGACGACGCGGTAGCCGACCTCACCGGGCAGGACCCACCCGAACCGGGCGCGGGCCTGCTGCTCGATGTACGCCGGGTCGTCCCACCGCTCGGCGTCGTCCTCGAGCTCGGCGATCGCGTTCTTCTGCGTCTCGATCCTGGCCTCGGTCGAGCGGATCTCCTGCTGCTGCTGCCACCACGTGTGCAACGACGCCGTGTACGAGGCGATCAGCAGCACCATGACCGCGAGGAGCACCATGGCGCGGGTCGTGAACCGCGAACCACCGGCACCGCTGGGGGTCCGGGGGGCCCGTTGACCCGGACGCCGGGTCGCCGACGACGACGTCGTCGAGCGGGACGGCCGGGTGGGACGGCCGGCGCCACCGCGCGACCGCGACGCCGGGCCGGGGGTCCTCCCCCGGCCCGGCCCCGTGGATCCGCCTGGTCCCGCCATCGGACTCAGACCGACAGGCGCGGGAACGCCGAGGCGCCGGCGTAGACCGCGGCCGAGCCCAGGAGCTCCTCGATGCGCAGGAGCTGGTTGTACTTGGCGACGCGGTCGGAGCGGGCCGGGGCGCCGGTCTTGATCTGGCCGCAGTTCGTGGCCACCGCCAGGTCGGCGATCGTCGTGTCCTCGGTCTCGCCGGACCGGTGGCTCATCATGTTGGTGAACCCCGCCCGGTGGGCCAGGTCGACCGCGTCGAGCGTCTCGCTCAGCGAACCGATCTGGTTGACCTTGACGAGCATCGAGTTGGCCGCGCCCTCGGCGATGCCGCGCGACAGCCGCTCGACGTTGGTGACGAACAGGTCGTCGCCCACGAGCTGCACCTGGTGGCCGAGCTCGGACGTGATCGTGATCCAGCCGTCCCAGTCCTCCTCGTCGAGCGGGTCCTCGATCGAGACGATCGGGTAGGACGCGACGAGCTCGGCGTAGTAGTCGGTCATCTCCTGGGCCGTCTTGGCAGCGCCCTCGAACGTGTAGGAGCCATCGGAGTGGAACTCCGACGCAGCGACGTCGAGCGCGAGCGCGATGTCGGTGCCGAGCTGCAGGCCGGTCGTCTCCACCGCCTTGGCGATCAGGTCGAGCGCGGCGCGGTTCGAGGACAGGTTCGGCGCGAAGCCGCCCTCGTCGCCGAGGCCCGTCGACAGGCCATCGGCCTTCAGGACGCTCTTCAGCGCGTGGTACACCTCGGTGCCCTGGCGCAGCGCGTCGGCGAACGTGGTCGCACCGATCGGCGCGATCATGAACTCCTGCACGTCGACGTTCGAGTCGGCGTGGGCGCCCCCGTTGAGGATGTTCATCATCGGGACGGGCAGGACGTGGGCGTTGGGGCCGCCGACGTAGCGGAACAGCGGCAGGCCGGCCGACTCGG
>CAYRZN010000090.1:0-10839 GCA_964428825.1 uncultured Aeromicrobium sp.
TAGTTGACGTACTCGGCCTGCAGACGCTGCAGGTCGGCGGTGCGCTCGGCCAGCTCGTCCTCGACGGTCCTGGGCGTCTCGACGGCCTCGACGACCTCCTCCTCGTCCGCGGGAACCTCGACGGCCTCGTCGACAGCCTCGTCGACGGGGGCCTCCCCGGAAGTCTCCTGCGAGACCTCCGGGTCAGCGCCCTCGGCGGGACCGTCGGGCCCAGCCGTCACTTCTTCTCCTCGTCGTCGACGATCTCGGCGTCGACGACGTCGTCGTCGGAGTCGGTGCCGGCGTCGGCGTCACCCGTGGGTGCGTCGGTGCCGGCGGCCTGCTGCTCCGCGGCGGCCGCGGCGTACATCGCCTCGCCCATCTTGGAGCTGGACTCGCCGAGCTTGGTGACGGCGGCCTGGACGGCGTCGTTGTCGTCACCCTCGAGCGCCGCCTTGAGCGCGTCGACGTCGGCCTGGACCTCGCCCTTGACGTCGTCGCCCACCTTGTCGCCGTTCTCGGCGAGGAACTTCTCGGTGGTGTGGACGAGCGCCTCGGCCTGGTTGCGCGTCTCGACGGACTCGCGACGCTTGCGGTCCTCCTCGGCGTACTGCTCGGCGTCCTTGACCATCTTGTCGATGTCGTCCTTGGACAGCGCGCTGCCGCCCGTGATGGTCATCGACTGCTCCTTGCCCGTGCCCTTGTCCTTGGCATTCACGTGCAGGATGCCGTTGGCGTCGATGTCGAACGTGACCTCGATCTGCGGCACGCCACGCGGCGCCGGCGGGAGGCCCGTCAGCTCGAACGTGGCGAGCAGCTGGTTGCCCGCGGCCATCTCGCGCTCGCCCTGGTACACCTGGATCGCGACGGACGGCTGGTTGTCGTCGGCCGTGGTGAAGACCTCGCTGCGCTTGGTCGGGATCGTCGTGTTGCGCTCGATGAGCTTGGTCATGACGCCACCCTTGGTCTCGATGCCGAGGCTCAGCGGCGTGACGTCGAGGAGCAGGACGTCCTTGACCTCACCCTTGAGCACGCCGGCCTGCAGGCTGGCGCCGATCGCGACGACCTCGTCGGGGTTGACGCCCTTGTTGGGGTCCTTGCCGCCGGTGAGGCTCTTGACGAGCTCGGTGACGGCCGGCATGCGAGTGGAGCCGCCCACCATGACGACGTGGTCGATGTCGCCGACCTTGACGCCCGCGTCGCGGATGACGTTGTTGAACGGTGCCTTGGCGCGCTCGAGCAGGTCGGCGGTGACCTTCTCGAACTCCGAGCGGGTCAGCGTCTCCTCGAGGAAGACCGGGCTGCCGTCCTGGACCGTGATGTAGGGCAGGTTGATCGACGTGCTGGTGGAGCTCGAGAGCTCGATCTTGGCCAGCTCGGCGGCCTCGCGGATGCGGGGCATCGCCATCTTGTCCTTGGTGAGGTCCAGGCCCGTCTTGGACTTGAAGCCGTCGACGATCCACTTGACGACCGCGTCGTCCCAGTCGTCGCCACCGAGGTGGTTGTCACCGCTGGTGGCCTTGACCTCGATGACGCCGTCACCGATCTCCAGCAGCGAGACGTCGAACGTGCCGCCGCCGAGGTCGAAGACCAGGATCGTCTGGTCCTCGCCCTTGTCGAGGCCGTAGGCCAGCGCGGCCGCGGTGGGCTCGTTGATGATGCGGCTCACGTTGAGGCCCGCGATCTCGCCGGCCTCCTTGGTGGCCTGACGCTGGTGGTCGTTGAAGTAGGCCGGGACGGTGATGACCGCGTTGGTGACGGGCTCGCCCAGGTAGGCCTCGGCGTCGCGCTTGAGCTTCTGCAGGATGAACGCGCTGATCTGCTGCGGCGTGAACTCCTTGCCGTCGACGGACTGGGTCCAGTCGGTGCCCATGTGGCGCTTGACCGACCGGATCGTGCGGTCGACGTTGGTGACGGCCTGGTTCTTCGCGACCTTGCCGGTCAGGACCTCGCCGTCCTTGGCGAAGGCCACGACGGACGGGGTGGTGCGAGCGCCCTCGGCGTTCGCGATGACGGTGGGCTCGCCGCCCTCCAGGACGGCGACGACGGAGTTGGTGGTACCGAGATCGATGCCGACGGCACGTGCCATGGGTGGGTCCTCCTGGGGATCGGGTGGATCGTTGCGGGCGGCCCGCGGGGTGCTGCGGCCGCCTTGACGTTGCTCAGTCAGATGACTTGAGTCTGATCGTATCAACTTGCTCCAAGGCCGTTCCATTCCCCCCACTCCTGCCATTTCGCTGCACCCGGGCCGCGATCTGCGCCACGATGTCAGCGAGGGCGCGCCGTGACGACCTCGTCGATCCCAGGAGTGCCATGTCGGTCCGTCCTCAGCCGTCACGTCGTCCGACCCGTCTGCGGTCGGCCACCGGGCGTCTCGCCATCGGTGGTGCCGCCGGCCTGGCGGCGCTGGCCGCACTGGCACCGGCGGCCTCGGCCCTCGACGACCCCCCGCCGATCGCCCCGGAGTCCGAGCCCGAGACGGTCGAGCCGGAGCCGTCCGCGCCCGAGACGTCCCTCGACGTGGCACCCGCTCCCGACGCGGCAGCCGAGGCACCTGCCGCTGCGGCGCCGAGCGAGGAAGCCCCCGCGGCTGCGCCGGCCCTGGCCCCGAACTTCGGGTACCAGAAGTACCGCGTGGGCGTGCGCCTCGCCGACGGCTCCTACGTCCCCGAGGGCACCACCACCGCGGGCACGACGTTCGCGGTCACCGAGACCAGCGAGTCCGGCGACACCTACACCTTCACGTGCACGACCTCGGCCGAGACGACGGCCGAGGACGGCTCGACGTACTGCCTGACGGACGAGGCCGACTACCCCGAGGTCGAGTCCGGCGGTGAGTCGACGCAGGGCCCCGTGGCGCAGGCCGTCGTCGAGCCCGGCGTCGAGATCGACCCGGAGGACGGCGACGACGCGGACGGCGAGCTGTTCCAGCTCGCACCGGGCGCGACCGTCTCCGTCTCCCTGACGTCGACACCTCCGAACCTGCGCGGCGTCACCACCAGCGCCTCCGTCGGGCCGTGCGAGGTCACGACCGACCCGTTCGTGTGCCTCAACAGCACCGGCGGCGACCAGGTCTCGGCGATCACGTTCTCCCTGGTCGGCCTGCCGCCCGTCGCGGTCGACGACTCGGCCCGCACCAGGGTCGACGTACCGGTCGACATCGCGCTGCTGCCCAACGACGACACCGTCCTCGGCGCACCGCTCACCGGACTCGTCCTCGCCTCGGCCCCCAGCCACGGCACTACCGCCCTGGTCGGCGACGTGGCCCGGTACACCCCGGCACGCGGCTTCAGCGGCACCGACTCCTTCACCTACACGATCAGCACCCCCAACGGCACGGCCACCGCCACGGTGCGCGTCGTGGTCGAGGGCGGTGCGATCGTGCGCTCGTCGGCGGTGCTGCCGAACACCGGTGGTCCTGACGCCGCGCTGCTCGGCCTCGGCGCCCTGCTGCTGGGCGGGGGCTCCTGGGTCGCAGCCCGCGCACGCCGCGACGACCGTGGGGCCCGTGCCACCGTTTGAGGTCCCCGCCGGACACGGGTGGTGGCACTGCCTCGGCACCCGTGACGGCGCGGTCGTGCGCTTCTCGATCGTCCCGGCGACGACCGAGCACCCCGACGCGGCCCGTGCCGTGCTGCCGGAGGCCGAGGCGGCCGCGCTCGTCGGTGACGACGCGTCCTGCACGGCCCACCTCCAGAATTCGCGGGTCACCCACCTCGAGCTGCCGCGAGGGTCCGGGCCCCGGACTCCCGCCCTCTGGTTCGCGGAGGTGCCCGAACCCGACGCCAGCCCGGCCGCCACGTGCCTGCTGGCCTTCATCGGCCATGGGGTCGACGCCGGGACCCTGGTGACGAAGGCGCCGCCCGGCGTGACGAGCGAGCACCAAGTCGCCGCGATCCGCTGGTACCTCGGCACCGGCGAGGTCGACCAGGTCTACGTCGCGCCGGAGCACCGACGCCGCGGGATCGCCGGGGCCATGGTGCTCGCCGCCGGGACGCTCAGTGTCGCCCGCTCTGGCGCCCGCGTGTGGGGCGACGGGCAGCGCACGTCCGACGGCGAGCGCTGGCGCAATGCCGGGCCGTGGGCCCATCGTGCCCGCGACCTGACGCACCTCGCCCCGCCCATGACCCCGTTCGACGAACGCTGAGCCCGCGGCGACACCGAGTTGTCACCATCGGTTGACCGATCCGGGTTGGTTCTGGCCCTACTGGGGAGTACCGTGACCCATGTCACTCGTGAGGGACGAGTGACTTCGATGCGTCAGCCTCCCGGGGCGACGTGTGTCCGAGGGAGTTCCACCATGGCCAAGCACCACACCGATTCGTCGACCGCTCGCAAGGGTCACGGGACCGGATTCACCATCAGCGGCCTGCTGCTCGTCGCGCTCGCCGCGCTCACCGTCTTCGTGATCGCGCCGAAGCTCACCCAGCTGCCCGGCGACTTCAGCAGCAAGGTCACCTACGACGGGGAGTCGGCGCAGCTCGACCCCGCCACGCTGAAGCTGGGCGAGCCGACCCCGGTCGACGCCACGCGCGAGGTCGAGGTGACCAAGACCGACGGGTCCACCGCCACGGTCCACAGCGTCTCCAAGGCCGACCTGCCCACCGGCGAGTCGGTGACCGACAAGACCTTCGCGATCGACCGCACCGACTACCAGCAGGTCGACGGGGTCGACGGGGTCGACGACCAGTCCGACGGCATGGTCCTGTCGCACGTGCGCCACCCCAGCAAGAAGCCCTTCACGATCTACGACGGCACGACCGACGCGGCGCAGAAGGTCGAGTTCGTCCGCGAGGAGACGATCAAGGGCCGCAAGGCGTACTACTTCGAGGGTGAGTCGATCCTCCCGGTCAAGGCCGAGGGCACGCTCGAGACGTTGCGGGCCTCGGTCGGACGGAGCATGGACACCGACGGCACGGTGCTGCCGAACGCCACGGTGGCCACCTTCGTCTCGCTGATCGAGGGCGACCGGGGCCAGGAGCTCCGCGACGCGGTCGCCGCAGCAGGACCGGAGATCCCGGCCAACTACATCTCGACGAACACGACGATGATCTGGATCGACGCCGAGCTCGGCTCGCCGCTCAAGACCGGCCAGGACCAGACGATCTCGCTGTACGCCGACTTCGGCGACCAGCCGTACCCGCTGCTCGAGCTCAACAGCCTGCAGCTCATGGCCGACGACGCGTCGGTCGCGCGCCTGGTCGACACCGCGGCGTCCAACGCCTCGAAGATCACGCTGGTGCAGACGTACCTGCCGATCGGCCTCGCCGGGCTCGGCGTCATCCTGCTCGCCGTGGGCGCGTTCGTGGCCCGCCCGGCCCGCAAGGACGACACCGTGGTCGAGGACCGCGAGCTGGTCGGCTCCGGCCGCTAGTCGCTCCACCCCGGACGGCCCGTCACGCAGATGCGTGGCGGGCCGTTCTGGGGTGGGTCCCCCGCATCGGGCGTGACCCATTCGCTGGTCGAGTGCTCGGCGAGCTCTAGCGAGCCGGTGTAGCGAGACCCCCGCACCTGACCGCAGCCGTCTCCACCGGCCGGTCCGACCGTTCGAGGTCACGCGGGCACCGTCTCGATACAGCGTCTTCGTTCCTCAGCCGCCACTCGACGACCGGGCTGACCGGCTCGTTCCTCGCCGGTGAGGGCCCTGACTCGCGCGCTGGAGCGCGCTCGTCAGCCCCGGCTGGAGCGCATGCCCTGCAGCTGCTTCAGGTCCTCTCGGGAGGCGAGCTCGCGGTACTCGGACGACTCGACCGGGTACAGCGCCACCCGACCCTCGGCGTCGTGGTGCAGGCCCCATCCGTACGTCTTGACGAGCGGGGACGTGCGTAGGCAGGGCTGACCCTTGGCGAAGAACTCCTCGCGGGAGATGCCACGCCGCTGCCCCTGGGAGACGTGCACGACGTCGTCGGAGGTGTGCACGTAGGGAGCGTCGACCAACATCTCGTACTGGAGCCGCGCCACGGTGGGAGCGTCCTTCGCCGGCGGCACCGCCGAGGCGACGGCCTTGGTGTCAGGTGCGACCGCGATGAACGTGTCGACGTAGTTCGTCGTGTGCGTGCGGGCTGCGGGCATGTCATACCTCCGTCGGCCACGATCGTGTCACGCCCCACCGACCTGAACCAGACGTGAGCGGTCCCACGCGGCGTGGATCTCGAGCATGCCGTCGACGGTCGCGGTCCACGGGTACGCCTCGGCCCGTCGCCGCGCGGCGCGACGACGGGCGCGCTCGGGGAGGGCTGCGACCCGTTCCACGGCCTCGGCGAGCGGACCCGGCTCGGGGGCGGCCCAGGCCCCGCAGGTCGCGTCGACCAGCTCCCGCGCACCACCCACGTCGGCCGTGACCACGGGCGTGCCGCACGCCAGCGCCTCGAGCACCGCGAGTCCGAAGGTCTCACCCGGGCACACCGACAGCGCGACGTCCGCGGCGCCGAGGCGGGCGGCGAGCTCGGCGCGACCCGCGACGTGGCCGTGGAACACGACCGGGGCGCCGGCCGCGAGCTCCCGCAGCTCGTCGAGGTGCGGGCCTGTGCCGTAGACGTCGAGGTGGACCTCGACGCCCCGGCGGTGCAGCTCGACGGCGGTCGCGACCGCGAGGTGGGGCGACTTCTCCCGCGACAGGCGGCCGGCGAGCACCAGTCGCAACGGCCCGCCGGAGGACCTGCGCCGGGCCGGACGGAACTGCTCGAGGTCGACCCCGAGCGGCACGGTGCGTACGGGGCACCCGGCCGCGTCCGCGACGGCGGCGAGCTCGGCCCGCGCGAACTCGGACGTCACCACGACCCGGTCGAAGGAGCGCACGAGCACCCGGTTCAGGACGGCGATCGAGACCTTGGCGCTGGCGTCTCGGCGCGTCCGCATGGCCATCATGTCGCTCATCCGCTCGTGCGAGAACAGGACGGCGCCGACCTCCCGGCGCCGTGCCCAGCGGGCGACCGGCAGCAACGTCGTCTTGTCGTGCACCTCGACCGACGTCGGCGCGAAGCCGTCCAGGACGTCGAGCACCCGCCACGGCTCGACGATGAGGCGGTAGTGGTCGCCGACCCGGGGCGCCCGGACCTGGACCACGTCGCCGTGGTCGGTCGTCCACCGGTCGTCGCGCGGACCGGGCAGCACCAGGAGGCGCTCGACACCGTGGTCGACGTACCCGGCCCCGAGCGCCTCGACCGCCGTCTTCATGCCCCCCGAGGTGGGGCCGACGAAGTTCGCGAGCTGCACGATGCGCACGTCGAGCCACGGTGCCCGGCCGGGGTGAACCACCGGCGACCCGGTCGTGGACCGGTCTCGACGCTCAGGCGTCGGACTGCACGCCCTTGACCCGGAACCCGAGCACGCCCGCGACGACGCACGCCAGCGCCACGCACCCCATGAACGGCGCGAAGATCGTGTCGACGCCCCACCGGGTCGCGGCGACGCCCGCGGCGATCGTGGGCAGCGCCATCGCGCCGTAGGCGAGCACGTAGAAGGCCGACATGACCTCACCGCGGTGGCCGGCCGGGAGCACGTGCCCCAGGTGGCGCAAGGAGCTGCCGAAGGCGAGTCCGAAGAAGAACCCCAGGAGGACCGAGCAGATCGCGAGGAACCAGGCGTCGCCGACGTGGACCGCCAGGACGCACAGGCCCAGGCTGGCCGCGGTGCCGATGTCGCCGACGATCGCGGACCGGCGTGTGTCGCGGTCGCCGGCGGCCACCTGGCTCGCCGCCGCTGCCAGGGCCGACCCGCCGACGACGGCCCCGCCGAAGACGAGGTTGTCGGTGCCGACCGCGACGGACGCGATGGTGGGGTACAGGGAGAGGAACACCCCGAGCACCGACCACGCCGCCATGACCCCCAGCGCTGCGAACGCGAAGTCGGGAGCGATGGCGGCCGGCACGCGGGGGCGGGCGACGTGCAGCGCCACGCTCGGGTCGACGTCGTGCGTCTCCCGCATCAGCACGATCGCGAGGAGAGCGAGGCCGCTCAGGACCGCCAGGGCGACGTAGGGCACGACGAGAGGTGCCGGACCGTGCTCGGCGTCGATCGACGTGGCCAGGATCGCGACACCGATGCCCACGTTGAACGCGACTCCGGTGCGTCGGCCGGTCGCGGCGCCGTCGTCGGGCCGCAGGTCGAGCAGCGCGGCACTGCCGACCACCACGATCGTCCCGACCGAGAGGCCGTGGAGCACCCGGGCCACGACGAGCGCGGCCACCGATCCGGCCAGCATGAACACGACCAGTCCCACCAGCAACCCGGCCACGGCCGTCAGCAGGAGCGGACGCCGGCCGTAGCGGTCGGAGATCGACCCCGACACCAGGACGCTCACCAGCGCCGCGAGGGCGTAGGCCGCGAAGACGACCGTCGTCGTGACGGGCGCGAAGTCCCACTCGCCCGCGTAGATGCCGTAGAGCGGCGACGGGGCACCCGAGATCCCGAGCGCGAGCCCGAGCACGCCGATCAGCGCCGGATAGGCCCACCGCTGGGACGTGCCGGCCATGAAGCTCCTCCTCCGCGACCGTCCGTCACGAGGTCGGTGCGCCTGCTCAGGCTAGGGGTCGTGGCCGCCGCGCACGGCAGCGGTCCACGCCCGCGGTGCACCCGTCGAGACCGGCGCCTAGAGTTTCCCCATGACGCTCCGACGCCTCCTGATCCTTCCTCTGCTCCTGATGGCCGCGCTGCTGGTCGGGTGCGGCTCCGACGACTCCGACAACTCCGGCTCCACGGAGCGCGGCTCCTCGAACAGCTCCGACGACGAGCAGACGGACGAGGAGGAGAACCGCGACGACGCCGTCGGCACCGACGACTTCACCTTCATCCCGCCGGAGGGCTGGGGCGACATCAGTGACGAGGTCGCCGGCGCCGAGATCGCCTACCGCGACGACGAGCCCGTCAACGGCTTCGCCGCCAACATCAACGTCATCCGCACGTCCGGCCAGAAGATGTCGGTCGAGGATCTCGAGGAGGCGGGCATCGCCGAGCTCGAGGCCGGGGGCTTCCAGGACGTCACCGCCGACGACCCGTACGAGGTCGACGGCGAGGAGTCGCCCGTGGTGACCTCGCTCGCGACGCAGCAGGGCGTCACCTACCAGACCCGCCAGTACTACGCCCAGTACGACGGCGCGTACTACATCATCACGTTCTCCTTCAGCCCCGACGTCGACGAGGACGAGGTCGTCGAGGTCAGCGAGTCGATCATCGACTCGTGGCGCTGGGAGTCCTGAGACCCCACACCGACGCAGGGGCCCGGCAGCCGCACGGTTGCCGGGCCCCTGCGCGTCCGGCCTAGGCTCGGGGCATGACCGAGCTCCACGAGCTGGACGCCCACGACCTGGCCGCCGCGCTGCGCCGGCGCGAGGTCTCCGCGGCGGAGGTGGTCGCCCACCAGGCCGACCGCATCGCCGCCCACGACGGCGAGCTGCGGGCGTTCGTCACCCCGACGATCGACGCAGCGCTGGAGCGGGCGGGCGCGATCGACCTGGGCGGTGACGCGGGAGCCGGGTTCGCGGGTGTGCCGATCGCGGTCAAGGACCTCACCTCGACGGCCGGGGTCCGCACGACGCTGGGCTCGGCGCTGATGGCCGACTCGGTGCCGGACGTCGACGCCCACGTCGTGCGCCTCGTCACGGAGGCCGGGCTCGTGAGCCTGGGCAAGACGAACACGCCGGAGTTCGGTCTCTCGTCGTACACCGACAACGACGTCCTGGGGGCCACCTCGACACCGTGGCGGCTCGGGCTGAACGCGGGCGGCTCCAGCGGGGGTGCCGCCGCGGCGGTGGCCGCCGGTCTCGTCCCGTGGGCGCTCGGCAGCGACGGCGGTGGGTCGATCCGCATCCCGTCGAGCTGTTGCGGTGTCGTCGGGTTCAAGCCGACGCGGGGTCGGGTGAGTCCCGGCCCGCTGGGCAGCGACTGGAGCGGACTGGCTTCCGACGGCCCCCTGGCCCGCACCGTCCGCGACGTCGCGGCCCTGCTCGACGTGCTCGCGGTCCCGCAGCTCGGCGACGCCCGCTACGTCGCTGGGGGTGGCGACCTCGCCGAGGCCGCGCGGCGCGATCCCGGCCCGTTGCGGATCGCGGCGTGGGCCGACCCGTACCTCCCCGGCATCGACACCGAACCGCGGATCCGTGGCGTGTGGGAGGACGCGGTCCGCCTCTTGGTCTCGCTGGGCCACGAGGTCGACGTCGTGGCCAACCCCTTCCCACCCGAGCTCGAGCCACAGTTCAACGTGGTGTGGAGCAGCGGGATGGCCGCGGCACCGATCCCGCCCGAGGCCGAGCCGTTGCTGCGCCAGAACACGCGCTACTGGCGGGAGCGGGGATCGCGCCACTCCGCCGCCGAGCTGGCGGGCGCGATGCAGTTCCTGGAGGCCACGACGCGCGAGGTCCTGACCGGGCTGGGCGGTCACGACGCGTTCCTGACCCCGACGCTCGCGATGCTGCCGCAGCCGCACGCGTGGTTCACGGAGTCCGACGACCCGGCGGAGGCGCACCGCCGGGAGCTGCAGTTCACCCCGTTCACGGCGGTCTACAACATGGCCGGCCTCCCGGCCGCGAGCCTGCCGTTCGGCCAGGTCGACGGACTTCCCGCCGGCGTCATGCTCGGCGGGCACCAGGGCAGCGACGCGCTGCTGCTGTCCCTCGCGGCCCAGCTGGAGTCCGCGACCGCCTGGTCGACGCTGCCGATCGACCCGCGGCGGTAGGGCAGCGCCCCGCCCCTTGAGGTGCGACGAGGAACGAGGAGCCTCGAAAGGGGTACCCGAGCCCACAACCTGACCGAGGTTTCGAGGCTCGCGCCGCAGGCGGCACTCACACCTCAACCACCGGAGGCTCCGTCCGCCCCTTGAGGTGCGACGAGGAACGAGGAGCCTCGAAAGGGGTACCCGAGCCC
>CAYRZN010000091.1:0-10778 GCA_964428825.1 uncultured Aeromicrobium sp.
CGTCGGACCGTCCGTGGCCAAGGACCTGATCTACACGGGACGTTTCGTCGACGCCCAGGAAGCGCTCGCGATCGGCTTGGTCGACCGCGTCTTCCCGGCCGAGGACGTGTACACCGAGGCCGTCGCGTGGGCCGCCCAGTTCGTGGGCGGCGCGTCACTGGCCCTGCGAGCTGCGAAGGCGGCGGTCGACCGCGGGCTCGAGGTCGACCTCCAGTCGGGCCTCGAGATCGAACGGGTGGAGTTCACCGGACTCTTCGCGACCGACGACCGCGCGGCCGGAATGACGTCGTTCGTCGAGAACGGTCCGGGCAAGGCGACCTTCACCGGGCGCTGACCTGCGACGACCGGCCCCGATGCGTCCCGGGGGCCGGCTCCGGAATTGCGTGGACGCGAGTGACTATTGAGGCATACTGATGCGGACGTGACCCACCATGCCCCGCGAGGAAAGGGAGTCATGAGCGACTCAGACGAGAAGCCGACGACCGGTAGTGCTCCTTCCGACCCCTTGCGGGTCGCGGCGGAGATGATCGAGGACTCCGGTGACGAGCGTGCTTCTGCGGCCTCGGGCGGCTCCGCCGGCCGGCCGATGTCCGCGCGTGAGCGACGTGCCGCGGCGAAGGCCGCGCGTCTCGAGGCGGCCAAGCGCCGCCGCGACGAGCGCACGGCCCGCCGGTCGTCCGACGACGAGACTCCCGCGGTCGAGGAGACCTCCGCCGAGGTCGACGACACCCCAGCCCCGGCCGAGCCCCAGACCCTCGCGCAGAAGCTGGAGGCGGCCCGTCAGGCCGCTGCGCAGCGCAATGACGCGAACGAGTCGACGCGCGAGCTGAGCCGCGACGAGATCGCCGACGAGATCCAGCGCGGTCAGGAGCCCGAGGTCGCCGCTCGTCCCGACCCGGCGCCGGACGCGCTCACCGACCCGTCGCCGTACGCCGATCGCGAGCTGGCTGACGAGGCACCGCGGGAGTCGGTCTTCGGTCGCCTGTGGAGTGCCGCTACCGCCGGTGAGCTCGCCGCGGACGAGAAGAAGGATCCCGAGCCGGTCGCCGAGGTCCAGCCGGAGCCGGTCGCTGAGCCCGCCGCCGAGCCGGTCGATGAGATCCAGCCGGAGCCGGTCGCTGAGCCCGCCCCCGAGCCCGAGCCGTACCTCGCTCCTGAGCCGATGGCCGACGTCCAGCCTGCCCCGGAGCCGGAGCCGGAGCCGTACGTGGCCCCGGAGCCGGTCGCCGAGAGCACCCCTGAGCCCGAGCCCGAGCCGGAGTCGGAGCTCTACGTGGCCCCCGAGCCGGCGGTCTCCGGCCCGACGTTCGCCGAGAAGCTCGCCGCGGCGAGTGCCGCAGCCCAGGGCCGCGTCGCCGCGGCGCGGGCCGAGGCGGCTCGCCTCATGGAGGAGGCAGCCCGTGAGCGTGCCGACCTCGAGGCACGCCTCGAGGCCGACGAGATTCGTCAGCGTGAGGCTGCTGCCCAGAAGCTGCAGGCCGCCGAGGAGGCCGCCGAGGAGCGCGTCGCCGCGGCTCGCGCCGAGGCAGAGCGCGTCAACCGTGACATTCAGAGCGAGCGTGCCGCTGCCGCGGCTCGCATCGCCCAGCTCCAGCGTGAGTCGGACGAGCGCGTCGCGTCGGCCAAGGCCGACGCCGAGCGCACCGCTGCGGCCCGCATCGCCGAGGCCGAGGCCGAGGCGCACCGTCTGGTGCAGGCGGCCGAGGAAGAGGCCGCGCGCAACACCGAGAAGCGCATCGCCGAGGCCGAGGCCGAGGCCGAGCGCACGGCGCAGGAGCGGCTGAAGGCCGCCGAGGCCGACGCCGAGCGACGCATCCAGGCCGCGCAGGCCAAGGCCGACGAGGTCGCTCGCCAGGCCGCGCAGGAGCGCGAGACCGCCCGGGCCCAGCTCGCCGCCGAGCGCGAGGAGGCCGACCGCCGCCTCGCCGAGGTCAAGGCGGAGGCCGACAAGATCGTGCGGGACGCCGAGGAGACCTCGGCCAACCACGTTGCTGCCGCGAAGGGTGAGGCCGAGAAGTACGCTCAGGAGGTCGCGGCCGAACGTGTCGCGATCGCCGTCCGGGTCGCCGACGCCGAGCGCGCTGCGGAGGAGAAGCTCGTGGCGGCCAAGGTCGAGGCTGAGCGCCTCGCGTCCGAGGCCGCCGCTCGCCACGAGGCGGCTGCGGCCGAGCTCGCTCGCGAGCGCGACGAGGCGAAGTCCCTCGTCGCCGCGGCCGAGGCCCAGGCTCGACGCCTCGCCGAGGAGTCCGAGGCCCAACGGGTCGAGGCCGCTCAACGGCTCGCCGACGCCGAGCGCGTCGCCGAGGAGCGTGTGCGTCTGGCGCAGGCCGAGGCCGAGCGCGTCGCCGCGGAGGCTGCCGAGGCCGCCCGGGTGGCCGCCCAGGCCCGTGCCGAGGCCGAGCGTCAGCAGGAGCTCGCCGCCGAGGAGGCCCGCCGCGACGCCGAGCACAAGGTCGCCGAGGCCGAACGGTCCGCCGCCGAGAAGGTCGCTGCCGCCCAGGAGGAGGCCCGTCGGGTCGCCTCCGCGGCCGAGGCGGAGGCCGAGCGCCGCATCGCGCAGGCACAGTCGGAGGCCGAGCGCGTCACGGCGGCGTCCAAGCGCGAGGCGCAGGAGCGGCTCAGCCAGGCGGTCGCGGCCGCCCGCGAGGCTGCGGAGCAGAAGCTGCAGGAGGCCGAGCGCACCGCGATGGAGTGGGTCGCCGCCGCCGAGGCCGAGGCCGAGCGCGTCGCCCAGGAGCACATCGTCATGGCGAACCAGGTGGCCAAGGGCACGCCCTTGGCGCCGTCCGCCCCGACGGCGTCCGAGTTCATCGACGACGGCGGGGACGACGCCGACGACGACTCGGACGAATCGCTCCAGGAGGTGAGCGGTGAGTCGGGAGCCCTTGCCTCCCCGACCAGAAAAAGAGTCGTTCGACGTAAGTGAGGCACCTCGGGAACCGTCCGGCACGGACGGTCTCGAGCGACGTGCTCCCGACCGCACGGTCGACGGCACGAGTCCGCTGCAGCGCGCCCTCGCGGGTCTGACGACCGCAGGGGAGTGGGCGGCCCAGGCCGAGGCCGAGGAGCGAGCGACGGCTCAGACGCGCGAGCAGGCGCTCGGCACCGAGGCGGTCGAGATCGACGACCTCGAGCCCGAGACCGTCCACGACGACGACGCCACTGCGGAGGCGCTCGAGGAGCCGGAGACCCCGTCCCCGCGCGATCGGGCGCGTCGACGCAAGCTGGAGGCGCGCGAGGCGCGACGCGCTGAGAAGGCTGCGCGTCGGGAGGCCCGCAGGACCGCGAGGCAGGCACCGGCGTCCGAGGACCGCCAGGACGTCGAGGACGCGAAGCCGGCGAGCGAGTCCGCGACCGACGTGGAGGCGCAGGACGCACCGGAGTCGGTCACCTCGCAGACCGAGCCGACGGACGACGTGCATCTCGTGGGCGACGACCTCTCGGGCTCCTCGGCACCCCGGCTCGCCGAGCCGCGTTCCGACGCCCGTGCGCACCGCAGGGCCGCGAAGCACGCTCGTCGTGCCGCTGCGCTGGAACGTCGTCAGGTGCGCCTGCAGGCGAAGGCCCGACGCGGTGGCCGCCGGGCCGACGACGTCGACCCGGCGGCCACCGAGCCGGCCGAGTCCGCGCGCGAGCCCGACGAGATCGACCGCGAGCTCGTCGACGACGACGTCACGTCCGAGCTGGCTGCGGTCGCCTCCACCCTCGAGGCCGAGGAGCGCCTGGAGGCGGAGGGCTCGGAGCTGGACCGCCTGGGGGCGGAGCGGCTCGAGGCCGAGCGGCTGGCTGCCGAGCAGCTCATCGCCGAGGAGCTGGCGGCTGAACGTCTGGCCGCCGAGCAGGCCGAGATCGAGCGGCTCGAGGCGGAGCGGCTCGTGGCCGAGCAGGCCGAGTTCGAGCGGCTGGAGGCCGAGCGGATCGCTGCGGCCACCGCGCTCACCGATACCCCGGTTGCCGAGGAGCAGGTGTCCGAGGAGCCCGAGATCGACTGGGAGGACGTCGAGCGACGTGCCGCCGAGGCGGCCGTGGCCGTGTCGGCCCGGGCGGCGGCCCGTGAGCAGAAGGCTTCCGATCGGCAGCGAAAGATCGAGGCCAAGGCCGCTGCGAGACTCGAGAAGGACCGCGCGCGGCGTGGGTCCGTCGACGACGTGCCGGAGCCGCCCGACGAGGCGACAGGTGCGGGGGGCGCCTCGCCGCTCACGATCGTCGCGGCGGTCGTCGGAGCCGCCGGGCTGATCCTGTCGGTCGTGCTGGCCGTCGGGGCGATGCTCGCCGCGCTCGGCACGGACTCCGGCGCCCTCTACGACGTCGTGTCGACGATCTGCGACGCGCTCACGGCCCCCCTGGGCGGGATCGTCGACTTCTCGGGGTCCAACGCCGCGCAGAAGGAAGCGCTCGTGGCTTGGGGGCTGGGCTCGATCGTGTACCTCGCGATCGGCCTCGGAGCCCAGTCGTTGTTGCGGTCTCGCACCGACGACGTCTGAGGCGTTCGGCCTCCGATGTGACGCAGTCGATGCCGCGCCCCGGTCGCCGCGAATGCTACGAGTGGGTAACATGCAGATTGCTGAGGGTCGCCTCACTGCCGCTCGTCGTGCAGTGGCACAGTGTCCCCAGCTGTCACCGAGCAGGTGACCTCGACGCCGATCCCGGCGCCGTGAATCCGAACCTTCCAGGAGGGTCCCCGTGACCAAGATCGTTGTTGCGGTCAAGTACGTCCCGGATGCGACGGCCGACCGCACCTTCACGTCCGACAACACCGTCGACCGTGAGGGTGTCGACGGGCTGTTGTCCGAGCTGGACGAGTACGCGGTCGAGCAGGCGCTGCAGGTCGTCGAGGCCGGCGAGGGCGAGGTCACGGTCGTGACCGTCGGCCCCGAGGACGCCGCCGACGCCGTGCGCAAGGCGTTGCAGATGGGTGCCGATGCCGGTGTCCACGTCGTCGATGACGCCATCGCCGGTTCCGACGCCTTCGCCACGTCGCTCGTGCTCGCCAAGGCCATCGAGAAGCTCGAGTACGACCTCGTGTTCTTCGGCATGGCCTCCACTGACGCCAGCATGGGTGTCGTCCCGACGCTCGTCGCGGCCCGCCTCGGCCTGCCGGCCGTGACGTTCGCGTCCGAGGTCACGGTCGACGGTGACACGGTCAAGATCCGCCGCGACGGCGACGCCGCGACGCAGGAGATCGAGGCGACCGGCAAGGTCGTCGTCTCGGTCACCGACCAGACCGGCGAGGCCCGCTACCCGTCCTTCAAGGGCATCATGGCGGCCAAGAAGAAGCCGATCGACGAGTGGTCGCTGGCCGACCTGGGCGTCGAGGCCTCCGAGGTCGGTCAGGCCAACGCCTGGACCGCCGTGGAGTCCTACGAGCCCCGCCCGCCGCGCACCGCCGGCGAGATCGTGACCGACGAGGGCGACGGCGGCTCCAAGCTCGTCGAGTTCCTCGCCTCCAAGAAGTTCGTCTGAAAGGGAACGGGACATGTCTGAAGTTCTCGTGCTGATCGACGCCCCCGAGGGCAAGGTCACCAAGCCGTCGCTGGAGCTCCTCACGATCGCTCGCCGCATCGGCGAGCCGTCGGCCGTCGTGTTCGGCTCCGAGGTCCCCTCGCAGCTCGCCGAGTACGGCGCTGAGAAGGTCTACCAGCTGGGCGACGCCGTCTACGGCGAGTTCCTCGTGGCCCCCAAGGCCGAGGCGCTCACGCAGCTCGTCGCCGACAAGAGCCCCGCCGCGGTGCTCGTGCCCGCCACCACGGAGGGCAAGGAGATCGCCGCCCGCGTGGCGCTGGCCACCGAGTCCGGCCTGATCACCGACGCGGTCGACGTCTCCGTCGACGGCGACACGATCACCACCACCCAGAGCGTCTTCGCCGGCAACTTCACCGTTGACGCGAAGGTCACCCAGGGTGCGCCGGTCATCGCCGTCAAGCCGAACTCGACCTCCCCGGAGGCCGCCCCGGCCGCCGGCACCGTCGAGGCCGTGTCGTTCGACGTCACGGACGCCGGCAAGGGCGCCAAGATCACCTCCAGCAAGCCCAAGGAGGCGTCGGGGCGTCCCGAGCTGACCGAGGCCGCGATCGTGGTCTCCGGCGGCCGTGGCACCGGTGGCGACTTCTCCGAGGTCGAGGCGCTCGCCGACTCGCTCGGTGCCGCCGTCGGCGCCTCGCGCGCCGCGGTCGACTCCGGCTGGTACCCGCACTCGTTCCAGGTGGGCCAGACCGGCAAGGTCGTCTCGCCGCAGCTGTACGTCGCCAACGGCATCTCCGGTGCGATCCAGCACCGCGCCGGCATGCAGACGTCCAAGACGATCGTCGCGGTCAACAAGGACGAGGAGGCGCCGATCTTCGAGCTCGTCGACTTCGGCGTCGTGGGTGACCTCAAGACCGTGCTGCCGCAGGCCACCGAGGCCATCGTCGCCCGCAAGGGCTGACCGTCGCCGCCGAGCGACACCGCACGACCAGCTCGACCAGACCCCCGGACCCTCGTGGTCCGGGGGTCTGGTCGTGTCCGGGACCCGACGAGTTCGACGGCCGTCCACCGGGGGTTGGGTGTCGATTTGATGAAGTAGCCCGTCGGGACTACTGCCGCGTGACCCGTTGGTGATACTCATGGTGGATTCACCGGCTGTCCCGTGCCAGCGCACGGGTCACCCATCAACAGGAGGAATGGATGCGACTCACACGACGAGTCCGCCACACGGGCGTTGCCCTGGTGGCCGCGAGCGCCCTGGTGCTGTCCGCGTGCGGCGGCGGAGGCGGTTCTGACAAGGACACCTTCCGCATCGCCTACAACGGCGACGGCGGTCACAAGGAGTGGGCCGACGCCACGGCGAACCAGATCAAGAACGTGCTCGGCATCGACGCCTCCGGCCAGTCGTACGCGACGTTCGACGACCTGCGTACCGACATCACCGAGCGCACGATCGAGACGGCCTTCCGCACCGGTTGGCAGCCCGACTACCCGTCGATCTACAACTACCTCGGCCCGCTGTACGGCACCGACGCCGGCTCCAACGACGGCGACTACTCCAGCAAGGAGTTCGACGACCTCCTCGAGCAGGTCAGCGCCGCGCAGGACGACGCCACGGCGTTCTCGCTGCAGGACCAGGCCCAGGAGATCCTCCTGCAGGACCTGCCGGCCATCCCGCTGTGGTACTCCAACAACGCCGGCGCCGCCTCGACGAACGTCGAGAACGTCGAGTTCACCTGGCAGAACATGCCCGACTTCGGTGCGATCACCAAGCCTGCGGGTGGCCCGATCCTCGCCTACGGCGGACAGCCGCAGAACCCCCTGATCCCGACCGCGACCAACGAGAACCTCGGCGGTCGCATCATCGACGAGCTGTGGGAGGGCCTGGTCCGTTACGAGAACGATGGCACCGCGGTCAACGCCGTGGCCGAGTCGATCACGTCCGAGGACAACCTCACCTGGACCGTCAAGATCAAGCCGGGCCTGACGTTCTCCAACGGCGAGCCCATCAACGCCGAGTCCTTCGTGACGCCGTGGAACTACGGAGCGGTCGGGGCGAACTCGCAGCTCAACTCGTACTTCTTCTACCCGATCAAGGGCTTCGAGGAGGCGCAGGCCGACGAGGCCGAGGCCCTGTCGGGCCTCACGGTCGTCGACGACCAGACGTTCACGATCGCGCTGAACCAGCCCGAGGCCAGCTTCCCGGACCGCCTCGGCTACTCGGCGTTCTACCCGGTGCCCGCGTCGGCGTGGGACGACCTCGAGGCCTTCGGTCGCAACCCGGTGGGCAACGGCCAGTACAAGCTGGCCTCGGCCGACGCCTGGCAGGACGACGTCGAGATCGCCCTCGTGCCGAACGAGAACTACCAGGGTGACGACCCGGCAGCGAACGAGGGACTGACCTTCAAGTTCTACGCCGACAGCGCCGACCCGGCCTACACCGATCTCCAGGCCGGCAACCTCGACGTCATGGAGCAGGTTCCGGCCAGCGCTCTGTCGACGTTCGAGACCGACGACAAGGTCCAGGCCTTCAACTCGCCGGGCTCGGTGTTCCAGTCGTTCACGATCCCGATGGACTCGCCGCACTTCGAGGGCGAGGAGGGCCAGCTGCGTCGCCAGGCCATCTCGATGGCGATCAACCGTGAGGAGATCTGCGACAAGATCTTCAACGGCACCCGCACGCCGGCCACGGAGTTCAGCTCGCCGGTCATGCCGGGCTACAACGCCGCCATCCCGGGCAACGAGGTCCTCCAGTACAACCCGGAGAAGGCCAAGGAGCTGTGGGAAGAGGCCAACAAGATCAGCGAGTGGAAGAACTGATCCTCGCGATCTGAGCTGATGAGATCGAGCCTGTGGGGCGGCGCCTGGCGTCGCCCCACAGGCTCGGTCCGGCCCACGCACCCCGTCCGGGTCGCGTGCGCGGCCCTGCCCGGTGACCCCGGGGGAGCCGTCCTACTCTTGCCCTGACTCCAACCCGGGAGGCCCCCCGTGTGGTGGTACATCACCAAACGTGTCCTGCAGACGATCCCCGTCGTGCTCGGCGCCACCTTCATCATCTACGCGCTGGTCTTCCTCCGACCCGGTGACCCGATCGTCGGTCTCTTCGGCGACAAGCCGGTCAACGAGGCCACCCGGGCCGCCCTGGAGTCGCAGTACAACCTCGACAAGCCGTTCCTCGTGCAGTGGCTGCTCTTCCTCAAGGACGCCCTGGTCTTCGACTTCGGCCAGTCCTACTCGGGTCGCTCGGTCAACGAGCTCCTGGCCACGACCTTCCCCACCACGATCAAGCTCGCCTTCATGGCGCTGTTCATCGAGCTCGTGCTCGGCGTGCTGGCCGGCACGATCGCGGGCCTGCGCAAGGGCAAGATCTTCGACTCGACCATGCTCGTCGCGTCGCTGCTGGTCATCGCGGTGCCCATCTTCGTGTTCGGCTTCGTCATGCAGCTGTTCTTCGGGGTCACGTGGGACCTCGTCCCACCCACGGTGGGCGACAACGACAGCTTCAAGAACCTGCTGCTGCCGGCCACCGTGCTGGGGCTGGTCTCGTTCGCGTACGTGCTGCGCCTGACCCGCTCGGCCGTCGCCGAGAACCTCCTGGCCGACCACGTCCGCACGGCGCGGGCCAAGGGTCTCTCGGAGGGCACGGTCACGCGACGTCACGTCCTGCGCAACTCACTGATCCCGGTCGTGACCTACCTCGGCGCCGACCTCGGCGCCCTCATGGCGGGCGCGGTCGTGACGGAGGGCATCTTCAACATCAACGGTGTCGGCGGGCTCGCCTACGACGCGATCCGCACGGGTGAGAGTCCCACCGTCGTCTCGGTCGTGACCGTCATGGTGCTCGTGTACGTCGCGACGAGCCTGCTCGTCGACCTGCTCTACGCCGTTCTCGACCCGAGGATCCGATATGCCTGACGCCTACCCGGGCCAGGAGCGCTGGGTCGCTCCGCTGGCCGAGACCCCGCTCAAGGCCGTCGACGCGGTCGACACCGAGAGCGCCCCGGAGAGCCAGTGGAAGGAGGCGTGGAAGCGCCTGCGCCGCAACCCCCTGTTCTGGATCTCCTCAGGTCTGCTCACCCTCCTCGCCCTCGTGCTGGCCGTCCCCGGCCTGTTCACCGACGCCGATCCGTCGTTCTGCGTGCTGACCGACAGTCTCGCCAACGCCCGGGAAGGCTCGCCCTTCGGCTTCGACAAGCAAGGGTGCGACGTCTGGTCGCGCACCCTCTACGGGGCGCGTGCGTCGGTCCTCGTCGGCGTGCTGACCACCGTGCTCGTCGCCCTGATCGGCATCGTGACCGGTGCTATCGCCGGCTTCTACGGCACGTTCCTCGACGCGATCATCTCGCGCCTGGGCGACATCTTCTTCGCGATCCCGCTGCTGCTCGCCGCGATCGTCACGCTCTCGATCATCAACAACCTCAACCCCGACCGGGGGTTCTGGGGAGGCAGCCTGGCCATCGTGCTGACGCTCGCCCTGTTCGCCTGGCCGCAGATCACGCGTCAGATGCGGGCCTCGGTGCTGCAGGTCAAGAACCTGGAGTTCGTCGACGCTGCCAAGGCCATCGGCGCCACCCCGCGGGTCAACCTGCTGCGTCACATCGTGCCGAACTCGCTGGCACCGGTCATCGTCACGGCCATGATCTCGCTCGGCGTGTTCATCACGACCGAGGCAACGCTGTCGTTCCTGGGTCTCGGTCTGCCCAGCAGCGTCGTGTCCTGGGGCAACGACATCTCCGCCGCGCAGAACCTCGTCCGGTCGGGCCAGGACCTCTCGGTCATGTTCGTCCCGGCCGGCGCGCTGGCCATGACGGTCCTCGCATTCATCCTGCTGGGCGACGCCGTCCGCGACGCCCTCGACCCGAAGGCGGGCAAGTCATGAGCGAGCCCACGTCGCGGCCCACGCCGCTGCTCGAGGTGCGCGACCTCGACGTCGCCTTCCGCGTGGACAAGAAGGACGTCCCGGCGGTCCGGGGCGCCAACCTCACGGTGTACCCGGGGCAGACCGTCGCCATCGTGGGCGAGTCCGGCTCGGGCAAGTCCACGACCGCGCACGCCATCATCGGGCTGCTGCCCGGCACGGGTCACGTGACCGGGGGCGAGATCCGGTTCGAGGGCCAGGACATCGCCCACGCGCGCAAGAAGGACATCGTCGCGCTGCGTGGCTCGTCGATCGGCCTCGTGCCCCAGGACCCCATGTCGAACCTCAACCCGATGTGGCGGGTGGGGGCGCAGATCAAGGAGTCGCTCAAGGCCAACGGCATCGCGTCGGGCAAGGTCGCCGATACGTTCAATCGGGTCGTCGAGCAAAACCAGCG
>CAYRZN010000092.1:0-10758 GCA_964428825.1 uncultured Aeromicrobium sp.
GGGACGCCGGTGAAGTCCTGCATGATCACGCGGGCGGGCGTGAACTGGATCTCCTGCGTGGGCTCCGCCTTCGGGTCCCACGCACCGATCGCGCGGATGTCGTCGGCGGTGATGTCCGCGCCGTCCTCGGTGCGCAGCAGCGCCTCCAGGAGGATCTTGAGGCTGAACGGGAGCGACGCGACGTCGACGCCGTCGCCCGTGACCGCGTCGAGGCGGTAGTAGTCGAACGAAGAGTCACCGACCTGCAGTGATTCCTTCGCGCTGAAGCTGTCGACGGACATGTGACGCATCTCCTTGGGGCCGAGTTGATTCCATCCTGCCGCGCCTGGCGGTGTCGCCGCTCGCTGAGGTCTGCCTAACCACCGACGGACCTACGGATGCAGGATGCATCGTCGTTTGTGTCTTGACATCAAGATACATGACATCAAGAGATCGAGTCGACCCGGCACGTCACCATAGGCTCGGGAGGTGGCCCATCAGGGGCCACAGGAAGCTGAGGTAGAGGGCGAACACGACGAGGACGCCGATCACGCCGACGGCGTCGATCGCCGCCAGCGCGTGCCGGTGGTGTGCCGTGGTGACGTCGTCGGAGTCGATGACCCGCGTGCCTGCAAGACGATCGGCCAGACCCCGATCGGTGGGCAGGAGCAGTGGCACCAGGACCACCAGGACGGCCAGGTAGGCGAAGGCGCCGACGTGCCAGGCCTCGGGCGTGAGACGACGCAGGACCGTCGGAAGCCCGATGGGCAGGACCGCGAGCACCAGGTCCAGCAGCCCGACCGCCACGACGCCGCGCCACAGTCCGCGGGCCCAGCCTGCGGGACGACCCGTGCGGACGTCGACGACCTGCAGCCCGGTGCGGTGCTTGCCGATGCTGTGGCCGCGGACGCCCTGCCGAACCCCGTTGTTCCAGAGGAGGAACAGCTCGGCGGCGATGAGGCCGCTCAGGATCAGCCCGTCGGACAGGCCGACCGACCAGAACGTCTCGTCGTCCTCGCGCACGACCGCCACGGCGGCGTAGAGCAGCGCACCGACGGAGAATGCCGAGCAGAACACGAGCGCGTCGTGCAGGAGGGCGTCGCGACGCCGCTGCCGCAGGGTCAGCGGCTCCTCGGGCAGGTCGAGCCCCTCGACCTTGCTCGTGCCGCTGGTCTCCCGCTGGCGCTCGCTCATGGCTCCATCATGACCCCCGGGCGGGGTGATGTCACCGCATTGACCGCACGAATCGCGCCACGGCGCGGCCGTCCCGGACCCGGCTCTCCCACGTGATGCCGCCGATCAGCAGCAGCAGGCCCGCTCCACCGATCAGGACCCACCGCGGCAGTGCCCAGCCGTAGGGCGCGAGCTCCACGACCGCGATCAGGAGCAGGACACCTCCCCCGAGCACGAACGGCGCCTGCCACCGGAGCGCCAGCCCGACCCCGACGAGCGCGAAGGCGACGAGGCCGACCAGCAGGGCACGGAGCGACACCGGCTCCGTGAGCGCCACGACGGTGCTGGGCACCAGGCCGAGGGCGAGTCCGCCACCGAGCGCGGCGAAGGTGCTCAGGGAACCGTCGCGGCGCAGGGCCAGGACACCGACGGCGAGCGCGACGACCGCGAACGGGACGGTGTAGGCCTCGACCGTGGAGACGTCGGAGGCGGCGAGCCTCAGGATCCAGCCCAGACCCAGCAGGCCGGTGCCGACCCAGCGCAGCCAACGACGACCCGGCGCGATCAGACCGACGGCCACCGCGACGACGCCGGCACCGGTGCACCACGCGGCCAGCCACGCGGCATCGGCGGCGGCAGCACCGACCACGAGGGTGCCGGCGGCCACGACGGCGCCCACGACCTCGAACGGCAGGCCTGCCCGCCACGCGAGCGGGGGCTGCTGGAGCCCCGTCCCGACGACCGCGAGCAGCAGCGCCACGACGAGCAGGATGCTGACCGCCGGACGGACCGCGAGCTCGATGTCCGGGTGGTTGATCGTGAGCAGCGTCAGGGCGACGATCCAGACGGCCGCGGCGAGCGTCGAGGCGGCGGCCGTGACCTCGACGGACCGTCGGAGCCCGGCCAGCCCGAGCAGCACCACGAGGGTCGCCGCCACGATCGCGACGAGCCCGTCCCACGTCGGGACGGCCACCACGGGCGCCACAGCGACGAGGGCGACGCCGACGACCTCCCAGGCGCCGCCGCACCACCGCGCGGCGACCACGAGCAGCAGACCGACCAGGCCGACCACGAGAGCCACGGCGACGACCGGCGCACCGAACTCGGCAAGGAGGGCCACCACCGTGGCAGCAGCGACGAGCCCGGCGAGCACGACGACCTGGCGCCCGACGCGACGGACCATCTCGTCGGGCCACCGGGCCGCGATCCCCAACGTGGCCACGAGGGCGGCTCCCCCGACGTACGCGGCCCACGGCACAAGGCGCCCGTCGGTCGTCACGTCGCGCGTCGCCTGCAGGAACGGAAGGTCACGCGGGCCACGTAGCGACTCGCCGAGGGCGGCGAAGACGGGTGTCAGCCCGGTGGACCACCCCAGGACGACGATCAGGGCGAGCATGCCCCCACCGATCAGCAGCCCTGTCCCGACCGGCCCGTCGGCGATCCGCCGGCGGAGGCGCAACGCCGCGACGACCACAGCCAGGACTGACAGCCAGACGAACCACGCCTGTCCGTCGAGCGGATCGGTCAACGGCAGTGCGACCAGCATTGCGACCAGCAGCGTGGTGCCGGCGACACCCGCCTCCCGGGCCGGACGCCACGCGGTCGACGCCGCGACGAGCACCGTGACGAGGAGCAGCGGGAGTCCGTGCGCCTCGCCGACGTACTCCCCCACGTCGCGGTACTCGGCGGCCTCGACGACGGCTGCGACCAGCATCGCGGCGCCGGTGGCGGCCCCCGTGACGGCAGCGATCGTCGACCACACGTGCTGTCGCAGGAGCCGGGCCAGGACCGCCACGGCGCTCGCGAGCACCGTGAGGATGCCGAGCAGCCAGAACGCCCGCAGTCCGACCTCGTCGAGCGCCTCCCCGACCGTCGCGACGACCGGGAGCAAGGCGAGCCCGGCCGCGACCTCGAGCGTGACGACCGGGCGGTCCGCCAGGCGTCGGGACGCGGCACCGACCCCCGCGCTGGTGGCCGAGAGCAACACCCACCACGGCGCTGCGACCTGCCAGCCCGAGAGCCCGTCAAGGCCGAGGAGCCCGAGCCCGCAGGCCGCGAACCAGTCCGCCGACACGAAACCGGCGAACACGAGCCAGAGCGCCTCGGTCGAGCCCCGGAGCCGCCGCCGCAGCGCCCACGTGCCGGCGGCGCCCACCACGGCCGTGAGGAGCGCCAGGATCGCCGCGCGTCCACCGATCCCGACGACGCTCCACGCGAAGGAGACGAAGATGACCGCCGCCAGCACCAGCAGGGCGGCGCCGAGCCCGAGGACGACCGAACCCGCCGAGACCCCCGACCCGGGGTGACCACCGGGGTGGGCGACCGGACCTGACCCGAACGGCGGGACGGGCGGCGGCACGACCGCCTGGACCGGCGGTGACCCCGGCGTGGCCACCACCGGGACGGGTGGCGGGACGACGACGCGGCTGCGGGCACTCGCGACCAGCTCGTCGATCTGCTGCAGGTGCTCCCAGATCTCCGGGACCTCGGGCGACTCGACGTCGAATCCGCAGACGGCGCAGCGCAGACGGCCGTCGAGGACGGCGCGACAGTCCGGGCACCTCGTGGCATCGGCGTACTTCATGGACGACTTCCCTCCCCTCGACGGCTCCGGCTAGGACGCGGCAGGACCCGCGGATGTTCCCGAGTCAGCATCCAGCACGACGACGCACTCCACGTGATGGGTCATCGGGAACAGCGCGAACGCCCGCAGGTCACGGACGCGGTAGCCGAGGTCCGCGAACCGGGCGAGGTCTCGCGCCAAGGACGCGGGGTCGCACGACACGTACACCACCCTTCGAGGGCCGAGGCCGACGATGTCGCGCACGGCCTTCTTGGCGCCCGCCCGGGGCGGGTCCAGCACGACCACGTCGGCCGAGCCGAGGGATCGCGTGACCCGCTCGGTGGCTCCCTGCCGGACCTCGGCCTGGGGCAGGTCCGCGAGATTGCGCTCGGCCTCCGCCGACGCGGTCCGGTCCCACTCGACGCTGACGACGTGGCCCGTGGGACCGACCTGCTCCGCCGCGAACGCCGAGAACAGGCCCACACCGGCGTACAGGTCGGCCACCCGCTCGCCCGGCCGGAGCTCGGCGGCCGCCAGCACCGCGTCCACGAGGGTCTCCGTAGCGCGGGGGTGGACCTGCCAGAAGCCGCCCGCCGCCACGCCGAAACGTCGGTGGTGGACCTGCTCGGTGATCCGTCGAGGACCGCTCACCCGCCGGCCGTCGGCGACGACCGCGCGCTCGCCGGTCGACGACAGCACCGCCTCGACCCGCTCGGCACCCGGCGCGACCTCGGCGACCGGCGGCAGGTCGGGGTGCGCGATGCGGCACCAGTCGATGGCGACGACATCGTGGGACCGGTGGGCGCGCAAGCCCAGACGGCCGTCGGGCGCTCGGGCGTACTGCATCCGGGTCCGCCACCCCAGCTCCGGCTGCACCTCCTCGACCTCGCCGTCCCAGTCCAGACCCGCCAGCCGCCGCAGCTGCTCGCGGACGACGTCGCCGAGCAGCCTGCGCTGGGCCTCGGGACGCACGTGCTGGAAGTCGCAACCGCCGCAGGTCGTGGTCCAGGGGCACGGCGGCGTCACCCGGTCGGGTGAGGCCTCGAGAACCTCGACCGCGTCGGCGCGCAGGTAGCTCGACGAACGATCGGTGACGTCCAGACGCACTCGTTCGCCCGGCAGCGCGTGCCGCACGAAGACGACCTGTCCGTCGAGCCGCGCGACGCAGTGGCCCCCGTGGGCGACGGACCCGACCTCGACGATCGGCAGCGGATCGTGGGTCGTCGACGGGTCGGGCCCTGCCTCACCCACGCCGGTCGCCGTCCTTCGGCTTGACCTCGATGCCCCGGCGCACGTCGCCGGCCACGGGTCGGTCGCCGCGCGGCGGCGCCAGCCCGGCGGAGCTGAGCTGGAAGGGCACGCTCGTGACCATGACGCCCGGCAGGAAGAGGAGCCGACCCTTGAGCCGCAGGGCCGTCTGGTTGTGCAGGAGCTGCTCCCACCACCGGCCGACGACGTACTCCGGGATGTACACCGTGATGACGTCGCGGGGCGACGACCGTCGACGCTCCTTGACGTACCGCACGACGGGGCGCACGAGCTCGCGGTACGGCGAGTCCAGCACGACCAGCGGCACGTCCAGCCCGCGGCGCTCCCACTCGTCCTGCAGGGCGGTGGTGCCCTCGGCGTCATACGACACCGTGACTGCCTCGAGCGAGCTCGGACGAGAGACCTTGGCGTAGGCGAGGGCTCGCATCGTCGGCTTGTGCAGCTTCGAGACCAGCACGATGCCGTGCACCCGCGACGGGAGCGTGATGTCGGCGTCGTCGATCTCGAGCTCGGTCGAGACATCGCGGTAGTGGCGTCGGATGCTCCGCATGATCACGAACAGCACGACCATCGTCGCGATCGCGATCCACGCCCCGGCCAGGAACTTCGTGATCAGCACGATCACGAGCACCGTGCCGGTCATCGCGAGTCCGATGGTGTTGACGACCCGTGACCGCTTCATCCGGGAGCGTGACGCCGGATCGGTCTCGTCCGGCAGCAGACGGTTCCAGTGCCGGATCATGCCCAGCTGGCTCAACGTGAACGAGACGAAGACGCCCACGATGTAGAGCTGGATGAGCTTGGTGACCTCGGCGTCGAACGCCACGATCAGGGCGACCGCCGCGAGCGCGAGCACCACGATGCCGTTGCTGTAGGCGAGGCGGTCACCTCGGTGGTCGAGCTGACGCGGAAGCCACCCGTCGCGGGCCAGGATCGAGCCGAGCACCGGGAACCCGTTGAACGCCGTGTTGGCCGCGAGCACCAGGATCAGCCCGGTGCAGGCGATCGTGAAGTAGAACAGGGGCGTCGTGCCGTACAGCGCCTCGGCGAGCTGGGCGATCACGGTGTGCTGCTCGAAGTCCGGACCCACTGGCCGGCCGTCGATCATGAGCTGCTGCTCCGGGTCCTCGACGTAGCGAAGCCGCATCAGGTTGGCCAGCACGATGATGCTCATGAGCATCGTGACGGCGATGGTGCCGAGCAGGAGCAGGGTCGTCGCCGCGTTGCGGCTCTTCGGCCGCTGGAACGCGGGCACGCCGTTGCTGATCGCCTCGACACCCGTCAGGGCCGCGCAGCCCGAGGAGAAGGCTCTCGCGAGCAGGAACACCATCGCCAGGCCGGCGAACGACTCGTACGGCGACTCCCCCACGACCTCGTAGTCGGCGCTCTCGGCGAGCGGGAGGTCGCCGGCCAGGTACCGCACGTAGCCCCAGACCGCCATGCCCAGGATCGCGAGCATGAAGGCGTAGGTCGGGATCGCGAAGGCCGTGCCGGACTCCTTCGCGCCGCGCAGGTTGATCGCCATCAGCAGCAGCACCAACCCGGTCGCGGCCACCACCTCGTGGCCGATCAGCCACGGCAGCGCCGACGTGGCGTTCTGCACCCCGGCCGAGATCGACACCGCGACGGTCAGCACGTAGTCGACGAGCAGGGCGCTGGCGACGGTCAGACCGGCCTGCGGGCCCAGGTTCACGGTGGCGACCTCGTAGTCGCCACCGCCGCTGGGGTAGGCACGCACGTTCTGGCGGTAGCTCGCGACCACCACCAGCATCACCGCGACGACGCACAGCCCGATCTTCCAGTTGAACGAGTAGGCCGACAGGCCACCCAACGACAGCACCAGGAAGATCTCGTCCGGTGCATAGGCGACCGAGGACAGGGCGTCGCTCGCGAAGACCGGTAGCGCGATGCGCTTGGGAAGGAGCGTCTCGCCGAGCTGGGTGCTGCGCAGCTTGCGCCCGACAGCGGCGCGTTTGGCGACTCGGAGGATGCCCACGCGGTGATGGTAGACCCGCTGACACCCACGCTCAGGCGCGGAGTGTCAGGTCGCGAACGTCGTGTGCGTCCGAGTCGGCCGGCCGATGTCGGCGAGCTGGTCGAGCTGGTCGGCGTCGGGGACCCACGCCGCGGCCGCGACGTTGGCGGCGACCTGTTCAGGGCGCGAGACACCGGCGATGACCGACGACACCGCGGGCTGGGCGGACAGTCCACCCATGGCCAGCGTCAACAGGTCGATGCCGTGGGCGTCCGCGAAGTCCTGCAGCGCCCGGATCGTCTCCCAGTCCGCGTTCTCGAGCCGGTGCGCCTGACCGTCACCAGCGAGGCGGGTGCCCGCGGGCGCCGCCTCGCCAGCTCGGTACTTGCCGGTCAGCAGTCCGTTGGCGAGCGGGAAATAGGGCAGCAGCCCGACGTCGAGCGCGTCGCACGCCGGCACGAGCTCCACCTCGGCGGACCGGTTGTACAGCGAGTACTCGTTCTGGGCCGTCGTGAAGGTCGTGCTTCCGGCCACCGTGGCGCGCCAGTGCGCGTCGACGACCTCCCACGCGGCGAAGTTCGAGCAGCCCACGGCACGCACCAACCCCTCCTGCACGAGCTCGTCGAGCGCCCCCAGCGTCTCCTCCAGCGGGGTCCCCCGGTCGGGCGTGTGCAGCTGGTAGAGGTCGATGTGGTCGGTGCCGAGGCGGCGCAGGCTCGCCTGCACCGCGGTACGCACGTAGGCGCGCGTGCCGCGGCGACCACCGTCGTCGCCGTTCACGCCCGCCATGTCCATGCCGAACTTGGTCGCCACGACGACCTCGTCGCGTCGTCCCTGCAGGGCTGCCCCGAGGAGCTCCTCGCTGGCGCCCACGGAGTAGACGTCCGCGGTGTCGAAGAAGGTGACCCCGGCGTCGAGGGCCGCGTCGACCACGGCTCGGGTCCCGGCAGCGTCGACGCGGGCGCCGAAGGCGTTGCACCCGATGCCGACCGACGAGACCTCGATGCCACTGTGTCCGAGTCGCTGTGTCGCCATGTCCTCGAGGTTACGGCGGGAGCGTTATGCTCCACCGACCGGCCGTTCGTGTCGGCCACCGTCCTGCCGACCGACGAAAGCCGATCGATGACCAAGCGCGCGCCCTTCTGGCGAGCAGTCGTGGCCCTGGCCGTGCTCGCCGGCGCCCTCGCCCTGTCCTTCACGCAGTCCGCCAAGCTCGGGCTCGACCTGCGCGGAGGCACGCAGATCGTGCTCGAGACGCAGGACTCCGACCGTGTCGAGGCCGACGCCGAGTCCACCGACCGGGCGCTCGAGGTGCTGCGCGGCCGCGTCGACGCGCTCGGCGTGGCCGAGCCCAGCCTGACGCGTTCGGGCGAGAACCGGATCATCGTGGAGCTGCCGGACCTGCAGGACCCCGAGGAGGCCGCCGAGATCATCGGCAGCACGGCTCAGCTGACGTTCCACCAGGTCCTGGGACCGGCCGACCCGGCGGCGCCGCCCGTCGACGGTCAGCTGGTGCTGACCGACGAGGACGGCGTGCCGCTCAACCTGGGCCCCGTCGCGCTCGACGGTGACGGCGTCTCCGACGCCAACGCGATCCTCGACAGCCAGGCGAACCGCTGGACCGTGGCCGTCGACTTCTCCGGCGAGGGCCAGGGTGGATGGCAGTCCCTCGTGTCCGAGGCCTGCGCGCTCGGCCCCGGTGTCGGGCGCATCGCGATCGTCCTCGACGACCGCATCATCTCCTCGCCGACGGTGCAGTCGGACCTGTGCGTCTCCGGTGGCGGCAACCAGACCTCGATCACGGGATCCTTCACGGCGGAGTCCGCGAAGGACCTCTCGGCCCTGATCAAGGGCGGCGCGCTGCCGGTGCCCGTGGAGCTCATCGAGCAGCGCACGGTCGGCGCCACGCTGGGCGAAGCCGCGATCGACGCCTCCATCGAGGCCGCCATCATCGGCATCCTCCTCACGGGCCTGTTCATCGTGTTCGTCTACCGCCTGATGGGCCTGCTGGCCACCATCGCGCTCGCGTCCTACGCCGCGATCTCGTTCGGCCTGCTGGTGGGCATCGGCGCGACCCTCACGCTGCCCGGTCTGGCCGGATTCGTGCTGGCCATCGGACTCGCGATCGACGCGAACGTACTGACGTTCGAGCGAGCGCGCGAGGAGTACGCCGAGCGCGACGCGTCCGACCGCAGCCTGCCGGCAGCCGTCTCCACCGGCTTCCGCAAGGCGTGGTCGGCGATCATCGACTCCAACGTGACCACGTTGATCGCGGCGGGCCTGCTGTTCTTCCTCGCCAGCGGCCCGGTGAAGGGCTTCGGCGTCACCCTGGCGATCGGCACCGTCGCCTCGATGATCTCGGCGCTCGTGATCGCCCGCGTCCTGGCCGAGTGGGCCGCCAACCGCAAGGCCGTCCAGAAGCGACCGGCGATCAGCGGCGTCGCGTCCACCGGATTCCTGCGTCGCCGCCTCGACGAGCGGCCGCCGCAGCTCATCAAGCGCAGCGGCACGTGGCTCCTGATCACGGCAGCGGTCGCCGTCGTCTCGATCGGCGGCATCGTGGTGCGCGGTCTCGACCTCGGTGTCGAGTTCACCGGTGGGCGCCTCCTGGAGTACTCCACGACGCAGCCGGTCGACATCGACGAGGCACGTGAGGCCGTCTCCGACGCCGGCTTCCCGCGCGCCGTCGTGCAGGAGTCGTCCAGCGACGGTGTCAGCGAGAACGTCACGGTCCGCGTCGAGAAGGTCTCCGACGCCGAGGCCAAGGAGATCACCGCGGCCATCGACGAGCTCGGAGCCGGCGCCACGGTCGAGCGCGACGAGCAGGTCACGGCGAGTCTCGGCACCGAGCTGCGCAACAAGGCACTGATCGCGTTCGCGATCGCGATCGCGGTGCAGATGATCTACCTCGCGTGGCGCTTCCGGTGGACGTTCGCGATCGCGGCGCAGATCTCGATGGCGTCGGTCGTGCTTGCCGTCGTGGGCATCTTCGCCTGGTGGGGCAAGTCCATCGACGGCGTCTTCCTGGCCGCAGTGCTCTCGATCATCGGCCTGGCGGTCAACGACACGATCGTCGTCTTCGACCGCATCCGAGAACATCGGGCCGAGAACCGGTCCAAGCCGTTGCGCGAGGTCGTCAACGGGGCCATCGTGCAGACCCTTCCCCGCACCGTCAACACCGGCCTGGGCGCGATGTTCATCCTCGCTGCCCTGGCGATCCTGGGCGGCGACTCCCTCACCGACTTCGCGCTCGCGCTGCTGCTGGGCCTGTCGATCGGCATCCTGTCGACGGTCTTCACGGCCTCGGCGCTCGCCGTCGTCCTCGAGGAGCGGTGGCCGGACGAGCCGACCAGCAAGGCCAAGAAGGTCTCCGACCCGTATGCCCACATCGAGGACGGCAAGGCCTCGGCCACGTCGGCCAACCCGTACGGCGGCGGCGGTCCCGACGGATCGGGCGCGATCCTCTAGCGGCACCCCGCTCCCTGAGATGCGACGAGCCCGCCGACGTGCTGGTCGAGTGGGTGAGGGCGCCCGCGCTCGATCCCGTATCGAGACCCCGGCCAGGTGACCTTCGGAGGTGGTGACGGACAAGCGGCCACAGACCAGAAGCAGTCAGCCGAGGCCCGGCAGAAGTGACAGGCCGTCCGGTCAGAAAACACTGCAATCCCAGCAGATTTCTTGCCTCGGACCCTTGTCCTCGAACATCTGTTCGAGTAGAATCGAGACATGGTCTCGGGTCCAACAGTGCAGGCGCTGCGGTCAGCCGCGCACGCCGTCACCTCGACCGACCACCGGTCCG
>CAYRZN010000093.1:0-5638 GCA_964428825.1 uncultured Aeromicrobium sp.
CCCGCCTTCAGGGCCGAGTCGAGCACGGTGTCGCCGGCGTCCACCGGGACCCGGTGCTGCTCGCCGCGCAGGGCCACGGTGGCGGTCGCGGCGGGGTAGCCCTCCGCGACCGACGCCTTCGCGTAGCCGTGGAACAGCTCGACGTGGACGTGGTCGACCTCGACGCCGTCCTCGAGGAGGAGTTCCCGCAGGTCCGTGACCATGTCGAGCGGCCCGCACAGGAACCACTCGTCGACGCCGGCGGTGGCCAGCTCGGTCTCGAGGAACGTCGCGAGCCGCGTACGGTCGACGCGTCCCCGCAGGTCGGCCGGGTGCCGGGGGTCGCGGGAGCGGACGTGGATGATGCGAAGCCGGTCCGCGTACCGCGCCTCGAGGTCGTCGAGCTCCGCGCGGAACATCGTGCTGTCGGCGTCGCGGTTGCCGTAGAGGACCGTGAAGCAGCTGTCGCTCTCGACGGCCAGCGTCGTCTGCACGATCGAGAGCACGGGGGTGATCCCGCTGCCGGCGACCACGGCGACGTAGTCCCTCTTCGCCGCCAGCGGGTCGACGGGGGTGCCGAACGAGCCGCTGGGCGTCATGACCTCCAGGGAGTCACCGGGCCGGAGCCGTTCCATCGCGAACGTCGAGAACGCGCCGCCGGGCAGGTGCTTGACCGCGATCGACAGCTCGCCGGACGTCGCCGGGGAGCAGATCGAGTAGCTCCGGCGGACGTCCTCGCCGCCGAGGTCGGTGCGCACGCTGACGTGCTGACCGGCCTCGAACGAGAACTCGTCGCGCAGCTCCTCGGGCACGTCGAAGGTGATCAGCACGCTGTCGGACGTGAGGCGGTCGACGCGCGCGACGGGGAGCTCGTGGAACTCCGCGGCCCGGACCGTCGAGCGCTGCGGCATCCGCACGGGGAGGAGACTGGCCAGCCTGCCGTTCAACGCCTTCCAGTCGCGGTACTCGTCGGCGTCGAGCTCCTGGCCGAAGACCGTGCCGATCGCGGCGTCGCGCTCGAGGTAGGCCTCCTCGTTGCGGCGCCACGTCGCGACGTAGCGGTGGAACGGGATCGACGGGTGCAGGTGGTGCACCAGGTGGTAGTTCTGCGAGAGCAGCAGGGGCGTGAGGACCCACTCGGACCCGACGCGGTTGCGGGTGGCCCGGTAGCGGTTCTCCTGCTGGGTGTCCTCGAGGTCGTGGTGGGGCAGCCAGTCGAACCACCACGCCAGGACGAACACCGCCACCCGCTCCGGGATCAGGTACACCAGCGCGAGCGTCCAGAAGTGCCCCGTGAGCGTCGCAGCGACGATCACGGTCGTGCTCAGCACGATCAGGAACACGGTCTCCAGCACCTCGGCCCGCGGCCGGCTCCGCACGTGACGGATCAGGAACCCGAGGTAGGGCACGTCCATCAGGGCGAAGCGGACCGGGAGCTGCCACCGGGGCCCTCCGGTGACGAAGTGGTCCGGGTCGTTCTCGTGGTCGTTGGTGTTGCGGTGGTGCTCGATGTGGATGAAGGCGAAGGACTTGAAGGAGATCAGTGGCGACACGAAGAACATCGCCACGCGCCCGAACGCGACGTTGACCCAGCGGTGGGTGCTGATGGAGTAGTGCGCGGCGTCGTGCAGCACCGTGAACAGGACGAAGATCGCGGTCGCGCTGAGCACGATCGTGGCGGGGGCCGGCAGCCGGTCGGTCGCGGCCGCCCAGGTCGAGGCCGCGAAGAGGGCGATCGCACCCGTGAAGATCCCCACGATCGGCCAGGAGAGGCGAGGGACGCGCTCGCCCGGGTCGGGGAGCGCGTGGCGCGCCGGGGCGGGGACCGTCGACTCGGTGATCGATGACATGCTCCGCAACCTACGAAGCAGCGGCGGGCCGATCCAGTGCCCTGACGCCCATCCCGATGTGCGCCGCGCACATCGGCTCAGGCGTGATCAGGGTCCGCGACGAGGACTGCGGGACCCAGTGCGTGGACGAGCTGCAGGGCCGCGTGGAGCTCCGCGACCCGCTCCGTCGCCGGGCGGGACCGTCGCTCCTCGGCGCGGCGGAGTCGCTGCAGCACCGTGTTGCGGTGCACCCCCAGCGCCTCCGCAGCGGCGGCCAGCCCTCCCTGTGCGTCGAGCACCGCCAGGAGGGCCTGCCGCTCCTGCTCCTCACGACTCCCCTCCACGGCGAGCGCCCCCAGCTCGGAGGACACGAAGGAGCGCGCGAGGTCCAGGTCGACGCTCATCACGTCGGCCAGGGCGACCCCCGCGTAGGCCGTCGCGGCCGCTCCCCGGCCCGAGAGGTCGGCGACCCGCCGGGCTCGCTGGGCCTCCAGGTGCGACGTCCGGAAACCGGCGGCGCCCCGGGCCGGCGTCCCGATCGAGACCTGGATCGACCCTGGCAGCTCGTCGCCGACCCGCGTCAGGAGCGAGGCGAGGTCCGGCGCGGTCGGTGTGGCGACCCAGCCCCACAGGGCCTGCGCGCCGTCCGGCACGAGCAGCGGGTGGCGCGAGCCCAGGACCGCGCCCACGACCCCGCCCACGCGGGGGAGGTCGACGTCCGGGCGTCCGGTCCAGCACACGAAGGCCGTCTGCCACGCCGTGAGCCGGTGCGCGAGCGTCTGCTCCGCGCGCCGGAGGTCGACCTCGTGGCCCTCGACCAACGCACGCACCGCATCGGTCCGGGCCGCGCGGGCGCGGTTCTGGATCCGCTCGAGCTCGGCGACGTACTCGGCCGCGACCTCGCTGGAGACCCGGTCGACGTAGGCGAAGGCGTAGCGCTGGAGGTCGGCCACGACCGGCAGCGCCAGGACGGGGTCGGGCACCAGGTCGACGATCTGCGGCAGGACGTGATCGGTGAAGTACGCATGGCCCATGCGGTAGAAGCGCAGCATGACGTCCACGCTGTGACCCCGGGTCGCCATGGCCCGCGCGTGCTCGAGGGCGGTGACGGGCGCGGTCGCGGCCTCCACACCGATGCCGTGCCGGACCATCGACAACGCCGCCTCGAGGTTCGACGAGCACGACCCGAGCGTCAGTCCGCGCAGCTCGTCGTCGGCCCGCGCCTCCGGGATGCGCTCGACGATGTACGCCAGCATGGCGTCGGCGTGGGCCGACGCGCGCACGCCGAGATCTGCCGCCACGGTGCGCATCGCCGTGATCACCTCGGGCGACAGACCCGCGTCGTCCTCGCCCGCGTCCATGGCGCGAGACTATCGGCGGACGTGGACGTGCGCCGCTGCGACGAGGTCCGTAGCGTCGGGTCATGACGAAGCCGAGCTACAGCGCCCTCATGTCCGCAGCGACCGCCGGTTACGCGGTGTTCGCGATCGCCAAGCCGCGCCATCTCGGCAAGGCGTTGACCAACAGCCCGCTCAAGCAGCCCGACTACGACCTCGTGGCCCGGCTGTTCGGACCCCGCGACCTCGCGGTCAGCGCGATGGCGCTGTTCGCCCCGTCGGCGCGGGTTCGCGAGCAGGCCATGATGGCTCGCGTCGCGCTCGACCTCACGGACGCCGCACTGCTGAGTCGCGAGGCCACCCACACCGTGGGCAAGGCCAAGGTCCTGGGCGCCACGCTCACCTGGGCCGCGCTGAACGTCGCAGCGATCCGGGCCGACCGCCAGGCCTGAGGCATCGGCCGACCGGGCCTCACGTCGGCGGTCCGCACAGACCGGGTCGGCCACCGGCACCGGTCCGCGTTCGAGCCAGGACCTCACGCTCGGGATCGAGCCGCGCGAGCAGCCGGCGACACGTGGCCGCCAGCACCTGCGCTTCCTCGAAAGCCAAGACGTCGGCGAACAGCCGCCGCACGTTCGCGACGTGCCCGGGCGCCGCGT
This sequence comes from uncultured Aeromicrobium sp., assembly GCA_964428825.1. Taxonomy (GTDB): domain Bacteria; phylum Actinomycetota; class Actinomycetes; order Propionibacteriales; family Nocardioidaceae; genus Aeromicrobium. Next base: position 3,805 of record CAYRZN010000093.1, read on the forward strand.
CGGCGAGCCGTTCCACGCCGGCGTCCAGGAGACGGACCAGACGGCCACGACCGTCCGAGGTGTCCGGCTCCCGCGCCACGAGGCCTTCGCCCTCCAGACGCGTGACCACCCGGGACAGTCGTGCGGTCGTGGCGTTGGTCTCGGTCGCGAGCTGGGACACGCGCAACGTGCGGTTCGGGGCGGCGGCGAGCTGCGCGAGTGTCAGGTACTCGAAGAAGTTCATCTGCGAGTCCCGTTCGAGCTGGGTGCTCAGCGCCGATGGCAGGAGCTCGGCGACGGCCACGAGGTCGAGCCAGGCATCGGCCTCTCCCGGCGAGAGCCACGCAGCGTCGGAGGTCACGGGCCGAGCGTACCCGAGTAGTTGTAGGTGCAAGTAGTATGTAGTTGTACCTACAACTTTTAGGAGATCATCGTGCCTGCGTCCGCCGTCGCCGAACCGACCCGTCGGGACCGCCGAGCGAGGTCGCTCACCTACGTCGCCCTGGCCGCCGTCGTGGGACTGTACGGTCTTGCGCTCGTGCGCGCCTCGCGCTTCCTCCCGGTCTCCGAGGGCGACCTGCCGATCGAGGGCGTCGTGTGGGCCGGGATCGCGGCGGCGTGCTGTGTCGCGGCGGCGATCCTGGTCTACTGCCGCGCCTTCCAGGTGACGCTCGTCGGTCGACGCGGCCAGCAGGACTGACGCCCCTCAGCCGTCGTCCGGCTCCTCGTGCAGGCAGAGTGCGAGCACCACGACGTCGTCCGAGTGGCCCGCCCGACCCGATCGTTCGCCGACGAGCTCGGCGAGAACGTGGTCGACGAACTCGCCGAGACCGTCCGGGGCTCCGGCAGCGGCGCGGATCAGGCGCTGCTCCGCCTCGTCACCGCGATCGCTGGCCCGCTCGATGAGGCCGTCGGTGTAGAAGAGCACGACCGATCCCGCGGGCAGCAGGAACGTGGCGTCATGGCGACGCCTCGTGAGACCGAGACCCAGCAGCGGTCCCTGCGCGAACGGCGGGTCGAGGAAGACGACCTCACCACTCGGCAGGCGCGTGAGCGGCGGCGGGTGGCCCGCCGACGACAACGTCAGGGTCCACGTGGGTCCACGCTCGCTGGTGCGCCCCACCTCCTGGGCGGCGTCGCCCAGACCGATCCTCGACAGACGTCCGCTCGACGCCACGTGCTCGGGTTCCGACGCGTCCGGTGCGTCGTCGGACCCCACCAGGAACGAGTCGGCCGTGGACGAGCTCGAGGACGCCGCCGGGAACCTGATGGCCGAGGCGCGCGGCGGCTCCAGGTGGGCGAACGACAGCGTCGCGAGCCGCGAGAAGTCCTCGGGCTCGTCGCCGGCGTCCAGGACGGCTCCCGCCCTCGGAGCACCCGGGGGCCGTGAGGCCAGCGTCGTCGTGTGGGAGACCAGGCGGTCGACCTGCTCGAGGATCGCCGCGGGCATGGCCCGCTGCGTCAGTGCCGTGGCACGCAGCAGGCCCTTGAGCTGACCCATCGCCGCGGCGGCGTAGATGTCGTGGCCCTCCACGTCACCCACCGCGACACCGACACCGCCGTCCGGGTACTCGAACAGGTCGTAGAAGTCGCCACCGATCTCGGCGTCGTCGGAGCTGGCGAGGTAGCGCGCGTCGACGTCGAGCCAGTCGAGCTCGGGCAGGACCGGCAGGAGGCTGCGCTGCAGGGTTCGTGCGATGCGCGACTGCGTCACGTAGAGCCGCAGGTTCTCGAGGATCAGCCCGGTCCGGCGACCGAGCTCGTGGGCGAGGGTCGCGTCGTCCTGGGTGAACGCGGGTCGGGCGGCGGTGCGGTTCAGGACCAGCACGTCGCGGATCGAGTCGCGGCCCGTCAG
>CAYRZN010000093.1:5738-10706 GCA_964428825.1 uncultured Aeromicrobium sp.
CGGCCGCTCACGTCGGTCTGGACTCCGACGAAGTGGGTCACGACACCGTCGGCGTCGCTGATCGGCGTGATCGTGACCTGGTTCCAGAAGGCCAGGCCGTCCTTGCGGTAGTTCAGCACCGTCGTCACGACCGCCTCGCGGGCCTCGATCGCGGACCGGATGCGCGCGATCTCCTCCCGGTCGGTGCCCTCACCCTGGAGGAACCGGCAGTTGCGGCCCACTGCCTCGTCGAACGCGTAGCCGGTCGCCGTCGTGAACGCCGGGTTGACCCAGACGAGAGGACAGTCCGGCTGCCGGGCATCGGCCACGGTGAAGGAGAGTCCCGTCGCGAGCACGGCCCGCTGACGCAGCTGGGCCTCCTGCTGGGCGATGGCCTCGGCCTCGCCGACCCCGTCCTCGACACGCTCGGCCTCCTCGACCGGGAGCAGGACCACCAGGGCGTGCGACTCCAGCAGCGGCGCGCCCGCCATGGGGATGCCGATGAGCCAGAGCGGGGCGCGTGACTCGCCCAGCTCGCTGCGCCGATGGGCGGTCACCGGTCGACCCGGCACGCCCTCGGCCCGCAGGAGCTGGCTGAGCGGGTGGTCGGTGTCCTCGAGCTCGACGCCCGAGGGGTCGCGGAGTCCGGCCGACCGGCCCCAGTCGTCGAGACGCGTCGGCAGCTGCGCCTCGGGGGCCAGCTGGACGGCGACGTCGTTGGCGTGCACGACCTCACCCGATGCGAGGTCGACCACCAGGACGGCGACCGGGGCGTCCCCGAGCACGGTCCTCAGCCCCGCGCGGGTCAGACCCCCCGCCTCGGTGCCGTTCTCCACCGTCTCCGTCACGCCCACCGCTCCAGCCAGATCAGTACGTCAGACGACCCGTCGGCTCGAGCTCGCCCGAACATCCTTCCACCCACCTCGGCGCGCCGCCGGGCAACCGTTCGCGGTGGCGCCCTGGTCCGGAACCGCGACGACCCTCACCACGCCCCCCGCGGCCGTTTGACACGCGACCTCACGGGAACTCCACAGGAGCGTCGTTGAGCACACAGCGACGTGGCCTGCGAGATGGGCCGACTGCCCCTCCTCGTGGAATGAGGAGGGGCAGCCGTCACTCCATGATTCCATCGACCGCTGACAGGCTCAGATCAAGCGCTGCTTGAACCGGCGTCGGGCGCGCGAGACGGCTGCCCGCCGAAGCGAGCAACCCGAGCGCATGCGGATACGTCGGGTGGTCGACCACGACCCGAGCGCGGGGTCGCAGCAAGGCCCTGACCACCAGGGCGAGTGCATGCTGGGCACCGCCCGTCACCATGATCTCGTCGGCTGACGTGGGGACGCCGCGGTCGGTGTACTGCTGCGCCAACCTCTCGCGCAGCTCGGGCAGTCCCGCCGCACCGTAGCCGTGATGCGTGAGGTGTCGCGGCAGCTGGCTCAGCGCGAACAAGTAGGCGTGGTGCAGCGCCTCGCTGGGCGCCGGCGGCGACGCGAACGACAGGTCGATGACAGGGTCGTCCCGATCGATCTCAGCCGCCGATCCGCGAGTGGCGGCGGCCGGCACCGTGGTCCGGCTCCGCGACCGGCTCCGCGACGTGAGGTACCCCTGGTCGCGCACGGTGGCGTACGCGGTCGCGACCGTCGTGCGACTGACGCCGAGCGCCGCGCTGAGATCGCGCTCGCCGGGCATCGTCGAGTCGAGCGGGAGCCGACCATCGAGCACCAGGATCCTCAGCTGGTCGGCGAGGTTGCGGTGCGCCGGCCCCGGTGCCGCGCGCCAGTCGCCCAGGAGGTCCTTCAGGGCGCGGCTGCTCACCTGCATCGGGCCAGCGTCGCGGATCTGGCTCTTTTTCTCAAGGCCAGACCGACCGAGAATGGGTCGCGTGCCCTCACCTGTTGCCTGGCTCCGCCGACCCGAGCGGACGGCATGGTCACCTCGTCGCATGGGCGCGATGGAGCAGCTCCGGGCCGAGAAGAAGGCGCGGCGCCTCCTGCAGCTCCTCGTCGGCCTGGTCGGGTACGGCGCGTCCCTGACGTTCCTCGTCCAGTCCGGTCTCGGTGCCTCCAGCTGGAACGTCCTGGCCGAGGGCGTGTCGCTCCACACCGGGCTCTCCTTCGGTTGGGCGACCAACGCGATCGCCATCGCGGTGCTGGCGTTCTGGATCCCCCTGCGGGAGCTGCCCGGACTCGGCACGCTGCTGAACGTCGTGCTCGTCGGCCTGTCGGCCGATGCCGTCGCCATCGTTCTCCCCGAGCCGGCCTCGCTCGCAACGCAGATGGCCTACTTCGCCATCGGGCTCGCAATGTTGACGTCGTTCGACGCCGTCTACCTCGGGTCTCGCTTCGGCTCCGGCCCGCGCGACGGGCTCATGACCGGCGCGGTCCGCGTCACCGGCCGACCGATCTGGGTCGTCCGCACCACTATCGAGTTGATCGTGCTGACCGCTGGCTGGCTCCTCGGCGGCACGGTCGGAGCGGGCACCGTGCTCATCGCCGTGCTCATGGGTCCCATGGTGCAGTTCTTCCTCGGCTTCACCACGGTCCGGCTGCGGGCCGATGATGGTGCGCCGCCTGTCTGACATCGCCTGTCCTGACCCACGCGGCGAGCCGCTGAGGGTCTCGGCGGTCCAGAGCGGCAAGCTGGCCCGACCCAGTCGGCAGCACCCGAGGGCAGCAACCGTTCGCGGGCGGGCTGGTGGTCCAGGAGGAATGTCTCTCTCGACGGCCCGTCCCGGACCCACGACGACCGCCCCGAATTGCAGCAGCCGCTCGGGAGATGTGGGCAGAATGTGGGCACGGGATCGGGCACCCGCATGGACTAGATGTCTCAGAAGCCCTGCCGTTGCAAAGCTCGGGACTGCTGCACGAATAGGTGACAGTTGGGGTTAGGCCGCCAGGGCGACGGTCTGGTTCATGATGGTTTCCCATTCGATGGGGGTCAGTCGGCCGAGGACGTCTTGCCTGCGTCGGCGGTGGTAGGTCCTTTCGATCCAGGTCACGATCGCGATCCTCAAGTCGTCGCGGGTGTCCCAGCGGCGGGTGTCGAGGACGTTCTTCTGGAGCAGGGCGAAGAACGATTCCATCGCTGCGTTGTCGCCGGCTGCTCCGACCCTTCCCATCGATCCGACCATCGAGTGGCTGTCGATGGCGGCGATGAATTTGCGGCTGCGGAACTGGCTGCCGCGGTCGGAGTGGACGATGCAGCCGGCGACGTCACCGCGCCTGGCGACGGCGTTGTCGAGCGCCCGGACGGCGAGCTCGGAGGTCATGCGGTCGCTGATGGAGTAGCCGACGATCCGGTTCGACCAAGTGTCTTTGATCGCGCAGAGATAGACCTTCCCCTCGGCCGTTGGGTGCTCGGAGATGTCGGTGAGCCAGATCTGGTTCGCCCGCCCGGCCAAGAAGGTGCGGTTCAGGCGGTCGTCGTGAACGGGTGGGCCGGCCTTCTTGCCGTTGCGGCCACGCTTCTTGCCAAAGCTCGACCACCACCGGTTCTCGGAGCAGATCTTCCAGACCGTCCGCTCAGCGACGTCGAACCCGGCGGCTCGGACCTCGTCGACGAGGAACCGATACCCGTACTGGGGGTCGTCGTCATGAGCAGCCAGCACGGCGTTGGCGAGATGGGCGTTGTCCCACTCGGAGTCGGTGACCGGGTCGGTGAGCCAGCGGTAGTACTGCTGACGCACCAGACCCAGCACCCTGCAGCTGACCGAGACCGGGATGCGGTCTTCGGCGAGCTCTCTCACGAGTGGGAAGAGCCTTTTCCCGGCAGATGCGCCTGCGACAAATAGGCTGCGGCGCGGCGCAGGACCTCGTTCTCCTGCTCGAGGAGCCGGATCCGCTTCTTGGCTTCGCGCAGCTCGGCGTTGTCGGCGGCGGTGGTGCCGGGCTTGAGGCCATCCTCGACGTCGGCGGCTTTCATCCAGTTCGACAGGCACGTCTCGCGGATCCCGAAGTCGGCGGCGATGTCAGCCAGGCGGCTCCCCGCCTCACGGCCACGAGCGACCCGGACGACGTCCTCACGGAACTCGCGGGGATAGGGCTTGGGCATGGTGCACATCCTTCCAGCGGCACCTCTCGGCACCACAGATCAGATGTCACCTATTCGTGCAGCAGTCCCCTGCGCCCCGGACGCAACAACGACCTTGCGGTTGTGGCGGTGACCGTGCCACCGACCTGCCCGTCCGCTTGAGTGACACCTCAGGCGCCATCAGCGCGAACCAACGAGGCCATAACAGGTCGGGTCACCCTCGCTCGGAATCGAAAGCTCATTCCATCGCAGCAGCGTAAGAGGGGCGGTCCCCACGACGCCATGGGCGCAACTCCGTGCCCACCCGGTGCCCACGCGCACGACGAAGCCCCCGCTCCACGCTGAAATTCCAGCGAGAACGGGGGCTCCGCGACTGCGGTGGCGGTGGGATTTGAACTCGTTCTTCGCGATTCTCTGACCTGCAGCAATGCCTGATACGGTCTGAAATTGCAGTGATTCTGCATCACGCCGCAATGGTCGGGTTCACGTCAGATCACGGGCAAGTGTGGGCAAAATGTGGGCACGGATCGCATCGCGCGCGGATCGGCGACCTACCCAGTTCCCTCTTGTCCGACCCACCTCGCGAGCCGGGCGATGCCGACCCGGCAGCCTGGATGCTCCTCCTGCAGATCGGCCCGTGGCGACACCTTCTTGAGCGCCTTGGCCACGTAGCGACGCTGGCTCCTGGTCGACCGCACCCCGGCGAGGTCGGACACCTTGAGCATCGCGGCCAGGGTCACGAAGTCCTCGAGATGGCGGCCCGCAGTGGCGCTCGAGACACTCACGGTCGTGTCCGCCGCGGCCTTAGCGATCAGGGCACCAAGAAGAGTGGGTCTCCGCACATGGCCAACTCGGTCGCCGACCTGCACGTCGACAAGTTCCGAGAGGTCCACCGCGATCTGCCCCGCCGGCGTCTCGACCGTCGGTGACCCAGTGACGCCGACGACCTGCGCGCGGAGG
>CAYRZN010000094.1:0-9604 GCA_964428825.1 uncultured Aeromicrobium sp.
CCAGGACGTCAACCCGCTGCAGTCCACGCTGCTCGACCTCTGGCTCGGCGGCCGCTCCGACGTCTGCGTCGTGGGCGACCCGTACCAGACGATCTACACCTTCGCGGGGGCGTCACCGGCCGCGCTGCGCACCTTCGCCAGTCGCTTCGACGACGCCACCCGGGTCGAGCTCGTACGCAACTACCGCTCGTCGCCGCAGATCGTCGCCGCCGCCAACGCCGTGTTCAGCGGGTCACAGCGCACCGGCGTCACGCTGCAGCCCCAGAACCCCGCCGGCGACCCGGTCGACTACACCGGCTACGCCGACGAGGCGTCGATGGCCGAGGCCGTGGCCGACGAGATCGTGGCCCTCAACCGGCGCGGGGTCCCGTACCGCGAGGCCGCGGTGCTCTTCCGCATCAACGCGCAGTCGGAGGCCTTCGAGGAGGCGCTCGGCTCGCGCGGGGTCCCCTTCATGCTCCGGGGCGTTGAGGGATTCTTCCAGCGGGCCGAGGTGCGCCAGGCGGTCACGCTGCTTCGCGGCGCCGCGGCCGCGGCCGACTCCGGCGACCTCATGGGCGACGTCCGCGCGGTCTTGGCGGGCATGGGTCACCCCGACGAGGCGCCCAAGGGCACCGGTGCGGCCCGCGACCGCTGGGAGTCGCTGCACGCGCTCACCACGATGGCCGCCGACTTCGTCGAGGCCGATCCGCAGGCCACCGTGGCCAGCCTCGTCGCCGACCTCGAGCGGCGCGCCGAGTCCGCGCACGCGCCCACCGCCGACGGCGTCACGCTCGCCACGTTCCACTCGGCCAAGGGCCTGGAGTGGGACGCCGTGTTCTGCACGGGCCTGCACGAGGGCATGCTGCCGATCATCCACGCACAGACCCCCGAGGCCGTCGAGGAGGAGCGCCGGTTGTTCTACGTCGGCGTCACCCGGGCCCGGCGCCACCTGTACCTCACGTGGGCCACGGCCCGCACGGCCACCGCGCGCACCAAGCGCAACCCCACCCGCTTCCTGGACCCGCTGCTGCCGGCCGGTCACGCGGCCCGGGCCAGTCGCAGCGCCGACCGCAAGGTGCGCACGTGCCCGGTGTGCGGCCAGGTGCTCGCCACCTCGGCCGACCGCAAGCGCGGGCGCTGCGCCGACTGCCCCGTCACGTACGACGAGGAGCTGTACGAGCGCCTGCGCACGTGGCGCACCGAGGTCGCCACCGACCGCAAGGTCCCGGCCTACGTCGTGTTCAACGACAACACGCTCAAGCTCATCGCCGAGGTCAAGCCCGCCGACGGTCCGGCGCTGCTGCGCATCAGCGGCGTCGGACGCCGCAAGCTCGACGAGTTCGGCGAGTCACTGCTCGACATCGTGGGCGAAGCCCGGTAGCTCGTCCTGAAGGATCTGCTTGAAGGGCGCGGTGGCCTCGAGCTGGCTCAGCACACCGATCGCACCGGACCAGACCCGGTGGATCAGCAGGTACTCCGGCGGCAGGTTGACCTTCATCGCGGTGCCCATGCCCTCGGCGCCCGGCGCCGTCACGCGGGCCAGCTGGTCACGCAGCCACGCCCGGCTGAAGCTGAACGCGTCGACCGTGGCGGGCTCGAAGAATGGTCCGACGTACGCCGCGAGCGTCTCGGGGTCGATCGTGACCCCGGGCCGGATGAAGCCTTCGTCGCGCAGGCCCTGCGTGACGGCCTCGGCGTCACCGGAGACGGCCTTGCGCAGGAGGGTGCCGATCGCCGGCGGGAAGCCGCCCTCGAGGCGCGCGACGGCGCCGAAGTCGACCACGCCGAGGCGGCCGTCGGCCAGTGTGCGGAAGTTGCCGGGATGGGGGTCGGCGTGCAGCAGACCCGACCTGCGGGGGCTGCCGACCAGGAACCGGACGAACTGCTCGCCCCGGAGGTCGCGCTCCTCCTGGGTGCCACCGGAGATGACCTGGGCGAGCGAGCCGGTGCTCTCGATCCACTCGGTCACGAGCACGCGCTCGGTGTGGGCGATGACGTCGGGCACGAGGTAGACGGGGTCGCCGGCGTAGGCGGCCGCGAAGACCGCCTGGGAGGCCGCCTCGAGCGAGTAGTCGAGCTCCTCCTCCACGCGCGCCTGCAGCTCGGCGATCAACGGCTTGACGTCGAGGCCGGGGGCGAGGACGGAGAACAGTCGTGACAGGCGTGCGATCTGCCGCAGGTCGGCCCGCAGGGCCCGGGCGGCGCCCGGGTACTGGATCTTGACGGCGACGTCACGGCCGTCGGCCCAGACGGCGCGGTGGACCTGGCCGATCGAGGCCGCGGCGACGGGAGTGTCGTCGAAGGAAGTGAACCGGTCGCGCCAGAACTCGCCGAGCTCGTTCTCGAGCACGCCGTGCACGGTGGAGGCCGGCATCGCGGGAGCGGCGTCCTGCAGCTTCGTGAGCGCCTCGCGGTACGGGCCGGCGAGCTCGTCGGGCAGGGCCGCCTCGAACACGCTCATGGCCTGGCCGAACTTCATGGCGCCACCCTTGAGCTGACCGAGCACGGAGAAGATCTGGTCGGCCGTGCGGCGCTGGACGTCGGTCAGCACGGCCTGCGCGGGTCGGCCGACCATGCGCTTGCCGACCCCCAAGGTGGCGCGGCCCGCGAACCCGACGGGCAGGGCGGCGAGGCGGGCGGTGCGCCCGAAAGCGCTGCCCGGCATGACCGTCCTGCGGCCGTCCGCCTTGTCCTCGTCGCGTGCCACGCGTTCAGGATACGGGCGCACCCGCGTCGTGCGTGGTGAGCAGGTGACAGGGGCAGTCCGGGTGGAAGGCGACCGCGAGGCGTGTGGCCCGGGTCGGCTCGGGTCCGATCGTGAGGCGGGCTCCCGCCGTCCGGACCGGTTGGCGGTCGCACGCCGCCAGGACGTCGGACACGACGAGTGCCGCGACGGACTGCGCCAGCTCGGCACCGACGGCGTGCGGACGGTCCGGGCGGTCGAGCGACGGCCAGTGCCCCGCCCAGCCCGTGGACCAGGACGCGCGGGCGTGATCGGCGCAGCGCAGGCATGGCGTGCGGCCCGCGGCGCTCCAGGGACCCACGACGCACCGCCCCTCGTCGAGCACGACGGGCAGCACCGCGGCTCCGGTGCTGAGGAGCGACTCGATCGTGTCGCGGTGGGGCTCGCCGGTGGTCAGGACGACGAGCACGTGGGCCGGCCGGTCGTCGCGGACCGAGAGGCCGCCGATCCGAGCCCCCAACCGCACCAGGTCGGCGAGGTCGTGGCACCCGGGACCGGCGTGCACGGCCATGACCGTGCGGGCGCGGGCCGTCGTGGCCGCCGGGTCACGGCCCCGCAGCACCGCGGCGGCCACCTCGTCCCGGGGTGCCCGGCACCGGATCCACGACTCCGCCTCGACGACGGCGCCGCGGCGGACCAGGTCGTCGAGCAGGGCACGCGCCTCGCCGACCTCGCAGCCCGTCGTCTCGGCGGCTGCACCACACACGACCTCGCGGGTCTGCACGCCGTCGATCGCCGCCACCACCGCGCGCAGCAGGGCGGAGTCGTCGACGACGACGCCGGGGTGCGAGCCGATGCGCAGGCGCCGGGCGTCGTGGCGGGTCAGGTGGGTGCCGGGGGCGAGTGCGGGGCGTCGAACCATGGACCCAGCCTCGGGTCACGGACCGCCGTCGTCGCGGACTCGTCCACAGGCGGGGGCGGACCAGCGAGGGTCAGGCCTTGCCGAGGATGCGGGTCAGGTTGGTCGAGCAGACCGGGCACACGCCCTTGGCGAGCTTCGTGCCCTTGGCGTTGACCTCGATGTTGCCGCTGGCCTCGCGCTTCTCGCGGCACTTCACGCAGTAGAACTCACCACTCCAGGTCTCCGACATGGTCGACTCCTCCGTCCGACGGCGACATTGTGACGCCCGTCACATCTGAGCATAGGGTCATGAGGTGCATCGGCGGGGAGGCGGCGTGTCACGAGTGGCGGCCGCTCTCTGTCCACTGCTGTGGATAAACCTGGGGACAGCCTGGGGGAATCGCCGACGGAGGTGTGGACGCACCGGTGGACACGCTGTGGGCAACTGGCGGTCGCGGTCGGCGCCACCTCGTACCCTCGGGGCGTGGAGGACGTGGAGATCCGGCGCTCGGCCCGTCGTCGTCGCACCGTGCAGGCCCGGCGCGAGGGGGACCGCCTGGTCGTCATGGTGCCCGCGGGGCTCGAGCCGGCCGAGGAGCAGCGCCTCGTCGCGGCGCTCGTCGCCAAGGTCACGGCGCGGGAGCGACGACGCGTCCCGAGCGACGACGAGCTGATGGGCCGCGCGCAGCGACTGTCGGCGCGGTACCTCGGCGGCGAGGCCCGTCCTCGCTCGGTGCGCTGGGTCACCAACCAGAACGCGCGCTGGGGCTCGTGCACCGCGTCCACGGGGGACATCCGGATCTCGCACCATGTGCGTGACCTCCCGGAGTGGGTCGTCGACTACGTGCTGCTCCACGAGCTGGTCCACCTCGTGGTGCCCGGTGGTCACCCGCCGGAGTTCTGGGAGGTGCTCGGTCGCTATCCGCGCGCCGAGCGGGCTAGAGGCTTCCTCGAAGGCGTCGCGCACCAGCGGTGACGAGTCGTCGCACGTCGTCGTCGGTGTTGGTGGGGAGGTCGTCGACGCCGAACCAGCGCAGGTCCTCGGACTCCTCGGACCGCACGGCCGTGGCGCCGTCGGGGGCCACCGCGACGAGCTGGACGTCCAGGTGGTGCCCACCCGGCACGCAGAACGGCACCGCATGCCGCGACAGGAGCACCGGCACGGGGTCGATCGCGAGGCCGTCGATCCCGGACTCCTCGACGCCCTCGCGCAGGGCCGCACTGGCGAGCGTCACGTCGGACCTCTCGCAGTGACCGCCGGTCTGGAGCCACAGTCCGGCCTTGCCGTGCAGCGTGAGCAGCACCCGACGGTGGTCGGCCGAGAACACCAGCACGCTGCCGGTCAGGTGGTCAGGACGGCTCGAGCGGTACATCGCGTCGTCGCGCTCGGCCAGCACCGCGAGGTACAGCTCGCGGAGCCGCTCCTGCTCGGTATCGGGGCCCCGCCAGGTCGTCAGCGTCGCGACGGCGTCGGCGTGGAGGGCTCCGGTCACGCGTCGCCGTCGAGCAGGCGACGCAGCTCGTCGTCGAACGGGTCGGCGCCGTCCTCCGTGGAGCGTGGCTCCGCGAAGCCCAGCGGGTCGTCGAGGTCGGCGGGGGCGGGCAGGACGTCGGGGTGCTGCCAGAAGCGGTCACGGGCCTCCGCGCCCTGGCGGTCACGCACGGCCGCCCAAAGGTTGACGGCGTCGCGCAGGCGCCGCGGTCGCAGCTGCAGGCCCACGAGGCTCGCGAAGGTCTGCTCGGCGGGCCCGCCGCTGGCACGGCGACGACGCATCGTCTCGGCCAGGGCGACCGCCGCGGGCATGCGGTCGTGCGTGGCCTGGGTGACGACCTCGTCGACCCAGCCCTCGACCAGGGCCAGCAGGTGCTCCAGCCGCGCGAGCGCCTGCTGCTGCTCGGGGGTGGGCTCGGGGTCGAACAGGCCGTTCTGCAGCGCGTCGACGATCTCCTGGGGGCGCGACGGGTCGAACTCCGCGGCACGACGCTCCACGGCCTCGAGATCGATCCGGGTGCCGCGACCGTACTCCTCGACGGCCGCGACGAGGGCTCCCTTGAGCCACGGCGCGGCGGCGAACAGGCGGTGGTGGGCGCACTCGCGCAGGACGACGTAGAGCAGGACGTCGGACGTGCGCAGCTCGAGGCCCTCGCCGAACGACGCGAGATTGGCCGGCAGCACTGCGGCGACGCCGGACGGCCCCAGCGGCAGGCCGATGTCGGTCGAGCTGAGCACCTCGCCGGCGAGCTCACCGAGACCGCGTCCCAGCTGCTGGGCGAACATCGCGCTCCCGGCCTGGGACAGCATGCCGATGAGCGGGCCGGCCATGGCCTTGATCTCGTCGGGCATGGCTTGGCTCATCGCCTCGACGACGTGCTCGGCGACGGGCTCGGCCAGCGTGTGCCAGGTGTCGGCGGTCTGCTCGATCCACTCCGCGCGGCTCCACGGTGACGCGGTGGTGGCACCCCGGGGCAGGTCGGTCGCGTGGTCGAGCCACATCTCGGCGAGCTGGACGGCGTCGGCGACCGCGGCCTGCTCGGCGGCGGTGGGCGACGGGTCCGGACCCGCGGCCGCCGTGGTGTGGCGGGCCACGTCGAGCGTGACGGACGCATCGACCGTGCCGTCGTGCGGCTGGAACATGCGCTGGACCTGGGCCATCAGGGCGTTGAGGTCCGGCGCCCCGGCGCCGGAGGGGCCGTTCGGCAGGAATCCGGCGGGACCGCCCGCGCCCGACTGCCCGGGCAGGCCGAACTGCGAGAAGAGGGCCTCGAACGGCGTGCCCGCGAACGGGTTCTGCGGGGTGTCGTCGCCGGAGTCGTCGGGTCGGTCTGCGCCATGGTCTGACATGGACCCACGATATCCGGGCCGTCCCAACCAGTCCGGCCCTATCGTGGGCCCGTGTCCTTGCCCCCTCCGCAGCCCGATCGCGATCCCTGGATCGGCTTCGAGCCCTCCGTGAGCCGTCGCTACGTCACCGTCGTGGTCGCCTCGGTCACCACGATCCTCCTCACCATCGTGGCGTTCCTGCTGCCCGTCCCGTACGCGACGCTGCAGCCTGGACCGGTCTTCGACACCCTCGGTGAGTTCAACGGCGAACCGATGCTCTCGGTCGAGGGCGACGTGGAGACGTACCCCACCGACGGGGCGCTCGACTTCACGACGGTCTCGGTGACGGGTCCCGACGGCAAGGTCGGGTTCAGTGAGGCCCTGCTCGCATGGTTCGACCCGGACGTGAACGTCGTGCCGAAGGACTTCTTGTACCCGGAGGACGAGACCGCCGAGGAGTCCGACGCCCAGTCGGCCGCACAGCTGGCCTCGTCGAAGGACAACTCGTCGGTCGCCGCCCTCCGCGCCCTCGGCTACGAGGTGCCCGAGCAGGTGCAGATCGGTGACGTCGTGAAGGACGGCGCCTCGGTCGACCTGCTCAAGAGCGGCGACATCGTGCTGGCGGTCGCCGGCACCGCCGTCTCGACGCCGCAGCAGGCGGTCGACGCGGTCGCGAGCGTGACGCCCGGCGACGTCGTGACGCTGTCGATCGAGCGTGACGGCGCGCCGCAGGACGTCGCGATCACGACCAAGCCCGCCGACGACGACCCCGCCGTGCCGCGCATCGGGGTCAGCCTGGCCTCGAGCTTCGACCTGCCCGTGACGATCAACAACAACGTGGGCGACTCGGTCGGCGGTCCGAGCGCGGGCACGATGTTCGCGCTGGCGATCTACGACCTGCTGTCCCCCGGCAGCCTGACGGGGGGCCAGCGGGTGGCCGGCACGGGGGAGATCTCGCCGGACGGTGTCGTCGGAGCTATCGGCGGGGTGCGCCAGAAGATGGCCGGTGCCCACGCGGACGGCGCCGAGGTCTTCCTGGTGCCCGCGGACAACTGCGCCGAAGCCGCCGACGGCGACGACTTCGGCATGACCCTGGTCAAGATCACCGACCTCGACGACGCGATCGCCTCGCTGGAGACGCTCGCCGAGGATCCCGACGCGAAGGTCCCGAGCTGCTCATGAACGTCGACCTCCCCACCAACGACGGTGTCCTGGAGCTGCACCCTGACTCGCCCTTGCGCCGCGCTGCGCTCGAGGTCGAGCAGCACGTCGCCGAGGCCGGGTGGGACCAGCCCCCGCGTCTGTTCGCGCTGGTGCGCACCGCCGAGCTCGTCGCGAAGCAGCCGGCGCTGGCCGACCAGGTCGGCGACGGAGCCGACGGCTCGCTGACGCCGATCGAGCAGGACGGGGTGCCCACCGACGACTTCGAGTCCGCGCTCACCCGCCTCACGTGGCCCGACGAGGTGCACGGCTGCGCTGCCGTGATCGAGCGGCTCATGGTGCCGCCGGAGGCCGAGGAGGGCCTGCCCGACGACCCGGCGAAGGCCGCCGCGGCGCTCGCCGCCCACCCCGACCGCCAGGAGGTCAGGCTCGTCGCGGCGGTGCTGCGTGGCGGCGGCTCCCACAGCGCGGTGCGCCGGCGCGCCGCGGCCGAGGAGGCCCCGGACTCCGACCTGCTCGAGGGCCCCGACCTGGTCCCCGGACTGGTTGCACTCCTCGACCAGACGCTCGCTGGGGACGCGTGACGTAGAGTTCGGGCTCCACGGACTCATCCCTACGCAGGAGCCCAGTGACGCTGTGAGCGACATCTTCGGTACCCCCGACCAGCCCGTCCAGCCTGCCCCCGAGCGTCGCCGCCGCGTGCTGGTGCCGACGCTCGTCACGGTGGCCGTGCTGATCTTCCTCGGGTCGATCTTCACGAACATCTACACCGACCGGCTGTGGTTCAAGTCCGTCGGCTACACCGACGTCTTCACCAAGGTGCTGCTGACCCGCATCGGCATGTTCGCGGTCTTCGGCCTGCTGTTCGCGCTGTTCGTCATGGGCAGCGCCTACCTCGCGTGGCGGTTCCGCCCCGAGAACCCGCCGATCCGTCGCGACGACCCGGCGTTCCGGTACCGCCAGGCGCTGTCGCCGATCCTGCGACCCGTCACGCTCGTAGGTGCGCTGGTGCTCGCGGCCTTCGCCGGCTCGGTGGCCCAGGGCCAGTGGCAGACGTTCCAGCTGTGGCGCGCCGGTGGCTCGTTCGGCGTCACCGACGCCCACTTCTCGCGCGACATCGGCTTCTACGTCTTCGACTACCCGTGGTTCCGGTTCCTCTCGACGTTCGGGTTCACGACCGTGATCGTCGCGTTCGTCATCACGGCCTTCACGCTCTACGTCTTCGGTGGCATCCGGGTCATCGGCGGGATCCGCTTCACGCGGGCCGCCCAGGTGCACCTGTCGGTCGTCGTCGGCATCGGCCTGCTCCTGCGGGCGTTCAGCTACTACCTCGACCGGTTCGGCTACGCGGTGGGCAACTCGTCGCTCTTCGACGGGATCGGCTACACCGACGCGATGGCCCGCATCCCGGCGCGCAACGTGCTGGCGATCGTGGCGATCGTCGTGGCGCTGCTGTTCTTCGCGATGATCTTCCTGAAGTCGTGGACGCTCCCGGGCCTCGGCCTGGCCGGCCTCCTGCTGGCCTCCATCGTGATCGGTGGCATCTGGCCGTACGCGATGCAGTCGTTCCAGGTCCGTCCGTCCGAGCCCGACCGCGAGGGGCCGTACATCGCCAAGAACATCGAGGCGACCCGCGAGGCCTACGGCGTGGCCGACTCCGAGACCGAGGACTACACGGCCAAGACCGAGCTGACGCCCGAGGAGCTCGCCGGTTCGGCCGAGTCTCGCGTCAGCAGCCGTCTGCTCGACCCGACGCTGATCTCCGACGCGTTCCAGCAGCTGCAGCAGGTGCGCGGCTACTACACCGTTCCGCAGACCCTCGACGTCGACCGCTACCTGCTCGAGGGCAGCGACACGCCCCAGGACGTCATCATCGCCGCGCGCGAGGTCGACCTGGCCGGTCTGCAGGAGAGCCAGCGCACGTGGTCGAACGACCACACGGTCTACACGCACGGCTACGGCGTCATCGCGGCGTACGGCAACCAGCGTGGCGAGCAGGGCGAGCCGGTGTGGGCCGTGCAGGACATCCCGCCGGTCGGCCAGATCGAGACCGACA
>CAYRZN010000094.1:9614-10240 GCA_964428825.1 uncultured Aeromicrobium sp.
TACTTCGGCGAGAACTCGCCGAGCTACTCGATCGTGGGCCGCCCCGACGGGGCCGACCCGATCGAGGTCGACATCCCGCGTGGCGGCGGGGCGAGTGACGACGGCGCCGACGCCGGCACCGACGGCGACGCGCAGGCGACGCAGAACACGTACGACGGCGACGGCGGCGTCGGCATCGGCAGCCTGTTCCGCCAGGTGCTGTACGCCGTGAAGTTCAACGAGCCGAACATCGTGCTCTCGGACCGCGTCAACTCCAACTCCAAGATCCTCTACGACCGCGAGCCGCGGCAGCGGGTCGAGAAGGTCGCGCCGTGGCTCACGGTCGACGGCGACGTCTACCCGGCCGTCGTCGACGGCCGCGTGGTCTGGATCGTCGACGGTTACACGACGAGCAACTCGTTCCCGTACTCCGAGCACCGCTCGCTGCGCGAGGCCACGGCCGACACGCTGACCGAGACGAGCGCGCAGGCGGCTCTGCCGACCGACGAGATCAACTACGTGCGCAACTCGGTCAAGGCCGTGGTCGACGCCTACGACGGCAGCGTGACCCTCTACCAGTGGGACGAGGACGACCCGATCCTCGAGGCGTGGATGAAGGTCTTCCCCGGCTCGGTCGAGAAGAAGTC
>CAYRZN010000095.1:0-10005 GCA_964428825.1 uncultured Aeromicrobium sp.
GGGCCGAGCGAAGCGAGGCAGGCGCCCGGGCGAAGCCCGGCAGCGGTGAGGAACGAACCGCTGGAGCGGCGAGGTACGAGCCGCGCGCCCTACTTCTCGGCGCCGGCTCCGGTGAAGGAACGGACCTCGAGCTCGGGGAACCGCTCCTCGCTGACCCGGCTGCGGGTCGTGACGGTGCCGAGCCAGCCGAGGAAGAAGCCGAGCGGGATCGAGATGATGCCCGGGTTCTCCAGCGGGAACCAGCTGATGTCGATGCTCTCGGGCAGCAGCGACAGGTTCTTGCCGTTGGCGTCGAGGCCCTTGCCGGAGACGATCGGGCTGAAGATGACCAGCCCCACCGACGAGATCAGGCCGCCATAGATGCTCCACACGGCTCCGCGGGTGTTGAACCGCTTCCAGAACAGGTTGTAGAGCAGGGCCGGCAGGTTGGCCGAGGCCGCGACCGCGAACGCCAGCGCGACGAGGAACGCCACGTTGAGGTTCTTGCCCGGGATGGCCAGGGCGATCGCGACGCCGCCGATCACGAAGGCCGCGATGCGGGCCATCTTGACCTCGTCCTTCTCCGACGCCGTGCCCTTCTTCCACACGCTGGCGTACAGGTCGTGCGCCACGGAGGAGGCCGAGGTGAGCGTCAGCCCTGCGACGACCGCGAGGATCGTCGCGAACGCGACGGCCGCGATGAGGGCCAGCAGGATCGCGCCGCCGGTCGTGCCCGGACCACCGCCGACGGCTTGCGCCAGCAGGGGCGAGGCCAGGTTGCCGCCGGAGTCGATGATCTGCTGCTTCTGCTCGTCCTTGACGAGGGCCGCGGCGCCGAAGCCGAGGACCAGCGTCATGAGGTAGAAGGTGCCGATCAGGCCGATGGCCCACAGCACCGAGACGCGGGCCGCCTTGGCCGTGGGCACGGTGTAGAAGCGCACCAGGATGTGCGGCAGGCCCGCCGTGCCGAGCACGAGCGCGATGCCGAGCGAGATGAAGTCGATCTTGCTCGTCGTGGACCCGCCGTACTTGAGGCCCGGCTCGAGGAACGCCCTGCCCTGGCCGCTCTCCTGGGCCGCGGTGCCGAGCAGGTCCGACAGGTTGAAGCCGAACTTCGCCAGCACGAGGACGCTGATGAGCAGCGTGCCGAACATCAGCAGGACGGCCTTGACGATCTGCACCCAGGTCGTGCCCTTCATGCCGCCGATGACGACGTAGAAGACCATGAGCAGGCCGACCGCGGCGATCGTGATGTTCTTCGCGGTCTCGCCGTCGATGCCGAGCAGCAGCGACACCAGGGCGCCGGCACCGACCATCTGGGCCAGCAGGTAGAAGATCGAGACGATGATCGTCGAGGTCGCCGCCGCGGTGCGGACGGGTCGCTGCTCCATGCGGTACGCGAGCTGGTCGGCCATCGTGAACCGGCCCGAGTTGCGCAGGAGCTCGGCGACCAGCAGGAGCGCCACGAGCCACGCGACGAGGAAGCCGATCGAGTAGAGGAACCCGTCGTAGCCCGACAGCGCGATGGCGCCCGAGATGCCGAGGAAGGACGCCGCCGACATGTAGTCACCGCCGATCGCGAAGCCGTTCTGCATGCCGGAGAACGAACGGCCGCCCGCGTAGTAGTCGGCCGCCGTCTTGGTGTTGCGGCTGGCCCAGAACGTGATGCCGACCGTCAGGAGGACGACGAACCCGAACAGGGACGCGGTGAGCACGCGGTTGTCGCTGGTGGTGCCTTCGGCAGCCAGGAGCACGCGGTCGTCGGCGAGGAGGCCGTGGAGGCTCGTCATCAGCCGACCTCTCGCTCGAACTGCGCGCGGAGCTCATCGGAGATGGGGTCCATCTTCGACAGCGAGTAGCGGGCGTAGGCGTAGGCCAGGGCGAACGTCGTGACGAACTGCAGCAGACCGAACAGCAGTGCGACGTTGACGTTGCCGAAGACCTGCTGGCCCATGAAGTCGCCCGCGTAGTTCGAGAACAGGACGTACGTCAGGTACCAGACCATGAACGCCAGGGTCGAGGGGATCACGAACTTGCGGTAGGCGCGCTGGAGCGCCTTGAACTCGGGGGTGGCGTGGATGCGTTGGTACTCCGCCTGCACCTCGGGACTGACCTCTTCGGCCATGTCGATCACCTTCTCCTGGTCGAGCACCGGCGGCGGGAGCGCCGACGGGGACACCGGTGTGCCGTGGGTCACGCTAGGGAGGTGTGCGGGTTGTGGGCCAGATCACAGCGACCGTGCAGCGGTGAAGGACACCGCTCCGGCGTCGGTCGGTCGAGGACGGACGACGAGCGGTCGGTCAGGAGCGACGAGTGGTCGGGCGTCCGGACCGGAGCGCAGCACCGATCGCGGTGACGACAGCGCGTCCGTCACCCATCGGGGGCACCAGGGCGAGGGTGTGCGCGAGGTACCACCAGCGGAGCGTGGAGTCGGGGGCGAGCACCCACAGCGCGAGCCCGACCAGGACGCAGGTGGCAGGTCCGGCGACCGCGACGAGGGCGACCTGGCCCGGGCTCATCCGACCCCGTGGGTGCAGCGAGAGACGCCACCGGGTGCGCTCCAGCAGCACCTCGTCGACCGAGGGGATCCGACGCAACACCCCCAGGTGGGCGAGCTCGTGCAGGAGGAACGAGCCGACGAGTCCGCCCACGGCGATCGCCGTGAGCCGGCCGAACATCCGGGCCGGGACAGGATCGCCGGACGCGCCCCACCAGACCAGGGCGGCGCCGGTCAGCGCGATGAGCAGCGCGAGCAGCGGCCAGACCTGGGTGACGACCGACGTCGCGACGCCGGCGGCCGTCGCGGCCGGGCCGCGGCGTGCTGGAGGCACGGCTCAGGCTCCACCCTGCTGCTCGAGCAGCTGCTGGCGGTACTGCTTGAGTGCGCGGTACGTGAGCTGGATGACCGTGAGCATGACCGCCAGGACGACGAACAAGATCAGCAGCGGCAGCGGGTTCTCGACTCCGACCGTCAGGGACGTCGACCCGTCGGAGGCGTCACGCGACTCGAACAGCAGCGCGCCGAAGAACGCCTCGCGACGTACGTCGCCGTCATCGCTCGAGAACATGAGGTACAGCAGGGTCACGGTGGTGATCACGAGGGTCAGGAGCGCGGCACCGGCCGTGCTGTTGACGAGGACGAGGACCTTCTTCATGGCGACTCCTGGAGGTGGATGCGGCGATGCCGATGACGCTGTAGACGACGAACAGGGCGACCGTCGCGGTCGCGAAGGCGGCGGCGACGGCAGGAGGGAGCTGGAGCACGCCGACACCCAGACCGAGCAGCGCGACGAGCGCGGCGGTGATCGAGACGCCGACGAAGATCGAGAACGGGTTGTCGTCCTCGGCGGGGAAGATGATGCCCACGCCGAGAGCCACGAGCGCCCCGGCAAGGCTCGCCACCACCGGCACGACGATGCCGCCGGCCAGCTCGGGGCGAGCCGCGAGCACGGCCGCGGCGCCGGGAACAGCGGTCGTGAGCCAGAGCAGCGCCTGGGCCCGTACGAGGTGGCCGTAGACCGCCCAGGCCGAGGGGGTGCCCCCACGCAGTCGGCGCAGGGGGTCGGTGGCGGCGAACTGGTAGAGCGCGCCCATCGAGAGCACCGAGAGCGACCAGAGCGGATGGACGACGGGGCGCACGCACAGGGCGACGAGGAGGGCGGCCGCCAGCACGGCGGGGAGCCAGGTCTGGAAGCTCCGGAACGCGCACCACTCGTAGGGACCGAACAGCCGCCGGGTCACGCGGCCGGCCCGCCACGGCAGGAAGCGCGCCTGCCGGACGTGCCGGTCGGGGGTGAGCAGGACCGTGGCGACCGCCAGCGCGACCACGAGGGCCAGGGCGGACGCGATGGCGCCAGGATGACCGATGCGGTCGGCTACGACGGACACGGCCGACGTCCACGGCCGATCGCCCGAGCCGCTGAGGTAGGCCGAGCTTGCCTCAGCCGTGAGCCGCGGCACCGTGGCCACGTGGGCGACCAGGAGGGCGAACAGCAGCACGACGAGTACAGCGGGCTGGGTGCGTCGCAGGCCCACGGCGGTCAGGATCCGCGACAGGACCTGGTGCGCGAGGCTGACCGCGAGGTAGGTGAGCAGCGCGGGCAGCACGACCGCCTCGACGAGAGGCACGAGTCCGCCGGGTCCGCGGACCACGAGCGAGGCGATCGACAGCGAGCACACGCCGGCCGTGACCACGGCGCCTGACATCGCGGCCTCGTAGAGCACGAACGCGGCAGCGCGCTCGCGGTTGGTGACCGGCAGCGCGAAGGTCAGGGCGAGCATGCCCTCGGCGTTGAGGAAGAGGGTCTTGACGAGCACGGCGGCGGCGAGGCACCACATGACCGTCGAGACGGTCGTGACGTCGAGCAGGAGGTCCCAGGCCTTGGGCTCCGAACGCAGGGGGTCGAGGAACGCGACCGCGCCGGCGACGGCCGCGGCGAGCAGGGCGAGGAGCGCCACCCCCACGGCCACGCGGATCGGCCGTGACGCCAGCACCCCGGCCCGCAGCACCCGGCGACCGAAGTAGCGCAGGAGCAGGTGGGCCAGGACGAGGGAGCGTGAGAAGCGCACGATCACCGGTCCTCGGCGTCGAGGTGGGCGAAGACCATCGAGGCGAGCGAGCCGTGACGGTCGAGGAGGGCCTGCGTGGTGTCGTCGGCCACGACGCGGCCGAGGTCGAGGAACACGACCCGGTCGGCGAGCCGCTCCAGCAGGGCGAAGTCGTGCGTGCACAGCAGCACCGCCGCACCGTCGGTGCGCAGCCGGGACAGCTCCTTCTCGCAGAGCCGCAGCGACTCGACGTCGATCCCGTTGAGGGTCTCGTCGATGACCGTGAGGGGGCGGCGCATCGTGAGGGCGCTGACGAGCTGGGTCTTCTTGCGCATCCCGTGCGAGTAGTCCTCGATCAGGTCGTCGAGCCGGCCCTGCATGCCGAACCGGGTGAAGAGGCTCGCCGCGTCGTCGGCCTGGCGCCGGTAGAGGGCGCCGATCATGTCGAGGTACTCGCGTCCGGTGAGGAACTGCGGGAGGTGGTCGTCGCTCGGCAGGTACAGCGAGCGCTCCTTCGCCGCCACGGCGGTGTGCGCGACGCCGCCGATCTCGATCCGGCCGGACTGCGTGGCGAGGAGGTCGAAGACCGTGCGGATCAGGGTGGACTTGCCGGATCCGTTGGGCCCCACGAGGCCCACGACCTGACCGGCGTCGACGCGCAGGCTGACCTCCTCGAGCACCCGGACGCCGGCCTCGTAGGCGAAGCCCAACGACCGGACCTCGAGCGCCGTCATGACCGCACCTCCCGGCCCGGCAGGGGGAGCGGTGGCGGGGCCGACCCGAGTCGTGCTCGGGGGGTCCGGGCCGACCCCGCCGCTCGTGGTTCGCCTAGACGCACTGGATGTTCACCTTGAGGCCGAAGTTCTTGAACGACCACTCTCCGGTGAAGCGCTTGCCCTTCTTGACGACGCACCAGACGGCCATGCCGGCCAGCAGGGTGGCGCCCATCCCGAGGATGACGGCGGTGAACACGAGGAACCAGCCGTCGTAGCGCACCAGCCCCCGTTCGAGCCTGAGCTGGGCGCGGTGGACGGTGTTGGTCGTCCACGCGTAGGCGTGCGCCGATGCGGTGTTCGGCAGGTCGATCACGGACATGACATGGGTCCTTTCCCGATGGAGCACGGGGCGGGACCACCGGTTGTGACCGCATCCCCCGATACTCATCCGTAGCATTTCGGATGGTGCGGACACCCGTCAACGACCCGTTCCCGGCTTGGGGAAAACCCGGTTGGTCAGGCCCGCACGGGCGACCGTCTGCCGGTTCCTGAGGTGCGACGAGCGCACCGCTCGGCCCATGGTTGCGGTCAGGCGCGCTCGGGGGTGTGCAGGCGGGCGAAGACTCGATCGACGTCCGCCGGTCGGCTGCCGCGGGTCAGGAGCGAGACGCCGATCATGAGCGCGAAGCCCAGCGGCACGGTCCAGAGCGCGGGCTGGGTGACGACGAGCCCCACCCAACCGTCGGGGTCGAGGCCCAGCGTCACGAGCGGTGCCGCTCCGGCCGCGAGTCCACCACCCACGAGGCCGGCCACGGCCCCCTGTCGGGTCAGGCGGGGCCACCAGATGCCGAGCACGAGCAAGGGGCAGAACGTGGACGCGGCCAGGGCGAACGCGAACGTGACCGAGGTGGCGACGGGGAGGTTCTTCGCGGCGAGTGCGAGGGCCAGGGGCGGGACCACGCACGTGACGGCCGCGAGTCGCACCGACGCGACGCCGACCAGCCGTCCGCCGAACCAGCGCCGTCGGTCGATCTCCTGGCCGACGACGCCGGCGATCGCCATGGTCAGTCCCGAGGAGGTCGACAAGAAGGCGGCGAAGGCACCCGCCAGCAGCAGGGCGCCGAGCGCGTCGGCGCCGGTCGACAGCATGCGGCCGGGGAGCTCCAGGATCACGGTGTCGGCGCGATCGGCGGCCAGGTCGGAGGCGTAGACGCGACCGAGCGCACCGTACGCCGTGGGCAGCAGGTAGAACGCGCCGAGGAGCCCGAGGACGATGAGGGTCGTGCGACGGGCCGATACGCCGTCGCGGTTGGTGTAGAAGCGCACCACGACGTGCGGAAGGCCCATCGTGCCCAGGCACGTGGCCGTCAGGACGGCGTAGGCCGTGTACAGGCGCTCGGCACCGAGATCGGGCTCGGGCACGATCCAGCCCTCGGTGGCCGCCGGCAGCGGGGAGCCGTCGCCGCGCCAGGCGATCAGGAGGAACACGAGCGGCACCAGGAGGGCCGTGAGCTTGAGCCAGTACTGGAACGCCTGGACGAAGGTGATCGACCGCATGCCACCCGAGGCCACGAGCGTCGACACGACCACCGCGACCACGACGACGCCCGTCCAGACCGGTGCCCCGGTGACGGCGTGCAGGGTGAGCCCCGCCCCTTGGAACTGCGGCATCAGGTACAGCCAGCCGACGGCCACGACCAGGAGCGTCGACACGTGGCGCACGGCGTCGGACCGCAGACGCCACCCCGCGAAGTCGGGGATCGTGTAGGCGCCTGACCGTCGCAGCGGCGCCGCCACCACGACGAGGAGCAGCAGGTAGCCCGTGGTCCACCCGATCGGGTACCAGAGCACGTCGGCGCCGGCCACGAGCACGAGCCCCGCGACGCCGAGGAAGGAGGCGGCCGAGAGGTACTCGCCCCCGATCGCCGACGCGTTGAGCCAGGGACTGACGCTGCGCGACGCGACGTAGAAGTCGCTCGTGGTGCGGCTCCAGCGCATCGCGAGAGCGCCGATCGTGAGGGTCGCGAGCACGACGAGGACGATCGCGACGAGCCCCGCGGTGGGGTTCACGGGTGGTCCGGCGGGGGATCGGAGGAGGGGTCGGTGGGCGACTCCATCAGGGCGAGGAACGTGGTCTCGTTGCGCTCGGCGCGCCAGACGTACGCCCGGCCCAGCCACCAGACCCACGGGTAGACGAGCAGGCCGAGGACGACCCAGACCGCCGGGACCTCGCCGATCCGCCAGGTGCGCGCCGGGCCGGACCAGAAGACCAGCGGCATGACGCCGATCGAGACGGCCGCGACGAGCGTGACCGCGATGGCGGCACGTCGCTGGGCCCGCACGAGCGACCTGACGTAGACCGCGCCGACCGTGGACTGCTCCGCGATCTCCTGCCGGGCGCTGCGGCGCTGCGGCGCCGTGGCGTGCACGAGCGGGCTCGTGACGCGCACCCGTTGCCGCGCGGTGGCGTCGTCGGGGCCCGGCTCAGGCGTCACCGGACCCTCATGCTCGGACCTCGCGGATGAGCTCGCGCAGGTCGCGGTGGTGGCGGCGGGACACGTCGACCTCGATCGACGACTCCCCGCTCGGGAGCACGAGCGTCGTGCGGCCGGCCGACTGACGGACCTCCCGGATGTGCTGGCGGTTGACGACGTGGCTGCGGTGCACCCGGACGAAGTCGTGCTCGGCCCAGTGCTCGGCGACGTGGCTCAGGGTCATGCGGAGCAGGTGCGAGGTGCCGTCGATCGTGTGGAGCCGGACGTAGTCGCCCTGGGCCTCGACGTCGGTGACGCTGGACCGCATGACGAAGCGTGTGACCCCGCCGAGCTCGACCGCGATGCGCTCGTCGGCGACAGGCGTGCCACGGTCGCCGCCGTCGACGGCACGGCGGATGCTCTCGGCCAGGCGCTCCTCCCGCACCGGCTTGAGGAGGTAGTCGACCGCGTTCATCTCGAACGCCTCGATCGCGTGCGCGTCGTGGGCCGTGACGAACACGAGCTTGGGCGGCTGGGCGAACCGCTGGAGCAGGCGGGCGATCTCGAGACCGCTCAGGCCGGGCATCGCGATGTCGAGGAATGCGAGGTCGACGTCGCCGCCCTCGAGCACGCGCAGGGCCTCGGTGCCGGACGAGGCCGTGCGGACGTGCCCGATGCGGTCGTCGCGGGTCAGCAGCCAGACGAGCTCGTCGAGCACGGGTCGCTCGTCGTCGACGACGAGGACCCGCAGCGGGGGCGGCGTCGTCTCGGTCACCCGCGACAGTCTAGGGCGACGTGACGACGGTCACCCTCTGGCGGCGAGCGGGGTTGGGGACAGGGATCAGGAGTCGTCGCGCGGGTGGAACTTCGGCACCCGGATCGTGACCTTGGTGCCGAGGCCCGGGGCGGTCTCGACGACGATGCCGTGGTCGTCGCCGTAGGCGGCACGCAGGCGCTCGTCGACGTTCGCCAGCCCGATCGACCCGCCGACGGCGCGCCCGGCGAGGGCCTCGCGCACGACGTCGGGATCGCTGCCCACGCCGTCGTCCTCGATCTCGATGACGCACGTGGTGCCGGCGTCGCGCGCCACCACGGTGACGTGGCCCGGTCCGTCCTTGGGCTCGATGCCGTGGCGCACCGCGTTTTCGACCAGGGGCTGGACGGCGAGGAACGGCAGCGTGACGTTGAGGACCTCGGGCGCGACGCTCGAGGTGATGCGCAGGCGCT
The DNA here is from genome assembly GCA_964428825.1 of uncultured Aeromicrobium sp. Classification (GTDB taxonomy): domain Bacteria; phylum Actinomycetota; class Actinomycetes; order Propionibacteriales; family Nocardioidaceae; genus Aeromicrobium. The sequence goes on from CAYRZN010000095.1 coordinate 8,945, forward strand.
CGCCGAACCGGGCCTTCTCGAGCACGAGGTAGCGCTCGATCGAGCGCAGCTCCTCGGCGAGCGTCGTGAAGTCGCCGTGCCGCCGGAACGAGTAGCGGGTGAAGTCGGCGAACTCCAGCAGCAGGGCGCGGGCCCGTTCGGGATCGGTGCGCACGAAGGACGCGATCGCGCCGAGGGAGTTGTAGATGAAGTGGGGGGAGATCTGCGCCCGCAGGGCCCGCAGCTCGGCCTCCATGAGCATCGTGCGGGAGGCCGCGAGCTCGCCGAGCTCGAGCTGGCCCGACATCCACCGTGCGACCTCGGTCGTCGCGCGCACGAGGCTCGCTGAGGGGTGGTCGGTGCGCACGACGAGCGTGCCCACGACCCGGTCCTCGACCGCGAGCGGGGCCACGACCGCACGGTCGGACGCCTGGGTGCGCCCCTCCGCCAGCGCCGCCTCGACCAGCACGGCGGCTGAGCTCGGGTCGACGTCGCCGGACGTCGCGAGGACCCCGGAGCCGTCGGTGACGGCGGCCGGGGCGTGGCCCAGCAGCGCCCGCAGGAACGGGAGGGCGTCGGTGGCCGCCTCGGCGTCGAGGCCCCGGCGCAGCGCGGGCGACGCGAGGGACGCGGTGTGCAGCGTCGCGTAGGTCGCGACGTCGTCGGGACTGCCGAGCGACTCGTCGCGCCCGCGCGCCGCGCGCCGCCGCCCGGCGAGGCCGAGCAGCACGACGACGGCGCCGAGCACCGCACCGCCCAGGACCTCCATGGGGGGACGTTATCGCTTCGAGTCGCGGGACCCCCGTCGGCTGAGGTGCGAGGAGCCCTGGCGACGAGCCTCGAAGCCCCGGTCGGTTGCTGCGCGGCGGAAGGTGAGGGACAAGCGGCCACGGATGAGGAGCCGGGTGACGGTCGGGCGGTGGGACAGAGGCGGAATGCGACACGATTCGGCTCCTAGGTCACCGCCCGCTCGTGGTCCGTGGCCGCTTGTCAGTCGGAACCGGTGCAGTCAGGTGCTGGGGGTTTGAGAACCACCCCGGCTCGACACCCGTCGCCGCGGGTGCCACGGTGGGAAGGTCTCG
>CAYRZN010000096.1:0-9912 GCA_964428825.1 uncultured Aeromicrobium sp.
GGTGTTGATCGTGTCGGCGCCAGGGCGTTCACTGACCCCATGACCAGTGCCACGCTCACGACCGCCGTCTTCCAGCTCGAGTCGCTGATCTCGTCGATCAGCGCCGACGACGAGGACGCGTCCACGCCGTGCTCGGAGTGGGTCGTGCGCGATCTGGTCGACCACGTCGTGCACACCACGGGCGGCCTGACGCAGATGGTCTCGGGCGAGGAGGTCGACTGGAGCGCCCCCGTCGTGCACCACGACGACTCGCTGGCGGAGTTCCGGCAGCGTGGTGCCGAGCTGCTCACGGCGGCCGGCGACGACCAGCTGGGCCTGCCGGCCGCCGAGCTCGCGGTCCACACGTGGGACCTCGCCACCGCCCTGGGCCACGGCACCGACGACCTCGATCCGGCAGTCGCGGAGGTCGGGCACGCCTTCATGGTCGAGAACCTCGGTCCCGAGCAGCGGGTCGGCGCGTTCGGGCCGGAGCAGCCGGCCCCCGACGAGGCCAACGCCTACGAGCGCATCGCGGCCTTCGCGGGGCGGACCGTGCAGCGCAGCTGAGCTTCCGGCCGGGCCGCGGCGTCAAGATCGCGTCAAGACGGGTCAAGGCTGCGTCAGCGCCGCGTGATCCGCGCTCGCGCGGGTGTGCGATGAGCGCATGGAACTCTCCTCCGCGCTCTGGCTGGTCCTCGCCGGCGCACTGATCGTGTACCTGCTCGTCGCGCTGGTCCTGGCGGACCGGTTCTGAGGCGGGCATGAACGACACCCTCTCCGGGCTGCTGACGATCGCGACTCTCGTTTGCGTCCTGGCTCTGGCCTGGAAGCCGTTCGGCGACCACATGGCCCGGGTCGTGACCGGCACGCGCCACGCCCGTGCGGAACGCGCGCTGTACCGCCTCCTCGGGGTCGACCCCGAGGCGCAGCAGAGCGCCCGGTCCTACGCCACGAGCGTGCTGGCCTTCTCGGGCGTCAGCATCGTCGTGCTGGTCGTGATCCTGATGGGCCAGCAGCACCTGCCGTTCTCGCGCGGCCTGCCCGGCATGCCGTGGGACATGGCGGTCAACACCGCCGTCTCGTTCGTGACCAACACGAACTGGCAGTCCTACGCGGGCGAGTCCACCCTCGGGTTCACGGCCCAGATGGCGGGGCTCGCCGTGCAGAACTTCCTCTCGGCTGCCGTTGGCATCTGTGTCGCGGTGGCCCTCGTTCGGGGCTTCCTCGCCTCGCAGTCCGGCACGGTCGGCAACTTCTGGGTCGACCTCGTGCGCGTGACCGGCCGGATCCTGCTGCCGGTGGCGGTCGTCGGTGCTGTCGTCCTCCTCACGCAGGGGGTGGTCCAGAGCTTCGCGGACCAGACCATCTCGACCGTCACCGGCGGCAGCCAGCTCGTGCCCGGGGGGCCCGTCGCGAGCCAGGAGGCGATCAAGCAGCTCGGCACGAACGGCGGTGGCTTCTTCAACGCCAACTCGGCGCACCCGTTCGAGAACCCCACGCCGTTGTCGAACCTCGTCCAGATCGTGCTGCTGCTGCTGATCCCGGTCTGCCTGACGCGCACGTTCGGCACCATGATCGGCTCGCGGCGTCAGGGGCTCACGGTCCTGGGCGCGATGGCGGCCCTGTTCACGGCGTCGTTGGCCGTCGCGGCGTGGGCCGAGACCACCGGCCAGGGGGTCGCCGCGCGGGCCGCGGGAGCCGCGTTGGAGGGCAAGGAGACGCAGTTCGGCACGTGGGGGTCGATCCTGTTCTCCACCGCTACGACCAGCACGTCGACCGGCGCCGTCAACGCCTCCCACGACTCACTGACGCCCGCCGGCGGCGGTGCGGGCCTCGTCAACATGATGCTCGGCGAGGTCTCGCCGGGAGGCGTCGGATCGGGCCTGTACGGGATGCTCGTGATGGCCATCGTGACGGTGTTCGTCGCCGGCCTCATGGTCGGCCGCACGCCGGAGCTCCTCGGCAAGAAGATCGGCCGCCCGGAGATCACGCGGGTCGCGCTGTACACGCTGGCCGTGCCCGCGACCGTGCTCGTCGGGGTCGGCGTGGCCATCGCGCTGCCGTCGACGAACGATGCCCTCGGCAACTCCGGTCTGCACGGGTTCAGCGAGGTCGTCTACGCCTTCACGTCCGCGGCCAACAACAACGGCAGCGCGTTCGGGGGCCTCACAGTGACGTCGACGTTCTTCCAGCTGTCGCTGGCGTCCGCGATGCTGCTCGGCCGGTTCGTCACGATCGCCCTGGTGCTGGCCCTTGCCGGATCCCTGGCGCGACAACGCCCCGTGCCCACCACGGCCGGGACGCTGCCGACCCACACGGTGCTGTTCGGCTCGCTGCTCGTCGGCGTCGTGCTGCTCGTGACGGGCCTGACCTACCTGCCCTCGCTCGCGCTCGGCCCGCTCGCCGAGGCCCTCACCAACGGAGTCATGTCGTGAACTGGTCCATGCTGGTCGCCCAGCTGCCGCAGGCCCTGCGCAAGCTGGATCCCCGCCACCTCTGGCGCAGTCCCGTCATGTTCGTGGTGTGGACCGGTTCGGTGGCCACGACGGTCGTGGCACTGGCGGATCCGTCGGTCTTCGCCTGGTTCATCGCCGTCTGGCTGTGGCTCACGGTCGTGTTCGGCAACCTGGCCGAGGCCGTCGCCGAGGGGCGCGGCAAGGCGCAGGCCGAGTCGCTCCGCGCAGCCCGCAGCGACGTCACGGCCCGCCGGCTCGAGGCCGACGGCACGGAGGTCGTCGTGCCGGGCACCCGGCTCACGGTGGGCGACCGGGTGGTCGTCGAGGCCGGCGAGGTCATCCCTGGCGACGGCGACGTCGTCGAGGGCGTCGCGTCGGTCGACGAGTCGGCCATCACGGGTGAGTCCGCCCCTGTCATCCGCGAGGCTGGCGGCGACCGCTCGGCCGTCACGGGCGGCACGCGGGTCCTGTCGGACCGGATCATCGTGCGGATCACGGCCGCTCCGGGCGAGACCTTCCTCGACCGCATGATCGCGCTGGTCGAGGGCGCCGAGCGCCGACGGACGCCCAACGAGGTCGCCCTGTCGATCCTGCTCACGAGCCTGACGATCGTGTTCCTGGTCGCGGTCGTGACCCTGGCGCCGATGGCGGACTACGCCGGGGCCTCGCAGGAACCACTCGTGCTCGTCGCGCTCCTGGTGTGCCTGATCCCGACCACGATCGGCGCGCTGCTCTCGGCGATCGGCATCGCCGGCATGGACCGGCTCGTGCGGGTCAACGTGCTCGCGATGTCAGGCCGCGCCGTCGAGGCCGCCGGCGACGTCAGCACGCTGCTGCTCGACAAGACCGGCACCATCACGTACGGCAACCGGCGGGCCTCGGCCTTCCTGGCCGCACCGGGCGTCGGCGAGGACGAGCTGCGCGACGTCGCCCGGTTCACCAGCCTCGCCGACCAGACGCCCGAGGGCCGCTCGATCGTCGACCTCGCCATCGAGCACGGGTCCGACGACACGGACCTGCCGAACGGCGCGACCTTCGTGGAGTTCACCGCCCAGACCCGGATGTCGGGAATCGACTTCGCCGACGGTCGGGCGCTCCGCAAGGGTGCCGGCTCGGCGGTGGAGGCCTGGATCGGCGCAGGCCTGCCCGCCGCGGTCCGGGTCCAGGTCGACGAGGTCAGCGGCGCCGGTGGGACGCCGCTCGTCGTGGCCGAGTCCGGACCCGAGGGTGCCCGTGCGCTCGGCGTGGTCCACCTCAAGGACGTCGTGAAGGACGGCATGGTGGAGCGGTTCGCCCAGCTGCGCGCGATGGGCATCCGCACCGTCATGGTGACGGGTGACAACCCGCGCACGGCGGCGGCGATCGGACGTGAAGCGGGGGTCGACGAGGTGCTGGCCGAGGCCACGCCGGAGGACAAGCTGGCCCTGATCCGCAAGGAGCAGGAGGGCGGGCGGCTGGTCGCGATGACCGGCGACGGCACCAACGACGCACCGGCGCTCGCGGCGGCCGACGTCGGTGTCGCGATGAACAGCGGCACGTCGGCGGCGAAGGAGGCCGGCAACATGGTCGACCTCGACTCCGACCCGACCAAGCTGATCGACGTCGTCGCGATCGGCAAGCAGCTGCTCATCACCCGCGGCGCCCTGACGACGTTCTCGATCGCCAACGACGTCGCCAAGTACTTCGCGATCCTGCCGGCGATGTTCCTGGCCGCGTACCCCTCGCTCGACACGCTCAACGTCATGCGGCTCTCGACGCCGGAGTCGGCGATCGCCTCCGCGGTCGTGTTCAACGCCCTGGTGATCGTGGCCCTGATCCCGATCGCGCTGCGAGGTGTGAAGTACCGGCCGCTGTCGGCCGAGGCGCTCCTGCGCCGCAACGTCCTCGTCTACGGACTCGGCGGCCTCGTGGTCCCGTTCGTGGGCATCAAGCTCATCGACGTCCTCGTGTCGATGATTCCGGGAATCGGGTGAACCAGATGACGAACCTCATGCACACGCTCGCGTCGACGGGCCGACAGACGTGGGTCGCGATCCGACTGCTCGCCGTGGCGACCGTCCTGCTCGGTGTCGTGTACCCCGCGGGCGTCTGGGCGGCCGGCCAGGTGCTGCCGGGGCACCACGCCGCGATCGGTCAGGACTTCCCGGTCGCCGACGACGCGTGGTTCCACGGTCGGCCGTCCGCGGGGGACTACGACGGGCTCGCCTCGGGGCCGTCGAACCTCGGTCCGTCGAGCCCGGACCTGCTCGACCTGGTCGAGCAGCGACGAGCCGCGGTCGCGGAGGTCGAGGGGGTCGACCCGGCGCTGGTGCCGGCCGACGCCCTGACGGCGTCCGCCTCCGGCCTCGACCCGTTCATCTCGCCGGAGTACGCCGCGCTGCAGGTCGAGCGCGTCGCCGAGAAGAGGGGACTGCCGGCCGCGGAGGTCGAGCGCCTGGTCGACGACCACACCTCGAGCCGACAGCTCGGGTTCCTCGGACAGCCGCGGGTCGACGTCCTCGCGCTCAACCAGGCCCTCCAGGGAGCAGACTGATCCCGTGAGCGATCTCGAGGAGCCGGGACGGGGCGCCCTGCGGGTGTACCTCGGTGCGGCTCCGGGCGTCGGCAAGACGTACCGCATGCTCGACGAGGCGTGTCGTCGGTCGGCCCGCGGCACGGACGTCGTGGTCGGCGTCGTCGAGACGCACGGTCGCCCGCACACGGCTGAGCGGATCGGCGACCTCGAGGTCGTGCCCCGTCGTACCGTGTCGTACCGCGGCACGGAGCAGAGCGAGCTCGACCTGCCCGCCCTCCTCGCCCGACGTCCCGATGTCGCGGTCGTCGACGAGCTGGCTCACACCAACGTGCCGGGTCTGGAGCACGCCAAGCGCTGGCAGGACGTCGAGGCGCTCCTCGCGGCCGGGATCGACGTCATCACGACGGTCAACGTGCAGCACCTGGAGTCGTTGAACGACGTCGTCGAGGCCATCACGGGAGTGCAGCAGCGGGAGACCGTGCCGGACCGGTTCGTCCGCTCGGCCGACGCGATCGAGCTCGTCGACATGAGCCCCCAGGCCCTGCGCCGGCGGATGGCGCACGGCAACGTCTACCCGGCCGACCGGGTCGACGCCGCGCTGGCGCAGTACTTCCGCGAGGGCAACCTCACGGCGCTGCGCGAGGTCGCCCTGCTCTGGCTCGCCGACCGGGTCGAGGAGGGCCTCGAGCGCTACCGGTCGCAGCACGACATCGACGCGACGTGGGCCGCCCGAGAACGCCTCGTCGTGGCGGTGACCGGAGGACCGGAGTCCGAGGCGCTGATGCGCCGTGCCGAGCGCATCTCCTCACGCACGGGTGGCGGGCGATGGATGGCTCTCTACGTCGCCCGCGGCGACGGGCTCGTGCACCACCCCCCGGCCCGCCTGGAGGAGATGCGCGCCATGGCCGCGGACCTGGGCGGGTCGTTCCACAGCGTGGTCGGGGGCGTCGACGGTGGGGACGCGGCGAGCGCGATCCTCACGTTCGCCCGCGCCGAGAACGCGACCCAGGTCGTGATCGGGGCGAGCCGCCGAGGACGGCTCTCGACCTTGGTGCGCCCCGGCATCGGCGAGGTCGTCATCGCCGAGTCCGGCGACATCGACGTGCACATCGTGACGCACGACGAGGCCCGGCGGCAGCGGGGCGACGTCCGGGCGCAGCCCGCCCTCGCGGCGCAACGACGGATCGCCGGGTTCGTGCTCGCCGTGCTCGGACCCCTCGCGGTGTCGGGACTGATGCTCGTGACGCCCGACCTGCACTCGCTGCCGAGCGAGTCGATGGTCTTCATGGTGGTCGTGGTCGCCACGGCCCTCCTGGGTGGCCTGCTGCCGGCCGTGCTCGCGGCACTCGTCAGTGGATTCGCGCTGAACTACTTCTTCACGCCGCCGGTGCGGACGCTCGCGATCGCGAGCGCCGAGAACGCCTACGCCGTGGCGTTGTTCGTCCTGGTCGCCGTGGCCGTCTCGTCCGTCGTCGGCCTCGCGGCCCGGCGCACGGCGCAGGCCCTCCGGGCCACGGCGGAGGCCGATGCGTTGTCCGCCCTGGCCCACGGGCTGCTGCACGCCGGGCTCGACGTCCGCGACGTGGTGTCCCGGGCGCGCGAGGTCTTCGGGATGCGCCGAGTCGCGGTGGTCGGCCGCGACGGCGAGGTCCTCGTCGCGTCCGAGGAGGGACCGCCAGGGACGGGTGACGAGCGGACCACGGTCGAGGTGGACGACGCGACCTCGCTGGTCTTCACGGGGCACGCCCCCTCACCCGACCAGCTGCGACTCATGACGGCCTACGCCGCCCACGTCCGCGTGCTGGGCGAGCGGCGGGCCGCAGCCCAGGAGAGTGCCGAGCGCCGGGCCCTCGCCGAGGCCGACCGTGCGCGGGCGGCACTGCTGGCGGCGGTCTCGCACGACCTCCGCACGCCGCTCGCGTCGGTCAAGGCCGCCGCGTCGAGCCTGCGCAACGACAGCATCGCGTGGAGCCCGGAGGACACCGAGGCGCTCCTGGCCACGATCGAGGAGGGCGCCGACCGGCTCGACGCGCTCGTCGCGAACCTGCTCGACATGAGCCGGCTCGAGGCCGGTGCCGTGACCAGCAGGAGCGGTCCGGTCGAGCTCGACGCGGTGGTGCGGGTCGTGGTGGGCGCGCTCGAGCCCGACGACGCACAGCGCGTCGAGCTCGACCTGGACCCTGCCCTGATCGCGTGGGCCGACGGCGGCCTGCTCGAGCGGGTCGTCGACAACCTCGTGACGAACGCGGTCCGTCACGCGCCGGCGCCCGCTGTCGTGCGGATCGACGCCTCGGTCGTCGGGCCACGTGTCCTGCTGCGGGTCTCGGACACGGGCCCCGGCATCGGCCCCGCCGATCGCGAACGCGTGTTCGCGCCCTTCCAACGACTGGGCGACGTGCCGGGCGGCACGGGCGTGGGGCTCGGCCTGGCCGTCGCGCGCGGACTCACCGAGGCGATGGCCGGTACCCTCGCGCTCGATGACACTCCCGGCGGAGGCACGACCTTCGTCGTCGACCTGCCGGGGCAGTCCGACGGGGGAGGGCTCCGATGACGTTCGTCCTGGTGGTCGACGACGATCCCGCGATCGTGCGCACGCTCGGCATCAACCTGCGGGCACGCGGCTACGACGTCGAGACCGCAGCCGACGGACGCTCCGCCCTGCAGGTCGTGGAGGAGCGCCTGCCCGATGCCGTGATCCTCGACCTCGGGCTGCCCGACCTCGACGGGCTGTCGGTGCTCCAGCGGCTGCGGGAGCGGCACGCCGTGCCCGTCGTGATCCTCTCGGCCCGGCACGAGACCGACGACAAGGTCGAGGCGCTCGACTCCGGGGCCGACGACTTCGTGACGAAGCCGTTCGAGATGGAGGAGCTCATGGCCCGGGTCCGGGCTGCGGTGCGGCGCACCGCGACGGGGGAGCCGGCCCTGGTGGTCACGGGCGCCGGCGTGCGGCTCGACGTGACCGAGCGGAGGGCCGAGGCGAAGGGCGAGCCCGTGCGCCTGACCCCGACCGAGTGGCACCTGGTGGAGGTGCTTGCCCGTCGCGCCGGGCACCTCGTGTCGCAGCAGGAGCTGCTCCACGAGGTGTGGGGTCCCGGGTACGGGCGCGAGTCGCACTACCTGCGCGTCTACCTCGCACAGCTGCGGCGCAAGCTCGAGCCCGACCCGGCCAATCCCGTGCTGTTCCTGACCGACCCGGGCCAGGGATACCGGCTCGTGGCTCAGCGGCCGGCGGGGTAGCCCTCGCGCAGCAGCTCGACGAGCGATGGGCGACTGGGGGACCAGCCGAGGTCGGCGCGGGCCTTGGCACCCGAGGCCTGCTGGTCGAGCAGGAGCGCCTCGCCGAACGGGCCGAGCGTGTCGAGGGTCGCCTGGTCGCCCTGGGCGGTGACGTCGTCGCCGATGGCGTCACCGAGCTCGCGGACGGTGGGGTTGTCCCCGCTCGCCGCGAGGTAGGCGTGGCCGCCCGGAGAGTCGAGGGCCGCGACGTAGAGGTCGGCGAGGTCGTCGACGTGCACCGTGGTCCAGTGCTGCTCGCCCGTGCCGGGGAGCGACTTCTGGCCGACGAGCATGGCCGGGATCCCCGCACCGTGCCCGTAGACGACGGCAGGCTGCACGACGGTGGCGCGCACGCCCGACTCCAGCAGCCGCCGCTCGAGCGGCACGCGCCACGCGGTCAGGGGCACCGGGTTCGGCTCACGGTCCTCGGCGAGGTCCGCTCCCGAACCGTAGGTCCAGACGCCGCCGGTGAGGACGAACGGAAGGTCGGTGCCGCCGTAGGCCGCGATGGCCGCGTCGACGACCGAGGTGTTGAGCGCCTCGTCGTCGGCGTCGCTGCCGGCAGCGGTGTGGATGCCCGCGTCGTGCTGCACGAGCTGCTCGCGCAGCCACGCCGAGTCGAACAGGTCGCCGACGACGCCCGCGGCCGCGGTCTGCTCGACCTTGGCGCGGGACTCGTTGCTGCGCACGACGGCCGTGACCTCGTGACCCGCAGCCGTGAGGCGGCCCAGGACCGCCGACCCGATGTACCCGGTTCCCCCGGTGAGCAAGATCTTCATGCCAGCGTCAACGGGGGCCGGTGACGGGGTGTTCCCGGCTCAGTCGAAGATCTCGGAGAGCCAGGACTCCTTCTTCTTCTTGCGGTACGGCTTGCCGTAGTCGCCCCGGTACGAGTCGCCGCGGTAGCCGCGGTCTCCTGAGTAGCGGTCGTCCCGGTACGGCTCGTCGCGGTACGTGGGCTGAGGGGCGGCGGGGGTGACCGGCGGGGCCGGTGCTGCCGGTCCGGCCTCAGCGGCGGCGCGGTCGAGGATCTTGTCGAGCTCGCCGCGATCGAGCCAGACGCCCCGGCACTCGGGGCAGTAGTCGATCTCGACGCCGGCGCGCTCGCTCATGGTCAGCGTCGCTCCATCGGTGGGGCACTTCATGGTGGCAATCAGCTCCTTCTGACCTCCCAACGTACTGCCGCCTGGGGGAGTTCCGCCTACCGTGGAGCCATGAGTGCGAACTGGCAGGACGAGGCGGCGGTCGACCTGATGCTCGACGATCTCCAGACCTGGGCCGTCGTCGGCCTCTCGACCGACACGAGCCGCACGGCCCACTCGATCGCCGCCCTGCTGCAGCAGCGGGGCAAGCGGATCGTGCCGATCCACCCGGACGCGCCGGTCGTGCTGGGGGAGCAGGGGTACGCGACGCTCGCCGACGTGCCGTTCGACATCGACGTCGTCGACGTGTTCCGGCGCTCCGAGGCCGCAGGGCAGTTCGTCGACGAGGCGATCGAGGTGGGCGCGAAGGCTATCTGGCTCCAGCTCGGCGTGATCGACGAGGCCGCGTTCGACCGCGCCCGGGAGGCGGGTGTCCCGATGGTCATGGACACGTGCCCCGCGATCGAGTGGAACCGGCGGTAACCATCTGCTGGTCGAGTGGGTGAGGGCGGTCGCGCCCGATCCCGTATCGAGACCCCGTCAG
>CAYRZN010000097.1:0-9852 GCA_964428825.1 uncultured Aeromicrobium sp.
AGGCGCCGAAGGTCTCGCGGCCCGGGTGCTCGAAGACGATGTCGATGTCCTCGCCACCGGTGAGCTCGCGGATCTTCTTGCCGAGGCGCTGCCACTCCTTGGGGTTCTGCTTGGTGCCGTCCTCGTTCCAGAACTTCCAGTTCTCCTCGGAACGGTTGATGACGTGCTCGGCGCCCATGCTGCGGACGATGTTGGCCTTCTCCTCGTTGGAGACGACGCAGATCGGGTTGGCGCCACCGTTGAGGGCGTACTGCGTGGCGAAGCCACCGAGGCCGCCGGAGGCGCCCCAGATCAGGACGTTGTCGCCCTGCTTCATGTTGCCGCCGTTCTTGGAGACGAGCTGGCGGTACGCGGTGGCGTTGACCAGGCCGGGGGAGGCGGCCTCCTCCCACGTCAGGTGGTCCGGCTTGGGCAGCAGCTGGTTGGACTTCACGAGGGCGATGTGGGCCAGGCCGCCGAAGTTGGTCTCGAAGCCCCAGATGCGCTGCTCCGGGTCCATCATGGTGTCGTCGTGGCCGTCGGGGGCCTCGAGCTCGACCGAGAGGCAGTGGGCGACGACCTCGGCGCCGGGCTGCCACTTCGTGACGCCGGGGCCGGTCTTCAGCACGACGCCGGCCAGGTCGGAGCCGACCACGTGGTACGGCAGGTCGTGGCGCTTGGTCAGCGGCGAGAGACGGCCGTAGCGCTCCAGGAAGCCGAACGTCGAGACGGGCTCGAAGATCGAGGTCCAGACCGTGTTGTAGTTGATCGCGCTGGCCATGACGGCCACGAGCGCCTCGCCCGGACCGAGCTCCGGCAGGGCCACGTCCTCGACGTGGATCGACTGGCGCGGATCCTTGTCGCGGCTGGCGACACCCTCGAACATGTCGACCTCGTCCTTGTGGACGGTCGCAGCGAGGTAGTGGTCGGGGACGTCAAGGTTCGCGAAGTCCTCGCCGGCGGTGTCGCCAGCCATGATCGCGTCCAGGATGTGCTGCACGAAGAGCCTCCAAGGGTCGTGTAGGTCGCGGTGATGTTACCCGCGGGAAACATGGCGCGCCACGGAGAGAGGTGTGACGCGGGTCTCGCAGGGGGTCAGTGGCCGCCGGCGGTCGCGGGCTCGACGAGCTCGACGAGCACGCCACCGGCGTCCCTCGGATGCACGATGTTGACCCGGCTGCCGCCGGTGCCCTTGCGCGCCTCGTCGTACAGCAGGCGGGCGCCACGCTCGCGGAGCGCGGCGGAGACAACGTCGAGGTCGCTCACGCGGTACGCGAGCTGCTGGATGCCTTGGCCGTTCTTCGCGAGGAACTTGCCGATCGTGGTGTCGGGGGAGAGGGGCGCGAGCAGCTGGATGAACGAGCCGGAGTCGCCGACGGCCAGCATCGCCTCGCGCACCCCCTGCTCCTCGTTGGTCTCCTCGTGGACGGACTCCAGTCCGAACAGCGAGGAGTAGAAGGAGATCGCCTCGTCGAGGTCGGGGACGGCGATGCCGACGTGGTCGATCGCGATCAGCAGGTGCGCGGGGACAAGGGGCTCGGTCGCAGACATGGGGGCAGCGTAGAGCAGATCCTGACGACCGCTCGGCGGGGTCAGCCGAAGATGCGGATCGCCGCGAACGCCAGCAGCACTACGAGGATCGGGCTGCCGATCAGCACGACCAGGCCGCCGGGGGAGAAGGGCACGAGGTCGGAGCCCGTGCGCGGGTCGCGGACCCGGGTCGACCTGCGCCACACGCTGATGCCGCCGGGGATGCCGACGGCCAGGCCGAGGGCGAGCCAGAGCCAGCCGGACTGGCCCCAGTAGGTCTCGTCCAGCAGGACCGCCAGCCCGCCCTGGGCGATCAGCCAGCCGGCGACGCCGGAGCCTGCGAGGCTGGCGGCCGTGAACCACCATGGCGCCGGCCGGTGCTCGGCCGTCAGGCTCGCGGCGTACTGGCGCGGGGTGCCGAAGGCCTCCGTCGGGTCCTCGCCCGTCTCGGCGACGTGGCTCTCGACCTCGGCGACGATCTCGCCGACGCGGTCACCGGGGACGTCCTTGAGGCGCAGGGCCAGGATCAGGCGCTGGGTGTAGTCGGTGGAGGTCATGTCGTGCTCCTCTCGACGGGGAGCAGGCCGGCGGCCCGCTCGGTGAAGGTGCGCCAGGCGCTGGCGCGCTCGGCCAGGTGGGCTCTGCCCTGCGGGGTGACGGCGAAGAACTTGCGCCCCGGCCCGCCCACGCCCTCGCGCCAGGAGGACGTCAGGAGTGCCGCGTCCTCGAGCCGGTTCAGGACCGGGTAGAGGGTGCCGCCCTTGACCGTGCCGAGGCCGGCGGCCTGGAGCCGCTGCGCCACGACGTACCCGTAGGTCTCGCCCTCGGCCACGATCGAGAGGACCGCGAGCGGGAGGACGGCCCGGAGCCACTCGCTGGGGGTGTCGTCATCGGCCATGACTAGACCGTAGCGCGGACTAGTCAGCCAAGCAAACTAGTCAAGCGGTCCACGTCGCGTGATCCGGACCACGCCCGCGTCGACGGCACGTTACCTCTGGGTAAAGTGGCCGCACCGTCCTCCGCACGCTGCACCGGGGACTGCCTTCTAAGGAGCTCATCCATGACTCAGACCGTGATCGTCGCAGGGGCCCGCACCCCGATCGGCCGCCTCCTCGGCGGACTCAAGACCCTGTCCGGATCCGACCTCGGTGGCGTGGCCATCAAGGGCGCCCTGGAGAAGGCCGGCATCACCGGCGACCAGGTCGACTACGTGATCATGGGCCAGGTCCTCGGCGCCGGCGCCGGGCAGGTGCCCGCGCGCCAGGCGGCCGAGAAGGGCGGCATCCCGCTCGGTGTCCCGGCCCTGACCATCAACAAGGTCTGCCTGTCCGGCATCCACGCCATCACGCTCGCCGACGCCCTGATCCAGTCGGGCCAGTACGACGTCATCGTCGCCGGCGGCCAGGAGTCCATGACGCAGGCGCCGCACATCCTCACCGGCTCGCGCGAGGGCTTCAAGTACGGCAAGACCACGATGCTCGACCACATGGAGTACGACGGCCTGTGGGACGCCATCACCGACCAGGCCATGGGCTCGCTCACCGAGAAGCGCAACGTCGAGGTCGAGACGTTCACGCGCGAGGAGCAGGACGCCTTCGGTGCCCGCTCGCACCAGCTCGCCGCGACGGCGCAGAAGAACGGCGTCTTCGACGACGAGATCGTCCCGGTCGAGATCCCGCAGCGCAAGGGCGACCCCGTCGTGGTCAGCTCCGATGAGGGCGTCCGTGGCGACACGACCGCCGAGTCGCTCGGCAAGCTGCGTCCGGCGTTCTCCAAGGAGGGCACCATCACGGCCGGCACCGCCAGCCAGATCTCCGACGGCGCCTGCGCCGTCGTGGTCATGAGCAAGGCCAAGGCTGAGGAGCTCGGCCTGCCGATCCTCGCCGAGATCGTGTCGCACGGCAACGTCGCCGGCCCGGACTCGAGCCTGCAGGACCAGCCGGCCAACGCCATCGCGGCGGCCCTCGCGAAGACCGACCTCTCGGCCTCCGACCTCGACCTCGTCGAGCTCAACGAGGCCTTCGCGGCCGTCGGCCTGGCCTCGACCAAGAAGCTCGGCATCTCCGAGGACATCGTCAACGTCAACGGTGGCGCGATCTCGCTCGGCCACCCGATCGGCATGAGCGGCGCGCGCGTGGTCCTGCACCTCGCGCTCGAGCTCAAGCGTCGCGGCGGCGGCGTCGGTGCGGCCGCGCTCTGCGGTGGCGGCGGTCAGGGCGACGCCCTGGTCATCCGCGTCCCGCAGGCCTGATCCAGGCATCTGCGCATGCGCCGTGACGCCGACCCCCCCCCGCTGCTCCCCCCGCCCCGGCGCGCCGCCCCGCCCCCGCCCCGGCCCCCCGCCCGCCTGATCTCCCTCGTCGAGGTGGACTCGCCGAAGCTCCGGGAGGTGGCCCGGCAGCTCGTGCCCCACACCGGCTCCGCGCACGTCGTGGGTCTGACCGGGTCGCCCGGGGTCGGCAAGTCCACGTCCACCTCGGCCCTCGTCACGGCGTTGCGTCGTGCGGGCCGCACCGTGGGCGTGCTCGCGGTCGATCCCTCGTCGCCGTTCAGCGGCGGCGCGCTGCTGGGCGACCGCATCCGCATGTCCGACCACGCCACCGACCCGGGTGTCATGATCCGCTCGATGGCCAGCCGCGGACACCTCGGCGGCCTCGCCGCGGCAGCTCCTCAGGCCCTGCGGGTCCTGGACGCCGCGGGCTGCGACGTCGTGCTGGTCGAGACGGTCGGCGTGGGGCAGTCGGAGGTCGAGATCGCCGGCCTCGCCGACACGAGCCTCGTCCTGCTCGCGCCCGGCATGGGCGACGGCATCCAGGCGGCCAAGGCCGGCATCCTGGAGATCGGTGACGTGTTCTGCGTCAACAAGGCCGACCGTGACGGCGCCACCACGACCCGGCGCGAGCTGCGCGGCATGCTCTCGATGACCGACCGCGCCGACGGGGCCTGGAAGCCACCCATCGTGCTGACGGTCGCCACGACCGGTGAGGGCATCGACGAGCTGCTCGCCGGCGTCGACGACCACCGACGTCACCTGGAGTCGTCCGGGGAGGGAAGGCGCCGGCGCCTCGCCCGCGCGCGACGGGAGATCGAGGCCATCGCGCTGGGCGAGGTCACCCGCCGGTTCGGCCACCTGTCGGGCGACGCGCGGCTCGACGGCCTCGCGGCGGACGTCCTCGGAGGCACGACCGACCCCTACAGCGCGGCCGAGGTCGTCCTCGACCAGATCTGAGGCGACGCATTGTGCCTGCGCCCGGCGCGCCTCCCTCGTTGGCCGCCGCCGATGGCCTAGAAATGACCCCGTGGTGAAGAAGGCTCTGGCGCTGCTCGTGATCGGGTTTGCCGTCTACTACCTGCTGACCGCGCCGACCCAAGCGGCCGACGCGGTCGAAGGTGCGTTCAATGCCGTGATCGACGCCTTCGGCAACGTGGGGGTCTTCGTCCAGGAGCTCTTCGAGTAGCGGGCCGTCCATGATCCGTGCGCTGGCCGAGCGCGTCCCCGAGCAGCAGGTGGACCGCCACCTGCTCGCGGACGAGGGCGAGCACGTCGTCGACCTCGTCCGACACCATGGGATCGTCTACGCCCTGCCCAGCGTCGAGCTGATCGGCGTCGCCGCGCTCTGGTTGCTGGCGCTGTTCGGACCCATCTCCTGGGGATGGGTCTTCCTGCTGGCGTCGTTCGTGCTGCTGGGGCACGCCGTCTTCGTCACGGCGCGCGAGCGCCGGGACGTGTTCGTCATCACGAACATGCGAGTGTTCCGCGCCTCGGGTGTCTTCAACGTCAAGATCGCGACGATGCCGATCACCCGCATCCTCGACATCACGGTCGACAAGCCCGTCCTCGGACGGTTGCTCGGCTACGGCCACTTCGTCTTCGAGTCAGCCGCCCAGGCGCAGGGCTTGCGCGACATCCGCTTCATCGGCGACCCCGACGGCCGTGACCTCACGATCCAGCGTGTCGTGCAGCGCGCTGGCCTGCGCGGGCCGCGCGGGGGAGTACCGCCTCACCACCTTCTCTAGGATGGGGCCATGAGCTTCTCGCGCCCGGGTGCCCTCGACCTGTCCGCTCTCGCCCGACCCGCCGCCGCCGCCTCGGGTGCGGGGCAGGCCGGCTCCTCGGGCGGGGGTTGGGTCGTCGACGCCACGGAGGCCGACTTCCAGCAGGTCGCGCTCGAGGCCTCGCTCCAGCACCTCGTGGTGCTGAGCCTGTGGTCGCCGCGCGCCCGCGAGAGCACCGACTTCAACGCCCGCCTGGCCGCGGCGGCCAACACCTACGACGGCCAGCTGCTCCTCGTGCAGGTCGACGTGGACGCCAACCCGGGCATCGGCCAGGCCCTCGGAGCGCAGGCCGTGCCGCTCGTCGTCGGGCTGGTCAAGGGCCAGCCCGTGCCCCTGTTCCAGAGCGCGGTCCCCGACGAGCAGATCCGCGGCTACTTCGAGGAGCTCATCCGGCTCGGCGCCGAGCACGGGGTCACGGGCCGGGCGCCCGCGCCCGGTGGCGTGGCCGAGACGCCGGAGGAGCCGGAGGACGACCCGCGCTTCGCCGAGGCCGACGCCGCGTTCAACGCCGGCGACCTCGAGGGCGCGGTAGCGGCCTACGAGAGGCTCGCGGCGCAGAGCCCGGCCGACACCGAGGTCGCCGAACGACTCGCCGGCGTGCGCCTCATGGTGCGCACCCAGGGCGTCGACCTGCAGCAGGCCCGCGCCGCCGCCGCCGACGCGCCCGATGACGTGGCCGCGCAGCTGCTGGTCGCGGACCTCGACGTCAGCGGCGGGCACGTCGACGACGCCTTCGACCGGCTGATCCAGCTCGTGGCGCGCACGGCCGAGGCCGATCGCGACCGCGTGCGCGAGCGTCTGCTCGAGCTGTTCGTGGTCGTCGGCACCGACGACCCTCGGGTCGCGACGGCGCGTCGTCGGCTCGCCACCGCGCTCTACTGAGTCCGCTCTCGGTCCGAGATCGTCCGGGACCGACCGCGCGTCGCACCCCCAACCGCTCCGGCGCCGGTAGGGTCGGCCGAGCGGTCCAGCGAGGGCGGACCGCCTCGCTGGGAGGGACGGTGCGCGCGATGGGGCGCAAGGTCGGGGCGTGGGCACTCACCGTGCTCGGCGTGCTCCTCGCCGTCGCTGGTGTCGCCGTGATGGTCGTGCTCGGGCCCGACGGTCGGGTGACGACCGGTCCGCACGCGATCGACACCGACACCGCCGCCGTGGTGACCGCACCCGGGGTGGTGAAGATCGTCGGCGTCCAGGTCGACCTCCTGGTCGAGGTCCCGATCGACAAGCCCGTCTTCGTCGGCGTGGGCAACACCGTCGACGTCGAGGACTACCTGCAGAACACCGCCCGTGTGGAGGTGACGTCCTACTCGGCACCGTGGACGATCGCGACGCGCGACGTCGAGGGCGAGCCCAACGTGCCCTCGGCACCGACCGCGCTCGACTGGTGGTTCGTGTCCCAGGCGGGGCTGGGCGGGGCCGACATCAGCCTGACGCTCCCGGACGAGCCGGTCTCGGTCGCCGTCGTCGCGGTGGGCTCGACCAATCTCTCGGGCCTCGAGGTCACGATGGCCTACGGGATCCGCGGCGGGTTCGGACGGGGTGCCGGTGTCGCACTGCTCGGCATCGGCGTGGCCTGGTTCGGGGTGCTGCTGAGACGACGCCACGTGTGGCGCGACGAGGAGCCCGAGGACGACGTGGTGCTCGCCGAGGAGGTCGAGGAGGTCGAGGTCTACGTGTACGTCGACGAGCACGGCGTGGAGCACGAGATCGACCCGGCCGAGCTCGACGCCTTCGAGGTCGTCGACGAGGAGGGACCTGAGGGACCGGAGCCGGTCGCTGAGCCGGTCACTGAGCCGGTCACTGGGCCGGTCGCCGAACCGGTCGCGGAACCGGTCACTGGGCCGGTCACTGGGCCGGCGCCGGCCTCGGAGCCCGCCGTGTACGTCTGGGTCGACGACGACGGCGTGGAGCACGAGGTGACCGAGGACGAGCTGCACGAGTTCGAGCTCGTCGAGGACGACGAGCACGACGAGCCGAAGGAGGGGCCGCGATGAGGCCGGTGCGGGTCCTGACGGCTCTGCTGGTGTGCCTGGTGCTCGTGGCCTGCGCGGTGCCCCACCAGCGCGACGACACCGAGGCGAGCAAGCCGGCGATCGAGGAGTCCGACGTCGACGCCGTGTACGCGCGCTACCGCGAGGTCTACAACGCCGCGGTCGACATCGCCTCCGCCCAGCCCCTGTCGGTCGTCGAGCGCGGGAGCGTGCTCGACATCGACACCGCAGCCTTCCAGGTCGCGGGCGGCGCCGTCCCGACGACGCTGCGGGCGGACCAGGTCGCCATCCCGCGCTTCCAGTCCTACCCGCTCTGGTTCATGGCCGTCGCCTCGACCGACGACGGTGACGAGCGACGGGTCCAGGTCTTCAGCCGCGCGAGCTCGGTCGACACGTGGACGCTCGTCGCGAGCCCGCAGATCGTCGCCGACGCGGAGCTCCCGGAGCTGCGGGCCAGCGGTGACGCGAACGCCGTCGCGGTCGCCCCGGACGACGCCCGGGGCATGGCCCTGGCACCCCAGGCAGCGGTCGACGCGTACGTGTCGGCCCTGTCGATACTGCCCGAGCAGGCTGGCGACGGCGTGTCCCGCGACGACGCCTTCCTGCAGCAGATGCGCGACGCGTTCGGGCAGAGCCAGGGGCTTCCCGACGTCGAGTTCAGCCAGTCGTGGGCCGCCGATCCGGTGGAGCACGCCGTGCGTACCTCCGACGGGGGCGCCCTGGTGTTCGCCACCCTCCACCGTTCCGACCAGTTCCAGGTCACCGCTGGCCGCACCGTCACCTATCCCGAGGGCACCATCCAGAACGCCCTCGCGCCCGGCGGCATCATCGGCACCGGCACGGTCCGGTTCGACCACCAAGTGCTCCTTCTGGTCCCCCCGGGGCAGGGTGACGTCCGCGTGCTGGGCCAGTTCGGCGGGGTCGTCGCGGTCGACTGACGCCAGTCTCACTCGGGGGCGAGGGGGGCCTCGCGGTAGGTGGTGACGCCCGCCTCCACGGAGGCCAGGACCTCGGTGGCCGCAGCGGTGGCCCTGTCACGGATCGTCGCGACGTCGCACCAGTGCACCCCGGCGATCTCGGTCGGCTGCAGCGTCATGGTCGACGTGATCGACTCGTCGGCGACTCCGAGGTCGAACAGGAAGATGCAGGCGTCGTCCCATCCACGCCAGGCGGGCAGCCAGCTCACGGTGACGAGGTCGCCGACCTCGACGTCGAGCCCCAGCTCCTCGAGCAGCTCGCGGCGCAGGCCCACGGCCGGCGACTCGCCGACCTCGATGACACCGCCGGGCAGGTCCCACTCCTGCTTGTAGGTCAGCTCGCACAGCAGCACCCGGCCCGAGCGGTCGCGCCAGAGTCCTTGGGCGATGACGCGCTTGGTGGGCAGCCCGGCGTTGAGGATCGCGATGAACCCGTCGCGCGAGCGCGGCGGCGGGTCGGTGGCCAGTCGCGCCATGAGCACCCGGTCGGGTTCGCCCTCAGCGCCGCGAAGGAGGCCTTCCCTGCGCAGACCGCAGATCGACGCCGCGCGGACGTCGGCACTGCGGTCGACGGGGATCCGTGCCTCCACGCGACCCGCTCCCAGCTCGCCGAGCACGTGGTCGACCGCCAGGCCGACGGCGTGCAGCGCCCATCGCATGGAGGAGTCGCCGGTGCCGACGTTCCAGCGGATCGACCAGGCCGAGCGCGACTCCTTGCGCAGCGCGACCGAGCCGACCCGCGTGCCGTCGGCCCAGACGCTGTAGCCGTCGAACTCGGCCTGGGAGCGCTCGGGGCGCAGGGTGACGGTGTCGTCGGCGATCTCGCGTGCGTCCATGCCTGCCTCTCGTGCGGCCCTCGGGTCGCGGGCCCCGACCACCGTACGCGGTCGCGCCGGTGCGCCCTATGCTCGGCGACATCGACGAGACGGGCCACCCGGGCCGCGACGTGACGAGCGGCCCGAGGGCCGCAGGCAAGGAGATCGACGTGGGAGAGTTCGTGCGGCTCGAGGTTGCCGACGGGGTGGGGACGATTCGTCTCGACCGTCCGAAGATGAACGCGCTCGACGCCCAGGTCCAGCGCGAGCTCATCGAGGTCGCCCGCGAGGCCGACGCGCGCGACGACGTCGCCGCGGTCGTCGTCCACGGCGGCGACCGGGTGTTCGCGGCCGGTGCCGACGTCAAGGAGATGGCAGAGATGTCGTACCAGGAGATGGTGCGACACGCGCACCTGCTCCAGGACTTCACGCGCGCGATCGCAGCGATCGGCAAGCCGACGGTGTCGGCCGTCACGGGCTTTGCCCTCGGCGGCGGGTGCGAGC
>CAYRZN010000098.1:0-9695 GCA_964428825.1 uncultured Aeromicrobium sp.
GGCTTCTTGGGCTCCGCAGCCTTCGGCACCACGACCGGCTCGGGGCGACCGTGAATGCACTGGTCGAGAGGCAGGTCGCAACGGTCGCAGTACTCAGCCATTGCCCCAGTGTCTCGCGTGCCCACGAGCCGTCAGAGTCGAGGGTCGACTCTGACGGCCCGATCGCGCCTGTCCGCGGCTCAGGCCTCCGCGATCATCAGCGTCTTCACGTTCACGAACTCCTTGAAGCCGGCCTCGCCGTGCTCGCGGCCGTAGCCGGAGTCCTTGACGCCGCCGAAGGGCAGGTTGGGCTGGGCGAGGCTGAAGCCGTTGATGTTGACCATGCCGGTGTCGAACTCGGTGCGGGCCAGCTCGATGGCGCGCTTCTCGTCGCGCGAGAAGATGCCGCCACCGAGGCCGTAGCGCGAGTCGTTGGCGATGCGCATCGCGTCCTCGTCGTCCTTGGCGCGGATGAGCGCCGCGACCGGACCGAAGAGCTCGTCGTCGTAGGCGGGCTGCCCGGGCGTCACGTTGTCGATCACCGTCGCCGGGTACCAGGCGCCGGCGCGGTCGGGCTTCTCGCCGCCCAGGAGCACGGTGGCTCCGTCCTTGACCGACTCGGTGACCTGGTCGTGGAGCTCGTCGCGCAGCTGCTCGCGCGACATCGGGCCGAGGGCCGTGCCGTCCTTCATCGGGTCGCCCAGCTCGACGGCCGTCATGGCCTCGACATAGGCATCACGGAACTCGTCATAGACCGCGTCGACGACGATGAAGCGCTTCGCACCCACGCACGTCTGCCCGTTGTTGGCGATGCGACCCTGCACGCTCACCTCGACCGCGAGGTCGACGTCGGCGTCGGACAGGACGAGGTAGCCGTCGTTGCTGCCGAGCTCGACGACCGACTTCTTGAGGTGCTCCCCCGCCAGCGCCGCGACGTGCTTGCCCGCGACGTCCGACCCGGTCAGGGTCACGCCCCGCACCCTCTGGTGCGCGATGACGTCGTCGGACTGGTCGTGGTCGATCAGCAGCGCCCGGAACGCGTTCTCCGGCAGCCCCGCCTCGCGATAGAGCTCCTCGAGACGCAGCGCTGTGCCGAAGACCGAGTTGGCGTGCTTCAGGAGCACGGTGTTGCCCGCGACGAGCTGCGGCACGCTGTAGCGGATGACCTGGTAGATCGGGAAGTTCCACGGCTGGATGCCATAGATCACGCCGACGGGCGCGTGGGTGATGATCGCCCGTCCGCCCTCCATCGGCTGGTCGATGTCGGCGAGCGCGTCGGCCGCGTTGTCGGCGGTCCAGTCGCAGATCGCGGCACAGAGCTGCACCTCTTGTGACCCCTGGTCGAGGGGCTTGCCCATCTCGGCGGTCATCAGCTCGGCGAGCTCGCGCTCGTTCTTGCGCAGCAGCTCACCGATCGCGCGGATCGCGTCGGCCCGCTCCTCGAGCGGGACCTTGCGCCAAGACCCGAACGCCGTGTGGGTCGCCTCGATGATCTGCCCGACCTCGGCGTCGGTGTGCAGCTCGTAGGTCTTCAGGTCCTGACCGGTGGTGGGGTTGATCGTCGTCGTGGAAGCCATGACGGTGGCGTACCCATGCACATCGTCGTCCACGCGCCACGACGGGTGAAGGTTGGCTGAGAGCTGTCGGACTTTCAACCGGATGCCGAACCTGCACGCTCGTCCTACATTCGGACGAACGAGCATCGAGTGGAGGACCTGTGAGCGACGGCAGCATGGGGGACGCGGGCGGCGGCGGTGGCGACTTCGGCAGCGGCTACGCCGGATACGGAGGCGGGAAGCTCAGCGCCTACCTGATGGCGATCAT
This sequence comes from uncultured Aeromicrobium sp., assembly GCA_964428825.1. Lineage (GTDB taxonomy): Bacteria > Actinomycetota > Actinomycetes > Propionibacteriales > Nocardioidaceae > Aeromicrobium. The sequence continues at coordinate 1,804 of CAYRZN010000098.1, forward strand.
GGGACTCATCGGCGGCGTGGGCGTGCTGGTCTACGCACCGTCGGAGTGGTGGCTCTCGGCGTTGTTCTTCGTCAGCGCCGTCCTCACGCTGTTCTTCGCGCACGCCGGGCCGAAGGTCCAGGCCTGGAACGAGCAGCGGCTCAAGAGGAAGCCGGGCGAGGAGCCCACGATGCACGACCTCGAGTGACTGGCACGACCTGAACCGAGACCGCCGCGAGAGGCATGTGACGCAGAGCGGTGGGGCTGATGCCCATGGAAACCGGCTGTTCGTGCCCCAGGCGGTGACCCCGGCTGGGGCTACCGTCTCGGCATGGAGAGGGAGACTCCAGCCGCGGAGAAGCAGATGCGGCTGCGCTACGCCGGGGTGTGTCGGGTCTGCACGACCGAACTGCCGGCCAAGACCGAGGCGATCTACGAGCGCCGGACCAAGAGCGTGCGGTGCCTCGCCCACGAAGAAGCAGCAGCACCCATCGCTCTGCCCGAACCGGCCGGCCCCGTCCCACCCGTCGACATCGGGACCCCGGGCGCCTCCGCACGCCGAGAGTTCGAACGCCGCAAGGCCAAGCGCGAGCAGCACATCCGGGAGAAGAACCCCAGGCTCGGCGGACTCATCCTGGCGCTGAGCGACGACCCGCAGAGCACCACGTCCTGGAAGACCGGGGCCGTGGGAGAGGAACGGGTCGGGCAGAGGCTCAACGAGCTCGCGACGGCCTCCTTCCGTGTCCTGCACGACCGACGGATCCCCGGCTCGCGCGCCAACATCGACCACCTCGTGGTGACGCCGAACGGCGTGTTCGTCGTCGACCCGAAGCGATACTCCGGACGACCTCACCTCAGGGTGGAGGGCGGGTTGTTCCGGCCACGCGACGAGAAGCTCATGGTCGGGTCGCGGAACTGCACCCAGCTCGTCGACGGCGCACTGAGGCAGGTCGATCTGGTGAAGGACCTGGTCGCTGACTGGGTGCCGGTCCACGGCGTGCTGTGCTTCGTCGAGTCCGACTGGCCACTGTTCGGCGGATCGTTCACGACGCGGGGCGTCGACGTCCTGTGGCCGAAGAAGCTCTACCCGAAGCTGCAGGCTGAGGGTCCGCTCGGCATCGAGGCCATTGCCAGCCTGCACGCGACGCTCGCGCGAGCCCTGCCACCCGCCTGAGCCGGGTCGCTCTTCGGCCCCGACGTCACGACCGCACCCGTGTCAGGGAAGCGGCATCGGCGCCACGGCTGTGCCGTCGGCGGTGAATCCCGCGATGACGACGTCCGGCAGGGCGTTGTCGGTCCCGGTCACGACCGGCGCGACGATGCCAGCACCCACGACCAGCGCGGACTCGGTGCCGGCGAAGACCTCGATCCGCTCGGTGCCATTGCCGCCGGCGACGACCAGGTACGGAGCCGCGTCTTCCGACGTGACCCAGGCGGAGCCGGTCCAGGCACCTTCGTCCGGCGTGGAGCCGAGTGACACGACTGTGTGGCTGGGATCCGGGCCGAGCGTCACCTCCACGGCGACGACGGCTCGAGTCCAGGCCGCGAAGTTGCCCCCGGCGTCGAGGACCAGCACCGGCTTGCCGTCGGGCGAGGTCAGCTCGCCGACGATCTCGATCTCCGGGCCCTCCAGCCGTCCGCCCTCCTGCTTCGACCGCGGTCCCACGGCGTCCCGCAGACCGTCGCGCACCGACGCGGCACGGTCCGGGTCGGTGAGCAGCTGCCAGATCCGGTCAGCGTCAGCGGCAACGACGGCCAGGACCCGACCACCGACATAGACCCCGGGCGTCGGGTCCCCCGTCCCGCTGTAGATCGACGGCAACCGGAGGGCGAAGGCGCTGTCGGCGCTGGTCGAGGCGACCAGGCCGTCGTCCGCCGTGACCGTGCTCGTGGCGCCGTCGCGATCGACGGCTTCGAAGGTGTCCGGCATGGCCTCCGCCGTCAGTGCCAGGTTGCCGGCGAGCGACAGCACCGCGGTGGGATAGGTGCTGCGGGTCTTGACGCCGAGACCGTCGACGTCGGTGATGTCGTCGCCGTCCCGCGTCACCGCGAAGGTCGCCACCTCCCAGTCCGAGACCAGCACGACGATCCCGACCTCGTCCGGGGTGTCCTCGTCGGTGACGAGGCCGTCGATGGCCTGCGCGTCGACCTCACCGGCCCACAGCAGCTGGAGCTCCGCGTCTGGGCGCGTGGTGACCATGTAGCTGTCGCCGCTGCGCCAGGCGTCGGCCGCAGCCTCCACCACGGCGGAGTCGTCGGCCAGCGAGCCACGCGTGGAGTAGCCCGAGACTTCCGACGACCCGACGGGAGCGCCCCCGGGGTCGCTCTCCCACGGCGCCACCACGACCAGCGCGACGACCACCGCCCCGACGACGATCCCTCCAGCCAGCACGACCTGTGTCCGACGACTCCCCCTGAGCGACATGCGCCGACGGTACCCGGCCGCTTCGGACCCGTCACCGCCTTCACGGGCCGGGTTGTGGCGATTCGTGGAGACAAGAGCCGATCTGTGTACTTCCGGTGGCTCTCACGTGGAGAACCCGTGGATCGCGCTTCGACAGAGTTGTCACATCGGCACCGGCAGTCAAGAAAGCGGCCGCCGGTTCCGACAAAAACCACCTCGTCACTCAGGAGAAACCATGAAGAACTCGCGCAAGATCCTCGTCCCGCTCGCCACCCTCGCCGCCGCCGGCGCCATCGCCATCGGCTCGGGTGCCACGTTCACCTCGACCACCGCGAACACGATCAGCTCGGTCACCTCCGGCACGCTGACGCACACCAACTCCAAGGACAACGCCGCGGTCTTCACGCTGACCAACCTGAAGCCGGGCGACACGCTCACCGGTTCGCTGACGCTGAAGAACACCGGCAGCCTGCCGGCCGCGTTCAGCCTGACCGAGAAGAGCTCGACCAACGGCTTCACCGGCTCGAACCTGACCCTCGAGATCAAGAACGCCACGACCGGCGGCGTCGTCTACACCGGCACGTTCGGCGGCCTCGAGGACGGCCTCAAGAAGGACGTCGGCCAGATCGCCCCCGACGCCTCCAGCAAGTTCGACTTCACGGTCAAGCTCGCCCAGGGCGCCGACAACACCGACCAGGGCAAGAACGCCACGGCCACCTACACCTGGGACTCGGTCCAGCTCGAGGGCTCGACCTTCAACCAGTGATCCCGGCCTGAACGACACGGCCTGATCCACCCGCGGCCCACGCCGCACCCTTCCCCTGACGAGGAGTCACCATGAGCACCGCCCAGCCAGCCACCATCGTGCGCCGACTGGGCGGTCTCGTGGTGAACGTCGTCCTCGTCACGCTGACCCTCGGCGCCATCGCCTACGTCGTGCCCTCGTTCCTCGGCTACGAGCGCTACGTCATCACCGGCGGCTCGATGTCCGGCACGATCGAGAAGGGCTCGGTCGTGTTCTCGAAGAACACGCCCGCCGCCGACCTCGAGGTCGGCGACGTCATCACCTACCAGCCGCCCGCCGACAGCGGCGTCAACACCCTCGTCACCCACCGCATCCTCACGATGGAGCCGGGCGACAACGGCAGCACCGTGTTCCGCACGCAGGGCGACGCGAACCCGGACCCCGACCCGTGGACCTTCTCCCTCGTCGACGCCGAGCAGCCCGTCGTGCAGCACGCCGTGCCGAAGGTCGGCTGGGTCATGATCGCGATGGCCGACCGCCAGATCCGCATGCTCGTGGTCGGTGTCCCCGCCGCGATGATCGCCTTCATGGCCCTCGCGCAGCTGATCGGCGCGCTGCTCCCCTCCCGCAACCGCGAGGACGAGGACGTCGACGACACGGCTCCAAATTGTGGGGATCCCGTGGATGTTCTGTTGCCTGCGGGAGGCGTTCCCCTCCGTAGCGTTGATGCCATGACCTCAGGACGACCGGCCCCCCGCCACCTGGCCACCAGCGGACGGCTCTGACATCACCATGAAGCACCGGCGCGAGGCACGAAAGAACCCGACGAAGCGGACGCTGATCCTGCTGGCCCTGGCCCTCATGGCCGGCGTCGGCATCGCCGGCGTCACGGGGTTCTCCTCGGCCAGCTTCGTCTCTGCCTCGTCGAGCACCAGCTCGGTCTCGGCCGCCTCCGACTGGACGCCCCCCACGGTGTCGATGGCCTCCCCCGGCGCCACGGTGCGCGGCACCGTCACCGTCACCGCCACGGCGGCCGACGACCGGTCGGGCATCGCCTCGGTCCAGGTCCAGGTCCGCGCCGCCGGCGCGAGCACCTGGTCCACGATCTGCACCACCACGACCAGCCCCTACTCGTGCTCCTGGAACACGACCGCCCTGGCCGACGGCACCTATGACCTCCGCGCGATCGCGACCGACAAGGCCGACTACACCGCCACCTCCGCCGAGGTCCGCACCACCGTCACGAACACCGCGACGATCGCGCTCGCCGATCCGGGCGCGAAGGTCAGCGGCACCGTCAACCTGCAGGCGACCATCGCGTCCGGCACGGGCTGGAACGTCCGCTTCGAGCGTGCGCCGCTCGGCACGACGACCTGGACGTCGATCTGCACCAACGTCACGAGCCCCTACACCTGCAGCTGGGCGACGACGTCCACGCCGTACGGCCGCTACGACCTCCGCGCCGTCGCGACCCTCGGCAGCACCACGATCACCTCGCCCGTCGTCCCCGACACGCTCGTCGACAACACCGTCCGCAGCATCACGCTCGCCGATCCGGGCAGCTTCCTCGAGGGATCGGTGAACCTCACGGCCAACGCCACGTCGACGGCGACCATCGCCTCGGTGGTGTTCCAGCGCTCCTCCGCCGGCGCCGGCACCTGGACCACGATCTGCAGCGACGCCACCGCCCCCTGGGCCTGTGCCTGGGGCACCACGGGGGTCTCCGACGGCAGCTACGACCTGCGCGCCGTCCTGACCGACGCCAACGGCAACACCGCCACCTCGAACGTCGTCGCCGGCCGCAAGGTCGACAACGTCACGACGCCGCTCAAGGCCCTCGACGTGCAGACGATCACCGCCGGCAACCCCAACCGCGTGGACGCGGGCGACAAGATCCTGCTGACCTACAGCCGCCGGGTCGACCTCACGACCATCACGCCCGGCTGGGACGGCAGCGCCCTGCCGATGACCGTGACGCTCGTCCGGAACTTCCTCAGCACCGACGACCTCGCGTTCACCCGCAGCGGCTCGACGCTCAACCTCGGGTCGGTGCAGACCGACAACAACTACGCAGCCCTGCTCGGCCTGGTCAACCCCCGGTTCGACGCGACGATGACCGCCACGACCGAGACCGTCAACGGCGTGCCTCGCACCGTCGTGACCGTCGAGATCGGCAACCTCGCGGCCGGCAGCGTCCGGACCGTCAGTCGCGACACCACCCTGACCTGGTTCCCGTCGACGCAGGTCGTCGGCGTGAACGGCGCCCACGTGCCAGCCGCCTCCGCCGTCGAGTCCGGCCCCTCCGACAAGGACTTCTGATGGCGGACACCCGTCGAACGGTGCCGTCACTGGTCGTCGCGGGAGCCACCGCCGCACAGTCGCTGCTCCTGGTCGTCTGGTCCACGAGGGTGACGACCTTCAACCTCATGGGCGGCGTCGTCGGGTTCGCCGTCGTCACGGCCCTCGTGGCGCTGGCCCTCATGTGGCGCAACGTGTTCGAGGCGCGGCTCGCGGCTGCACTCATCGCGACGTACGCGCTGAGCTCCGGGCTGATCGTCGTGACGATCGGCCTGCCGACGCTGCAGCCCGACCGCACCGACCCCGTCGCCCTCGGCTCGCTGGTGGCCGCAGCAGTGGGCTACGTGGCACTCGAGCTCGACCGACGCGCGCGGGTCGAGCGAGCAGCCCGCCGCCGGGCGCATCGCACCTATGCTTGAGGACGTGGCAGCCCGCATCCTGATGGTCGAGGACGACGACGCGATCGCGGAGCCCCTGGCCCGCGCCCTCGGCCGTGAGGACTACGAGATCCTCCGAGCCGCGAACGGCGCCGAGGCCCTCGCGATCGCCACCGGCCCGCACCCGATCGACCTGGTGCTGCTCGACCTCGGGCTGCCCGACATGGACGGTCTCGACGTGTGCCGCCGCCTGCGTGCCGGGGGCTTCGAGGCCGGCATCATGATCCTCACGGCGCGCGGTGGCGAGCTCGATCGTGTCGTCGGGCTCGACGTCGGCGCCGACGACTACCTCAGCAAGCCGTTCAGCCTCTCCGAGCTCCTGGCCCGCAGCCGTGCGCTGCTGCGCCGGTCGAGCCGTCCGCTCGCCGACTCCGGCGAGTCCGCTCCCGACGCCCCAGCGCCGGCCGCCTCCACGCCCACCGCGGGGGGTCTGCGCGTCGAGGCAGGCGCCCGGCGCGTGTGGATCGACGACGCCGAGCTCGCTCTGACCGCCAAGGAGTTCGACGTCCTGCTTCGTCTGGACGCCGATCGCGGCGCGGTCGTCACGCGCGAGGTGCTGATGTCAGAGGTCTGGGACGAGAACTGGTTCGGCTCCACCAAGACCCTCGACACCACGGTCGGCCGCCTCCGCCAGAAGCTGCAGGAGGCGCACGCACCCGTGGCCCTCAGCACGGTCCGCGGCGTCGGCTTCCGACTCGAGGACGCCGCGGACGATGCGTGAGCGCCTGATCGGGATCCTCGTCGTCCTGATCGTCGGCGTCGTCGTGCTCTACGCGGTCCCGCGTGCCTACTTCACGGCTGACCTCGTTCGTGACCACGAGACCGCGATGATCGATCGCACCGCCGACTTCCTCGAGGCCCGCATCGACTCCCGGGAGGTGTCCGGCACCCCCGTCGACCAGTCCACGCTGGAGTCCGCGCTCGACGGCACCGACGGCGCCCGCTACGTCGCACCCGACGGCAGCACCACGGTCGAGGCGGGCCAGCTCGACGACGATCCCGACAGTGCCCTCGTCGAGACGCGCCGCACCGACGGCGGCGGGACGCTCACCGTCACTCGCGACCGCTCGGTCATCACGACCGAGGTCGAGAACGCCCTGATCCCCCTGATCGTGCTGGGCGTGCTGCTGGCGTCCATCGCCTGCGCCATCGGGTACGTCGTGGCCGGCCGCATGAGTCGGCCCTTCGACCGCCTCGCCCTCGCCGCCGGCGAGCTGGGGCGCGGCAACTTCGAGCTCGACCTGCCCCGCGGTGGCGTCCCCGAGGCGCAGGCGATCAGCGAGGCGTTGCGCACCGCGGCCGCGCGGCTCGACGAGCTCGTCCGTCGCGAGCGCGAGTTCGCCGTCAACGCCTCCCACCAGCTGCGCACGCCCATCACGGCCCTGCGCCTGGAGCTCGAGGACCTGACGTACTGGCCCGAGACCACGCCAGAGGTCGCCGACCAGGTCCGTCGGTCGATCGGCGAGATCGACCGGCTCACCGCTTCGATCGACGACTTGCTCGACCTGGCCCGCCGGCAGCGCCACGGTGACCAGGTTGAGCTCGACCTCACCGCGTTCGTGGCCGACACGGTCGAGCGGTGGCAGCGTCGCGCGGTCGACGGGCAGCGCGACATCGTCGTCGAGGAGTCCGCACCCGTGCGGGCCGTCATCGCCACCGGACCGGTCGCGCAGGTGGTTGACATCCTGATCGAGAACGCGCGCCTGCACGGTTCCGGCACGATCACGGTGGCCACCCGCGACGTGGGCGACAGCGTGCAGGTCCGCGTCGGTGACGAGGGACGGCGCACCTTCGGCAGCGAGATCTTCCGCCGCGGCGCCAGCGCGGGCCTCCACGACGGCTCAGGTTCCGGCGTGGGTCTGGCGGTCGCGAGCGAGCTCGCCGAGGCCGCCGGCGGTCACCTCAGCCTCGACGAGACCTCCACCACCACGTGCTTCGTGCTGCTCGTGCCCGCCGGCCGCTGAGGCCCGGTTTGCTGGGCGGGACCCGCAACCGACCAGGGTTTCGAGGCTCGTCGCTGGCGCTCCTC
>CAYRZN010000099.1:0-9593 GCA_964428825.1 uncultured Aeromicrobium sp.
GGCGGGCACCTGCCAGGACCCGTCGGCTGCCTCGACTGGCCCGCCGACGGCGCCGCCGGCCTTGTCGGTGCTGCGGCGGGTCTTGGCGAGCCGCTCGAGGCGGTTCTCGATCGCCGCGGCGTGGTGTGAGGGCAGGTAGGCCTGCAGCCAGGCCATGCCGTCATCGGTGTGCTCGATGCGCACGTGTCGCTTGGCTCGTTCGGTCTCGGCGCGTTCGTTGCTCAGGTCGGCCTCGACCCGCGCGACGAACCGGCGCAACCAGCGACGCAGCTCGGCCACGGTGTGGGCGCGGGCGTACGGCACCGCTTCGTCGTCGAGACGCTGACGCGAGTCGTCGCGCTCGAGCTTCTCGATCGTCACCGAGATCTCCCGCACCCGGCCGGCGTCGAGGTGCCCGCGACCGAACGCGGCCCAGACCTTCGGCCCGTGCTCGACGACCCGATCGGCCGCTGCTAGACGGTGGACGACCTGCCCCTCGGACAGGCCCATCTCTGATGCGATCTGCAACGTGACCGCCGAACGCTCCAGCATCTGCCGCATCGGCGTCGCATCACGCCGCAGCCGGGCCAGCGCACCATCGCGGTACCCGACCATTGCCGCCCACTCCGCAGCCTCCGCCTGCGCCCGCTCCCGCCTGACACGACGCAGATCGCGCAACGTCGGGAACGAGGAGGTGGGCATGTTCCCATGGTAGTCGAACAGGTGTTCGACTGCAAGTGTTTTCCGTTGCAACGCAAGTCAATTTCGAGCCTGAGGCGCCTCTCCTGAGAGTCGCGCTTCGTGAGTCCGGCGATCACTCATTCCGCGTGTCGTTCAGGTCGCGGGGGCGCTGCTGACGGTGAGTCGGTCACGGCCTAGCCCCGCAGGACCTTCGCCATGGGTCTGCCCTTGGCGAGCTCGTCGACGAGCTTGTCGAGGTAGCGGATCTTCTGCATCAGCGGGTCCTCGACCTCCTGCACCTTCACGCCGCACACCGAGCCCGTGATGAGCGCGACGTTCGGGTTCATCTCGGCGGCGTCGAAGAAGTCGAGGAAGGTCGTCCCGGCGTCGAGGTGGTGCTGCAGCTCGGCCGCGTCGAAGCCCGTGAGCCACGTGATGACCTCGTCGAGCTCGGCCTTCGTGCGCCCCTTCTTCTCCACCTTGGTGACGTAGTGGGGGTAGACGTCCTTGACCGCGGTGGTGAAGATCCGGTGCACCCGGTCAGCGTACGACCGGCACGCCTCAGACGTCAGCGATCTTCGCGTGGTCGCCGCCGTCGTAGGGCTGGCCCGTGATCTTGGACTTCACGAGGCTGATGACCGTGGCGACGCGGCCACCGGGGTTGTCCCAGTACTCGGCCGACTCGACGTCGACGCGGATCAGGATGGCGTTGGGGTCCTCGGGACCCTCGGGGATCCAGGCCTCGGCGAAGGTGCTCCACAGCTCGCGCAGCTGCTCGGTGTCGTCGACGACCTCGGCCTTGCCGGCGAGCGACACCCAGGAGGTGGCGCTGCTGACGGTGACCGAGACGGTCGAGTTGGCCTGGATGTGACCCACCTTGCGGGAGTCGCGCGTGGCGATGAACCACAGCTCGGTCGAGAGATCCACGTCCTGGCGGGCCATGGGCCGGCTCACGAGGGTGCCGCCGGAGTCGACGGTGGTCAGCATGACGAAGCGGGAGTCCCGGGTCAGCTCCACCAGGTGGTCGATGTCAGAGGTGCTCATGGCGGGGGAGTACCCGCCCTCCACCAGTTCATCCGGCGACGTCGACGAGGACGTCGGGCGGGACGACGCCGACCGAACGGTCGGTCGCGAAGAACAACGGTCGGGTGGCGCACCTCAGCTCCGTCAGTAGGCGATGGGTCATGGCGCACCAGGCCCGGTCGTCCGCGGTGAGGGCGCTTCCTCCGGGGCGGGCACGCATCACGGCCACCGAGGCCCCCGAGTCGCCGCCGGCCAGGACCGCGTCGTGGACGCCGAGGAACTGTCGCATCGCCACCTCGTCGGGGCCGTCCTCGAACTCGTCGTCGTAGACCTGCATCACGGTGGGCAAGAGCCTGTCGTCGGCGTCGATGTAGACCGCGAACATCTGTGCGGCGTCGTAGCCCAGGCCCCCGTCGATGAACTCCCAGACCCGTGCGAGGTCGCGGACGGTGCGGATGGGGTGGTCGAGGTCAGGTGTCATGTCGGCAGTCTCGGCGCGGAGACGGCCCAGCGGGAACGGGTTTCCACAGCCTCGCCGCGTGACGGGACGCACGCCCCGCAGGGGTCGCACCATACCGTCGGTATGTGACACGCTCGATGGCATGATCCTCCCACCGCCGCCCAGCATCGACGCCCTGATCCGCCGCTCCGAGCGGCTGGCCGCCGTGCCCGGACTGACCCAGCAGGCGCTGCAGTGGCACCACGAGGCCGCCGAGCAGCGCGTGGTCGTGGCCCGGGACGCGAAGCGCCTCGCCACCCCCCGGCTGTGGCCCGACACCCTCGGCTCGTTGTTCTCGATGGGATGGCGCCTCGTCACCACGGCGGCGCCCGACGTGCCGATCCAGCTCCTCGGTGCCGCGTCCGCCGCGGTGGGCCTGCGCGTCGAGCCGCCGAACGCCAGCGCCGGAACGCTCGAACGGGCTCAGTGTCTGGTGCGGGCGGGCGGACCGACCTACGTCAAGCTGGGCCAGTTCATCGCCACGGCCGACGGCCTGCTGCCCGACGAGTGGGTCAAGGCCTTCGCCTGGTGCCGCGACGAGGCGCCCGCGTTGCCGTCCGGCGTGGCACTCGAGGTCGTCGAGCGCGAGCTGGGGGAGGCCCGTGAGCGACTGGAGTGGATCGACGAGACGCCGTTCGCCGCCGGGTCGATCGGCCAGGTGCACCGCGGACGCCTGGTCGACGGCACCGACGTCGTCGTCAAGGTGCGCCGTCCCGGCCTCCGGCGCCGCTTCCGCGCCGACATCGAGACCCTCGCGATCGCCGCAGCCGAGAAGCTGCACGAGGGCACCCGCGCCGCCAACCTCACGGGATTCGTCGAGCTGTTCGCCCAGCTCGCGCTCGAGGAGCTGGACTTCCGCCTGGAGGCGGCCAACCTCGTCGACTCCAGTGCCGTGCTCGAGGCCCTCGGAGCCGACCACATGCACGCGCCGCGCCCCCTGCCCGGCATGGTCACCGAGCGGGTCCTCGTCATGGAGCTGCTCCCCGGCGTCTCGTACTCGCGCCTCGACCCGTCGGCGGACCTCGACGGTGACCGCCTGCTGCACCTCGGGATCAAGGGCGTCGTCGAGGCGACGCTCAAGCACGGGGTGTTCCACGGCGACCTCCACGCGGGCAACGTGCTCGTCGACGAGGTGACGGGGTCGTTCTCGTTGGTCGACTTCGGCATCGCTGGTCGACTCGACTCCGCCCAGCGGACGGGCCTGGTCGAGTACCTGACCGCGTGGGCCATGAACGACGCCGCCGGTCAGATCACGGCGATGCAGTCGTTCGGCGCGATCGCCCACGACGCCGAGATCGACGCCCTGGTCGCCGAGCTGCAGGTGGAGCTGGACCTCCTGCAGGACAGGTCGCGTGGTGCCGTCACGTTCGACCAGCTCGGCATCACCCTGGGCCGTCTGCTGCAGGTCCTGGCCCGCAACGGGTTCCGGATGCCGAAGGACCTCGTGCTGTTCTTCAAGAACCTGCTGTACCTGTCGGGCTTCGCCGCCAGCGTCGCGCCCGACGCCGACGTGCTCGCCGTGGTGCAGGACATCCTGCTCGACCTGCTCGCCGATCCGTCGGCCGTCCTCGACGAGGCGGTCGGCGCCTGATCGGGTTCACTCGGACGCGGCGGCGTTGAGTCGAGCGGCCTGGCGGGTGAGGTGATCACGCTCCGCGGTGTTCGTGGCCTGCGTCGCCGCCTCCCGGTAGAGGCGGGCCGCGACGGCGACGTCGCCGTCCATCTCGTGCAGGTACGCGGCCACGGCCTGGTACCGGGGGAGCGAGCCGTCGAGCTCGGCCAACGCCCCGAGTCCCGCCCGGGGGCCGTCGGCCTCGCCGAGAGCCACGACCCGGTTCAGACGAGCAATCGGGCTGCTCGTCACCCGCACCAGCTCGTCGTACCAGTCGAGGACCTGGACCCAGTCGGTCTCCGCGAACGTCCTGGCATCGGCGTGGAGGGCCGCGATCGCCGCCTGCGCCTGGAACTCGCCGAGCCGGTCGCGCGACAGCGCGGTCTGGAGGAGACCCACGCCCTCCGCGATCGCGCGAGTGTCCCACCGGGTCCGGTCCTGCTCGGCGAGCGGCACGAGCTGCCCGTCCGGCGTCGTGCGGGCGGGGCGGCGGGCATGGTGGATCAGCATGAGGGCGAGCAGGCCCGAGACCTCCGGGTGGTCGATGCTCGCGGCGAGCTGCCGCGTGAGACGGATGGCCTCGGCCGCGAGGTCGACGTCGCCGGAGTAGCCCTCGTTGAACACCAGGTACAGCGTGCGGAGCACCGTGGCGACGTCTCCGGGCTCGTCGAGCCGGACGCCGGACACCGTGCGCTTCGCGCGGACGATGCGCTGGGCCATCGTGGCCTCCGGCACCAAGTAGGCCTCGGCAATCTGTCGAGTCGTGAGTCCGCCGACGGCTCGCAACGTGAGCGCGACGGCCGCCGACGGGGCGAGCGACGGGTGGGCGCAGAGGAAGTAGAGCTGGAGCGAGTCGTCCGTGCGGCCGACCGGCCCCGCTTCCGGCTCGGCGGCGACGAGGTCCTCCCGATCGCGGCGAGAGGCCTGCGACCGCGCGGCGTCGATCCACCGTCGCCACGCCACCGTGACGAGCCATCCCTTGGGGTCGCGGGGTGGTTCGTCACGCCACGAGCGCCATGCCTCGACGAGTGCGTCCTGCACGGCGTCCTCGGCCTCCGCGAAGTCGGCTCCGCGGCGGACGAGGATCGCCAGGACCTGGGGGGTCAGGCTCCGGAGAGCGGCAGGGTCCAGCGGGGTGCTCATCAGTCCTGCACGAGCGGCGGCTCGCCGTAGAGCGGGCGGACCTCGAGCCACTCGTGGATGGGCTCGCCGTTCTTGCCGGGTGCCGCCGAGAGCTCGCCGGCCAGCTCGATGGCCCGTTCCGGGGTCTCGACGTCGATGATCATGAAGCCCGCGATGAGGTCCTTGGTCTCGGCGAAGGGGCCGTCGGTGGCGGGAGGGCGGCCCTCGCCGTCGTAGCTGACCCACAGGCCGGTGGGAGCCAGCGCCTGCTCGCCGACGAACTCGCCGGCCTCCCGGCGGCGGTCGGCGAAGTCGTTCATGTACTGGATGTGGGCCGAGATCTCCTCGGGCGACCACTGGTCCATCGTCACGTTGTTCTTGGCGGCAGGGGCGCCGCGGTAGTGCTTCAGCAGCAGGTACTTGGCCATGATCTTCTCCTTGTGTGCGGCGACCTTCGTGGTCGCTCTCACCCCTGGGTCGGAGCTGCTCGTCGGTTCTCGACATCCTCGCGTGGACTTCTTCGGTCCGCGAGGGGGAGAGGCAGTTCACCCGTCCGGCGGATTGCACTCAACCTTGGAGAGTGCAATACTGCACTACATGGCCAAGAGTGCAATCGAGATCAGGCGACAGCGGACGTTGCGCGCGATCTCGGCGTGCGCCCGTCGCCTGGCCGACGAACGCGGCCTGGACGGCTTCACGATGGACGAGCTGGCCGAGCAGGTCGAGGTCTCGCGTCGCACGCTCTTCAACTACGTGCCGGGCAAGGTCGACGCCGTCCTCGGTGTGCCGGAGCCCCCGGAGCCCGAGCTCGTCGAGACCTTCATGACGGGAGGCCCGACGGGCCACCTGCTGACCGACGTCAAGGAGCTCATCGTCGTGCTCCTGGACGACGAGAGCCCGGACCCGGCCGAGGTGGCCCAGATCCGCCGGCTCATCCGGTCCGACGTCCGGCTCCACGCCGCCGTGCACGAACGTTTCGCCGAGGTCATGTCCCGATTCGGCGAGGCGATCACGCAGCGCGAGGGCGCCGGCATCGACCCGCTCACGATCCGTGTCGTGGCCAACCTCGCGCTCAGCCTGTTCGACATCGCCCTCGACGAGGCGTTGGCCGACGACGGCTCGAGCCTCGCCGAGCACTACGCCCGGGTGTTCGCCGCCGCCATGGCCATCACCCGAACCTGACCCTGCCGCCCATGGCCGGACACCCCCGCCAGGCCCTCCGTTCCCACCACCACCGCGGTCCGAACCCGGGCCGTTCCTCCCGCCTCATCCCAGGAGATCCCTGACATGGCCACCCTGCTCTATCGACTCGGCAAGACCGCCTACCGGCGCTGGCCGATCTTCCTCGCCGCGTGGGTCCTCGCCCTCGTCGCCCTTGGTGCCGGTGCCGGACTGTTGTCCAAGCCGATGTCCAACACCTTCTCGATCCCCGGTGTCGAGTCCGTCGAGACCGCCGAGCTCCAGCAGGAGCTCTTCCCCGACGCCGCCGCCGTCGACGCCCCGTCGGCGACCATCGTGGTCGCGGCGCCCGAGGGCAGCACCCTCACGGACGAGCCCTACGCCGACGCGGTCGACACCCTCGTGGCCGACCTCGGCTCGCTCGACACCGTGAAGGAGGGGGTCGTCGGTCCGGTCGAGGGTGCCGCCGGTCTGCAGGCCCAGGTCGCCGCGAGCATCGACGAGGCGGAGTCCACGGCGACGGCCGCAGGCCAACCGTTCGACCGGGAGGCCGCGCTCGCGGCCGCCGAGGCGCAGGTCGCCTCCGCGACCCCGCTGTCGGACGACGGCCGGATCGGCACGATCTCCTTCACGTTCGACGAGCCCTCGCAGCTCGAGGTCACGCCGCAGATGCAGGACGAGGTCCTCGACCTGATGGACGCGGCACGTGACTCCGGCCTGACGGTCGAGGTCTCCGGGTCGGCGATGCAGGTCATGGAGCAGGGCGGAGCGTCCGCCGAGCTCATCGGCATCGCGCTCGCCATCGTCGTCCTGGCCCTGACCTTCGGCTCCCTCGTGGCCGCTGGCATGCCGATCGTCACGGCCCTCGTCGGTGTCGGTGTCGGTGTCACCGGCATCACCGCGATGACCGCGGTCATCGAGGTGCCGTCGACCACCACGGCGCTGGCCGTCATGCTCGGCCTGGCGGTCGGGATCGACTACGCCCTGTTCATCCTGGCGCGGTTCCGCGGCGAGCTCGACCACACCGACGACCGCGAGGAGGCCATGGGTGTCGCCGTCGGCACCGCCGGCTCGGCCGTCGTCTTCGCCGGTCTGACCGTGATCATCGCGCTCGTCGCGCTCAGCGTCGTGGGCATCTCGTTCCTGACCGCGATGGGCATCGGAGCGGCCGTCACGGTCGCGGTCGCGGTGCTCGTGGCCTTGACGCTGTTGCCCGCGATCCTGGGCCTGCTCAGGTCGAAGGCGTTCGGTGGCACGTTCCGCCGCTACCGACCCACCCGCGAGGCCGACGGCAAGATCGTCAACGTCGGCGTCCGCTGGGCGCGCACCGTGGGCAAGGCACCGATCATCGCCGTGCTCGTCGTGGTAGCGGGCCTCGGAGCCCTCGCGTTCCCGGTCCAGGACATGCGCCTGGCGCTGCCGACCGACAGCACGGCTGCCGAGGGCACCACCCAGCGCGAGGCCTCCGACCTCGTCACCGACGCCTTCGGCCCGGGTCGACTCTCGCCGATGCTCATCGTGGTCGACGCGCGTGACGTGGACTCCCCTGAGGACCAGCAGGCGGCCTACCAGGCCGTCGCGGCCTGGGCGTCGGGCCAGGACGACGTCACGAGTGCGATGGTCGCCACGAGCAACGAGAACGGGGCGATGGTGCTCGTCGAGCCGTCCTCGGGCGCCGAGGACACCGCGACCGAGGACCTCCTCCAGTCGCTGCGTGACGGCGAGGCGACGATCGAGTCCGAGACGGGCACGAAGGTCGGCGTCACCGGCATGACCGCGATCCAGACCGACGTGTCGGAGAAGCTCGCGGACGCCCTGCCCGTCTACCTCGCGATCGTCATCGGGCTCGCGTTCCTTCTGCTCATGATCGTGTTCCGCTCGATCCTCGTGCCGCTGACCGCGACGTTGGGCTTCCTGCTGTCGATCATGGCGACGCTCGGCGCCACCGTGGCCCTGTTCCAGGAGGGCATGTTCGGGCTCTTCCCGGGCCAGCCGATCGTGAGCTTCATCCCGATCTTCCTGGTCGGCGTGGTGTTCGGTCTGGCGATGGACTACCAGGTCTTCCTGGTGACACGCATCCGTGAGGCGTACGTGCATGGGGCGACGTACCGCGAGGCGGTGGTCGACGGGTTCCGCAACAGCGCGCGCGTCGTGACGGCGGCCGCGCTGATCATGACGGCGGTGTTCGCGGGCTTCATCTTCATGGACGACCCGATCATCAAGTCGATGGGCTTCGCGCTCGCTGCCGCAGTCATCTTCGACGCGTTCGTCATCCGCATGGTGCTGATCCCGGCGCTCATGTACCTGATGGGCGACAAGGCCTGGTACCTGCCGAGGTGGCTCGACCGCATCCTGCCCAACGTGGACATCGAGGGCGAGAACCTGCACCGGCCGCACCTGGCCGCCCACTACCGCGAGGACGAGAAGCGCGTCACCGCGGACGTCTGACCGGCGCAGGGCGCGCGGGATCGGTGCGCGGCGGCGATGCTGGAGGGATGCTGACCCTCTCTCGCGACGTCGCCGCGCACCCTGACCGTGTCTGGCGGCTCCTGACCGACCTGGACGCCTGGCCGCTCTGGGGGCCGACGGTCAGGCGTGCAGAGATCGACGGGGAGTTCGCGACCGGGACCACGGGCCGAGTCTGGCCCACGGTCGGCCCGCCGCTGCCGTTCGAGCTCACCTCGGTCGTGCCGGGGCGCCGGTGGTCGTGGAAGGTGGCCGGGATCCCGGCCACGACGCACGCCGTCGAGGCGTCCGGGGCCGGTGCGCGGCTGAGCATGGGCCTCCCGGTCTGGGCACCCGCCTACGCGCCGGTCGTCGCGATCGCCCTGCGCCGGATCGATCACCTCGCCCGCGCGTGAGCGGAGGTCGGACGGGTACCCCGGCGTCATGACTCCCATCGACCCGAACCAGAAGGACCCGAAGGACTGGACGCCGGAGGACGCCCTGGCGGTCAACGCCGTGCCCGACGAGGTGCGGCTCCACGCCGACCCGTCCGAGACCGAGATCGCCCAGCGCAACGACGGCGTCGTCGTCGACCCGGAGGCGGAGCAGGACGACCCGGAGGCGGACGAGCAGGTCTAGGGGTTCGCCCGCGCCTCGGTCGGCAGAACGGCCGGGTGACCACCGGACGTCGACCTGGCCAACGTTTCGAGGCGGAGGCGTCACGCTCAGCCGTCGAGGTTCGCCCGCTCGGCGCCGATCGTGGTGTCGTCACCGTGGCCGGTGTGCACCACGGTCTCGTCGGGCAGCGCGAACAGCTGGGCACGGATCGAGGCCTCGATCGTGGGCCGGTCGCTGAACGAGCGCCCGGTCGCGCCGGGTCCGCCGTTGAACAGGGTGTCGCCGGTGAAGACGACCCCGAGGTCCGGCGCGTGCAGGCAGACCGCGCCCGGGGCGTGCCCCGGCGGGTGCAGCACCTTCAGCGCCGTGCCGGCGACCTCGATCGTCACGCCGTCGGACAGGTCGTGGTCCCAGATGACGGCGTCGCCGTGCGTG
>CAYRZN010000100.1:0-9123 GCA_964428825.1 uncultured Aeromicrobium sp.
CGTTGCTCAACGCGAGCCAGAACTTCCCGTTCGGTGGCACGACGATCCTCATCATCGTGGGCGTCGGGCTCGACACGGTCAAGCAGATCGAGAGCCAGCTGCAGCAGCGCAACTATGAAGGGTTCCTGCGGTCATGAGGTTGCTGATCATGGGCCCGCCCGGCGCGGGCAAGGGCACGCAGGCCACGGGCCTGGCCGAGCGCATCGGTGGCGCCCACATCTCCACCGGCGACATCTTCCGGGCCAACGTGTCCGAGGGGACCGAGCTGGGCAAGCTGGCGCAGTCCTACATGGACGCCGGCAAGTACGTGCCCGACGAGGTCACCAACGCGATGGTCAAGGACCGTCTCGCGCAGGACGACGCCAGCACGGGCTTCGTCCTGGACGGCTACCCGCGCACGCCCGACCAGGTCGAGACGCTCGACGCGATCCTCGCCGAGCTCGGTGCGCCGCTCGACGCGGTGCTCGTGCTGACGGTCGACCACGAGGAGCTGATCGGTCGCCTCCTGAAGCGCGCGGAGACCAGCGGTCGCGCCGACGACACCGAGGACGTCATCCGGGAGCGGCAGGAGGTCTATATCGCCGAGACCGCGCCGCTGCTTCCGGTGTACCGCGAGCGTGGCCTCCTGCGTGAGGTCGACGGTGTGGGCTCGATCGACGAGGTCGAGGCCCGCATCAACGCCGCCCTCGGTCTCTGACCGGAGCACGCAGATGTTCGGCCGCAGCGTCGAGTACAAGACGGCCGACCAGATCGCCGTGATGCGTCGCGCCGGTGCGGTCGTGGCCGAGATGCACGCGGCCGTGCGCGAGGCGGTGGCACCGGGCGTGACGACGCGTGACCTCGACGCGGTGGCGCGCGGCGTCCTGGACCGCCTCGGCGCGACCTCGAACTTCCTGGGCTACGGCGCACACGGCGCCTCCGGCGCGGGGGGCTTTCCCGGTGTGATCTGCACGTCGGTCAACGACGAGGTCGTGCACGGCATCCCGGGTGACCGCGAGCTGGTGTCGGGTGACCTCGTGTCGGTCGACGCGGGTGCGATCATCGACGGTTGGCACGGGGACGCCGCCGTCACGGTGGCCGTCGGCGAGGTCGACCCCGCGGACGCTGAGCTCTCGCGCGTCACCGAGGCGGCCCTGTGGGCCGGTGTCGAGGCGGCACGACCGGGCGCCCGACTCGGCGACATCGGCCACGCGATCGCGTCCTCGGTGCGCGATGCGGGGGACTACGGCATCGTCGAGGGGTTCACGGGGCACGGCATCGGCACGGCGATGCACCAGGACCCGGACGTCCCGAACACGGGGCGCCCCGGTCACGGCCTGAGGCTCAAGCCGGGCCTGGTCATCGCGATCGAGCCCATGGTGTCCCGCGGCTCGCCGTACACGCAGATCCTCGAGGACGGCTGGACCGCGGTCACGATCGACGGCAGTCGTGCCGCGCACTGGGAGCACACGGTGGCGATCACCGCCGACGGCCCTGTGGTGCTGACCCTGCCCGAGTGAGGGCGCCCTTCCGGGCCTTGAGGTGCGACGAGGGACGAGGAGCCTCGAATGGGGTTCCTCAGCCCACGGCCTGACCGAGGTTTCGAGGCTCGTGCGCCAGGGCGCACTCGCACCTCAACCACCGGTGGTGCGGCCGGGGAGGTGTTCAGGTGCCGTAGATGGCGGGGACCTCCGAGGCCGGCTTCGTCTCGTCGCCGATGCGCACGAGCGTGCCGGGGTGGATGCGTCCCTCCACCATGAACCCCCGGACCCGTGCGGTCGGGTAGGGGCCGTACTCCTGGCCGTGGATCACGAGGAACACGTCACCGATGCCGTCGTCGGCCTCGCCATCGGCTGCGGCGGCGGGTGCCGGATCGTCGTGGCGTGCGGCATCGGCCGTGGCGAGGTCGGTCGACCGGTCCGCGTGGTCGTCGCTCGAGGGGGCCGCCGAGGTGGCGTCGGGGTGCGAGACCGGTGGGGCGAGCACGCCGACCGGCTCGGGGCGCGGCCCGCGCACCAGGCACAGCAGCACCACGAGGGCCTGGAGCGCCAGCACGGCGATCGTGAACGGCAGGCCGAAGGACGGGCTCCAGGCTCGGCTCGGCTCGAGGAAGTTGCCCCGCGAGGTCGTGTCGATGACCTGCAGCGCGAACCCGACGTGGCACAGCAGCGAGGCCACGGTCACGACGAGGACGAGCACGGCGAGGCGGCGAATGGCGAGTCCGATCACGGCCAGCACGCCCGCGAGGGCACCGAGGCTCACCGCACCCAGCAGCAGGAGTCGGAAACGGCCGGTGGCGGCCTGTCCGCCGAAGGGGTCGTAGTTGCTCCAGAGCTCTTCGCGCACGATGTCGACCCAGGTGCCGAGCGCCAGGAGTGCGAGGTACCCGCCGACGAACGCGGCCAGGGCCAGGCCGAGGGCGCGTGCCGTGCCGAAACGACGCACGGGGCGCCCGTCGTCGGCGGAGGAGGCAGCGGCCGGCCCGGTCTCGACGGGTGCGGGGGGCGGTGTCGTGCTCGTCATGCCCCGAGACTAGAACGCCACAGTGCCGCTCGCGCGGCGCGACTCACGGGATCGGGTCGAGAATGCGCAGGTCAGGCGTGGTGCTCCATCGTGCAGCACTTGACGCTGCCGCCCGACTTGCGGAACTCGTCGAGCTCGACCGGCACCGGTTCGTAGCCGCGCGGGCGGAGTCGGGCCGCGATCGAGGTGGCCTCCTGGGGGAGCACCACGTGCAGGCCGTCGCTCACGAGGTTGAGCCCGAACGTGAGCGCTTCCTCACGGGTGACGACGAGGGCGTCGGGGAACAGCTCGCGCAGGGTCCGGCGGCTGTGCGGGCTGAAGGCTCCGGGGTAGTAGGCGATGTCGGCCGGAGCGGCGCCCCGGCCGTCGTCGAGCACGGCGAGGGCGACGTCGAGGTGGTAGAACGCCGGGTCGACCAGCTCGAGGGTCACGAACGGCCGGTCGATCACGGTGGCTGCCTCGACGTGGGCGGCAAGACCCGTGCGGAAGCCGGTGCCGGCCAGGACCACGTGACCCAGCACGAGGAAGTCGCCCTCACCCTCGGCGGGGTGGGTCGCCGGGACGACGTCGACACCGCGCGAGCGCAACCACGTCGCGACGGCGCCGGCCTCGGCGGACCGCTCGGGGTGCCGGAACCGGGCCCCGTAGGCGACCTCGCCCACGACCAGGGCGCCGTTGGCCGCGAAGACCATGTCGGGCTGCCCGGGCAGCGGATCGACGACATCGACGGCGTGGCCGAGGGAGCGGTACGTCGCGACGAGCGTCTCCCACTGGCGCATCGCGCGGACCCGGTCGACCGGTCGGGAGGGGTCCATCCACGGGTTGATCGCGTACTCGACGGTGAACTCCGAGGGGCGACACATGACGTACCCGCGGGTGCGAGCGCTGCGCAGCGGGGCGAGGACGGGTGACCGGTGACGGTCGGTCGGGCGGGTCCGGTGCGAGTCGAGCACGGTCATGGAGGTCACCTCGGGTGTCGTGGCCGGTGGGACGCAGGTCCCGGAGCGCTGGCGCAGCAGGGGTGAGCCGCGCAACGAATCCATGGTAGGAGAGGCACTGCGTCATCGTGAAAGTCGATCGCGCGCACGAAGCCGTCGATCTGTTGCGCAAACCGGGCGAGAGCGTCGATTTCTTGCAGGCGTGCGACGATGACCACATGGACACGATCGACCGGCGCATCGTCGAGGCCCTCCTGGACGACGGCCGAGCCAGCCTCGCCGTCGTGGGGGAACGGGTCGGACTCTCCGCGCCGGCCGTCAAGCGGCGGATCGACCGGCTCGTGGCCGACGGCGTGATCCGGGGGTTCACCGTGGTGCTCGACCCGCAGCACCTGGGCTGGGGGACCGAGGCCTACGTCGAGCTCCACTGCCAGGGCACGATCGGGCCCGACGAGCTGCGGGCGGCCTTCGCCTCGATCCCGGAGGTGCAGGACGCGGCGACCGTCACGGGCCAGGCCGACGCCATCGTGCGCCTCGTGGCCCGGGACGTGCGGCACCTGGAGGACGCCCTCGAGCGCCTCCGAATCGCGGCGCACAACGTCGAACGCACCGAGACGGCGATCGTGCTGTCCCGTCTGGTCGAGCGTGGCGGGGCCCTCGCGGCTCCCCAGGGCGGCTGACGATGGGGAGAAGTCCCGATGGCGCTCGGGGCGCGACGACGTAGCCTCGACCCATGCAGGGGCAGGTGGGTCGTGTCGCCGGGTCCCTCGTGCTGCTCGGCGTGCTGCTCGTGGCCTGCGCGGGAGGGAGCGACTCCGCGGACGACGGAGCACCCGACCCCGGGCCCGAGAGCGCGCGCGAGCTCAGTGCCCCGATGCCGGTCTCGGCGTCGGAGGAGGCGCCGGCCGTGCCCACCGTCATCGTCATCGACGCCTCGGGCTCGATGGCCACGCAGGACGCGCCCGGCCAGCGGCTGGAGGCCGCGAAGGCGGCCGTGGCCGACGTCGTGACCCTCCTGCCGTGGGGGCAGGAGGTGGGCCTGGTCGTCTACGGCAGCTCCACCGGCTCGAGCGACGCGGAACAGGCGGCCGGGTGTCAGGACGTGGTCGTGGCGCGCGAGGTCGCGCCGAGGGGCCAGCGGGACGTCGCGGGGGTGCTCGCGCAGCTCCAGCCGCGCGGCTTCACCCCGATCGGGGCGAGCCTGCAGGCCGCCGCCGACCTGCTGCCGACGATCGGACCCCGGCAGATCGTCATCGTGTCCGACGGAGCGGACACGTGCGCCCCGGACGGGCTGGGGCCCGATCCGTGCGTCGCGGCCGGGGACCTCCATGCCGCCGACGCGGACCTGACCGTGAGCGCGATCGGGTTCCGGACCGAGGCCGACCCGGCAGCCGCGGCGCAGCTGGACTGCATCGCGACGGCGGGCGGGGGCCAGGCGCTCGGCGCAGCGTCGTCGACCCTGCTGGGCACGCGCCTCTCGGCGACGCTGAACTCCGGGTGGTCGGCCCAGGCGCTTGGCACCACGTCGTTCCGGGGCGTCGCGCTCGGCTCCACGGTCGACCAGGTGCGGGACGCGGTGGAGGAGGAGCTGCCCACGATCCGGTCTCGCGGGGAGGTCGAGCTCGAGATCGACGACGCGACGCTGCAGCTGACCGACGGCGTCGTCACCGCCATCACGGTCGCGACGCCCGACGTGCGCACGATCGACGGCCTGGCCGTGGGCGACACCAGGGCTGACGCCGAGCTGCTCTACGGCCCGGCCCGCGGCGACGCGGACGGCGTCGTGGTCGTCACGGCCGACGCGGCTGCGGGCACGAGCTTCCGGCTCGGGCTCGACGCCTCGGAGGAGATCGTCTCCATCACGCTCTGCGCCTGCGGCTGACACTCGGTCCGACCTGCCGTGGTCGACCCCAGGCACTGGCCCCGAGCCGTCGTACGCTCGGCGGGTGACCTCGACCACGCGCGCGACCTCGATCGGGGCCGGCCTCGTCGGGGCGCTGGTCTTCGTCGAGTTCGTCAGCGGGTTCCTGCAGGGCTACTACACGCCGCTCGCCTCGGACATCGCCAGGCACCTCTCGATCAACGACGCCGACGTCAACTGGTTCGAGGCCGCCCAGCTGCTGCTGTCCGCCCTGTGCGTGCCGGCCCTGTCCAAGCTCGGCGACCTCGTCGGGCACCAGAGGGTCCTGTGGTGGTCGGCCGTGCTGACTGCCGTCGCGACGTGGGGCGTGGCGCTGTCGTCGTCGTTCGAGACCTATCTGGTGTTCTGGGCGCTGCAGGGAGTCTTCACGGTCTGGTTGCCGCTCGAGGTCGCCCTGATCTACCGCCGCAGCCTCGGCATCGCCGACCGCGCATCGGCCACGCGCAAGGCCACCGGTGTCATCGTGGCAGCGCTGCAGGCGGGCGCGATCGCGGGAGCGCTGTCGGCCGGGGCCGCTGCGTCCGCCTTCGACCCCATCTGGATCGTGCTGGCGGTCCCCGCGCTGCTCACGACCGGTGTCGTCGTCGTGATCCACGTCGCCGTCGACCGCGACCACGCGGTGCAGGAGGGCAGCCTCGACCGCCGTGGCCTGGTGCTCGTGAGTGCCAGCCTGCTGCTGGTCACGGGAGGTCTCTCCCTGGTGCGGACCGAGGGCGTCGGGTCGGTGTGGCCGTGGTTCGCGATGGCGGCGGGTCTGGTGCTGCTGCTGCCCTTCGGCCGCTGGGAGCTGCGCGTGCCGGACCCCCTGGTCGACCTGCGCGTCATGCGCCGGGCGTCGATGTGGCCCGTCCAGGTCACGGCGCTGCTGTTCGGGGTGAGCGTCCTCGGTGCCCAGATCCCGCTGTCGACGTTCGCCCAGACCGATCCGGAGGTGCACGGCTTCGGCCTCGGTCTCGACTCCTCGACGGTCGCGCCGTTGATCGGCGTCTACGTGCTCTCCCTCCTGTTCGGTGCGCTCGTGTTCGCGCGTGTCAGTCAGCGGTTCAGTCCGCGGAACTGCCTGATCGGCGCCGCCTCGCTGGTGGCCGTCGGCTACGGGTCGCTCGTGCTGGCCCACGACACGGTGCCCACGGTCGCGGCCTGCATGATGGTGGCCGGTCTGGGGTCCGGCGCCCTCGTCGCGGCCCTGCCCGCCGCGGCGGCCGCGGCCGCGCCCGAGGGCCGGACCGCAGTGGCGACGGGACTGACCAACACCACGAAGACCATCGGTGGTGCGATCGCCTCGTGCGTGTTCGGGGTCGCGCTCGCGCAGGGCACCACGCACGACACCGCTGCCTCGCTGAGCGGCTACTACACCGTCTGGGTCGTCTGCTCGGCCACCGCGGTGATGGCGGCCGTGCTCCTGACGTTCGTGCCCCGGCTCGCGTTCGCCGACCCCGAGAGGCCGGTGGTCGTGTGAGCGCCCCGGACCTCGCCGATCGACTCGCGCAGCTCGTCCGATGCCGCACGGTGTCGGCGCCGGGCGAGCGGGACGAGCGGGAGTTCGCCAGGTTCCGAGAGGCGTTCGCCCGGTCGTACCCGAGGCTGCACGCCGAGCTCGAGCTCACGACCTTCCCGCTCGGGTCCCTGCTGTTCCGCTG
Organism: uncultured Aeromicrobium sp.; assembly: GCA_964428825.1. Lineage (GTDB taxonomy): Bacteria > Actinomycetota > Actinomycetes > Propionibacteriales > Nocardioidaceae > Aeromicrobium. Next base: position 7,002 of record CAYRZN010000100.1, read on the forward strand.
GAGGGGGCGCACCGAGACGGACCCGATCGTGCTCATGGCGCACTACGACGTCGTACCGGCCCCGGCCGAGCAGTGGGACCGCGACCCGTTCTCCGGCGAGGTCGTCGACGGTCCCACGGGGCCCGTCGTGCACGGGCGCGGCACGCTCGACGACAAGGGCTCGCTCGTCTGCGTCGCCGAGGCGGTCGAGCGGCTCCTCGCCGAGGGGCACGTCCCCGAACACGACGTCTGGCTGTCCTTCGGTGCCGACGAGGAGGTCGAGGGTCACGAGGCGCGGCAGGTCGTCGAGCACCTCAGGTCGCTCGGGGTGCGGCCGTGGCTCGTGTCCGACGAGGGCGGGGCCGTGGTCGACGACGCCCTGCCCGGTCTGACGGGGTTCAGCGCCATGGTGGCCACGGTCGAGAAGGGTGTGGTCAACGTGCGTCTCGTGGCGCGAGGTGGGGGAGGCCACGCCTCGACCCCGTCCCCGAACGGGGCCACGGCCCGCCTGGCTCGGGCGGTCGTGCGGCTCGAGGAGAACCCGGCGCCAGCGTCGCTCTCGGAGCCGGTGCTGCAGATGCTCGACGTCGTGGCCGCATCGATGCCGCTGCCCGTCCGGCTCGCGCTCGGCCAGGCGCGGCGCGCGCCCCGGCCCGTGGCCGAGGTCCTGGCCCGAGTGAGCAAGGAGACCAGCTCCATGGTGCGCAGCACGATGGCCGTGACCCGTCTCAGCGGCAGTCCGGCGGACAACGTGCTGGCGACCGAGGCCCGCGCGGTCGTCAACGTCCGTCTTGCGGTGGGCGACGACCGCGAGCAGCTACGAGCTCGGTTGACGCGCCTGTTGAAGGGGCTCGACGTCGAGATCGAGGCCGTCGAGGGCAACGACCCGCCGCCGGTCTCGCGCACCGACAACGCCGCCTGGGCGCACCTCGTGGCCGCGGTGCACGCGATCGACCCGGCCCCCCACGACAGGATCCGGGTCGTGCCGTACGTCCAGACCGGCGCCACCGACAGCCGCCACTTCACCCGGGTCAGCGACTCCGTGTACCGCTTCAGCCCGCTCAAGATGAGCCGGCCCCAGCGCGACTCGATCCACGCCCCGAACGAGTGGGTCGAGGCCGCGTGGCTCGAGCGCGGCGTGGCGTTCCACCGCTGGCTGATCGCGGGGGCGCGCGGCTGGGTGAGCCCCGCCCCTTGAGGTGTGAGCGAGGAACGAGGGAGCCTCGGAAGGGGTACCTCAGCCGACATGGTGACCGAGGTTTCGAGGCTCGTGCGCCAGAGCGCACTCGCACCTCAACCACCGGGGGTAGGGGCGGCGACCGGCGATTTGGTTCCGGCGGCGGTGCGGGCGTAGACTTGCGAGTCGGCCTGTCCAGGCGGATTTCCGCATGTCCGGGCCACCAGACGAAGCACACCGAGAAGCAGAGGTCATGGCGAAAAAAGAAGGCGTCATCGAGATGGAAGGCGCGGTGGTGGAGGCTCTCCCCAACGCGATGTTCCGCGTCGAGCTGACCAACGGGCACAAGGTGCTCGCTCACATCAGCGGCAAGATGCGCCAGCACTACATCCGGATCCTCCCCGAGGACCGTGTCGTGGTGGAGCTCTCGCCGTACGACCTCAGCCGCGGTCGCATCGTCTACCGCTACAAGTGACGCGCCGAGCCTGACGCGTCATCGGGCACGCACGTGCCCAGCCACAACTGCATAACCGACAATCACGTTCAGAAAAGGGCTTCTCCATGAAGGTCAACCCGAGCGTGAAGAAGATCTGTGACAAGTGCAAGGTGATCCGTCGCCACGGCCGCGTCATGGTCATCTGCGAGAACCCCCGGCACAAGCAGCGCCAGGGCTGACGCAGACCCGCTTTCTTCTTCACCAGCACGACTGAACATCTGACGGCTCACCCGGGATCGCTCCCGGGTGCGACCCCCGGCGCGAAGGCCGGGGCCCGGTTCCGGAACACCCTGCTCCCCACACCCGTGGACGAGAGGCTTCCGGGAGGCAATCGGGGCGCCGCGGATGACCACACCTTCGCCGTACCGAAAGGAACTGCCAGCACATGGCACGCCTCATCGGAGTCGATCTCCCGCGCGAGAAGCGCCTCGAGATCGCACTCACCTACATCTTCGGCATCGGGCGCACCC
>CAYRZN010000100.1:9133-9568 GCA_964428825.1 uncultured Aeromicrobium sp.
AGGCCGGGGCCCGGCTCAGGACCCCACAAGGACGGGTCCTGGAGGCAGCCGGGGCGCCCCAGGTGACGACACCTCTGCCGTACCGGAAGGAACTGCCACCATGGCACGCCTCGTCGGAGTCGATCTCCCGCGCGACAAGCGCATCGAGATCGCACTCACCTACATCTTCGGCGTCGGCCGCACCCGCGCCACCGAGACCCTCGCCGCCACCGGCATCAGCCCGGACCTGCGGGTCCACGAGCTGAACGACGACCAGCTCGTCGCGCTGCGTGACCACATCGAGGGCAACTACCAGGTCGAGGGTGACCTGCGCCGTGAGGTCACGGCCGACATCCGTCGCAAGATGGAGATCGGCTCGTACCAGGGCCGTCGCCACCGTGCGCACCTGCCCGTCCGCGGCCAGCGCACCAAGACCAACGCGCGCACCCGCAAGGG
>CAYRZN010000101.1:0-9556 GCA_964428825.1 uncultured Aeromicrobium sp.
GGTCCTCTACGTGCTCTACGGCGGCACCGGCATCGCCGGCAACGGCACGAGCGGCGGCAGCGAGTACTTCGGCAACCCGTTCGAGGACTTCGGCATGACCGACCTGGTGACGTCGGCCGGTAGTGGCGACGCCGGCAACCTGTTCGGTGGCCACGCGTTCCTCGTCGCGTTCTGCATCATCACCGTGGCTCTGGTCTCGGGTGCCGTCGCCGACCGTGCGCGCTTCTGGCCCTGGATGCTCTTCGCGGCCCTGTTCTCGACGTTCGTCGTGTTCCCGACGTTCCGCTGGCTCTTCGGTGTCGACGCCGACGGCGAGTTCTACGGCTGGCTCGCGAACGACGTCTTCGGCTTCGGCGCTGCGCTCGACTGGGCCGGCGGCACGATCATCCACCAGTCCGCGGGTGCTGCTGCCCTGGCGCTGGCCCTGGTGCTCGGCAAGCGCAAGGTCGGCTTCTCCAAGGAGGAGTCGAAGCCGCACAACGTGCCGCTCGTCCTCATCGGTGCCGCGATCCTGTGGTTCGGTTGGTTCGGCTTCAACACCGGCGTCTACGGCGCCGACGAGGGCCAGACCTCGTTGATCTTCTTCAACACGCTGATCACCCCGGCCGCCGCGCTGATCGGCTGGATCGTCGTCGAGACCTTCCGTGACGGCAAGGCCACCGCGGTCGGTGCCGCCTCGGGCGTCGTGACCGGCCTCGTCGCCATCACGCCGGCCTGCGCCTTCGTCACGCCGGTCTGGGCCCTCGTGCTCGGCGTCGTCTCGGGTGTCGTCTGCGCCCTCGCGGTCGACCTGAAGTTCAAGCTCGGCTTCGACGACACGCTCGACGTGGTCGGCATCCACCTCGTCGCCGGCTTCATCGGTTGCGTCTACATCGGCTTCTTCGGCTCGGAGACGCTGACCGGTGGCAGCCTGGTCTTCGGCGGCGAGACCGATCTGTTGTTCGCCCAGATCCTCTCGTCGCTCACGATCATCGTGTTCTCGTTCGTCGTCGCCTACATCATCGGCTTCGCGATCGAGAAGACGATCGGCTTCCGTGCCAAGGAGGAGGACGAGATCGCCGGCATCGACACGGTGCTGCACGGCGAGGGCTACGCGTTCGACTGACCTCCACCCACACCTGAACGGGCTCGGGCCCGATCTGGATCAGGAACGCCCGCCGGATACGCTCCGGCGGGCGTTCCGCTTGACCTGATCTCGCCGGCTGTGCTCGACCTCGCCGGCTGTGCTCGACCTCGCCGCCCAGGGCCCGGCACCCCTGCCGGGCGCCCGATTTCCTCGGGAACCGGGGGGTGTGGCAACATTGACCCTCGGCGTGGTCGCCTCTGCCTCAGGGGTCGCGACCACTCTCGCCGAACTCCCTCCCGCCGATGCGGCGGAAGGCGACCATTCTTCTGACCGACCGTCGGTGACCTGCGGCACCAGCGAGGAGCACATCATGACCAACATCGTCGACCAGGTCGCAGCGGAGTCCCGCCGCGACGACCTCCCCGACTTCCGCGCCGGCGACACCCTCAAGGTGCACGTCAAGGTCGTCGAGGGCAACCGCTCCCGCATCCAGGTCTTCCAGGGCGTCTGCATCAAGGTGCAGGGCTCCGGCATCGGCCGCACCTTCACGGTCCGCAAGGTCAGCTTCGGCGTCGGCGTCGAGCGCACCTTCCCGCTGCACACCCCGATCATCGACCACATCGAGGTCGCCACCCGTGGCGACGTGCGTCGCGCCAAGCTGTACTACCTCCGCAACCTCCGTGGCAAGGCCGCGAAGATCAAGGAGAAGCGCGACATCTGACCGCGCGAGGAACGAGTGTCACGGGGCGGGCCTTCGGCCCGCCCCGTTACGCTTCCCCGGTGGCCACGAGCAAACACCCCCGCCAGAAGCGTGGACTGCCGATCTGGCAGGAGTCGCTGCTCCTGGTCGTGATCGCCACCGTCATGGCGATCGTCGTGAAGTCCTTCTTCCTCCAGGCCTTCTACATCCCCTCGGAGTCGATGCAGCCGACGCTGCTCGTCAACGACAAGCTCCTCGTCCAGAAGGTCTCGCTCTGGACCGGTGAGCCCGACCGCGGCGACATCGTCGTGTTCGAGGATCCCGGCGGATGGCTCGGCGTCCAGGGGGAGACCGTCGACCCGAACCCCTTCCAGAAGGTGCTGGAGACGATCGGCCTGTTCCCGACCGGCAACCACCTCATCAAGCGGGTCGTGGGCGTCGCCGGTGACCACGTCCAGTGCTGCGACGGCAGCGGACGCCTGCTCGTCAACGGCGAGCCGATCGACGAGCCGTACGTTCTCGACCCCACCGTCATCCGCAACCGCGAGTTCGACGTCGTCGTCAAGGACGGCTACCTCTGGGTCATGGGCGACAACCGTGACAACTCCGCGGACTCCGTCGCCCACCTGGGCGACCCCGGCGGCGGGCAGGTCCGGGTCGAGAGCGTCGTCGGCATCGCCTGGGTCAGGGTCTGGCCCCTCAACCGCTTCGGTGGCCTGGGAGAGGTCGACGCGTTCGACGACGTCCCCGACTCGCCTCCCCGCTGAGCCGTCCGTCATGACGACACGACTTCCTGGACGCACGATCCGCCGTGACGCCGGCCTGTACGGCTACGAGCGCGCCCTTGAGCGACGGGGCCTCACCCCGGTCGCGGGCGTCGACGAGGCGGGTCGAGGGGCGTCGGCCGGTCCGCTCGTGGCAGCCGCGGTCGTCCTCGACCGGGAGATCCCCGGGCTCGCCGACTCGAAGCTGCTGACCGCCGCCCGGCGCGAGCGCTGCTTCGACCTCGTGATGGAACGCGCGGTCGCTGTCGACGTGGTGGTCATCAGCCCCCAGGAGTGCGACCGCATGGGCATCCAGCGGGCGAACATCGAGGCGTTGCGTCGGGCGCTCGCCCGCCTGGAGGTGCGTCCCGGCTACGTCCTGACCGACGGGTTCCCGGTCGACGGACTCGGGGTCCCCGGCCTGGCGATGTGGAAGGGCGACCGGGTCGCGGCGTCGATCGCGGCGGCTTCCGTGGTCGCGAAGGTGACCCGTGACGCGCTGATGGTCGACCTCCACGACCAGTACCCGCACTACGACTTCGCGACACACAAGGGCTACTCCACCGCCCTGCACGAGCAGGCCCTGCGGCAGCATGGACCCTGTCCCGAGCACCGGCGCACGTGGGCCAACGTGCGCGCCGTCATGGCGGGCACCCTGAACGACGACGAGCGGAGCGATGCATGAGCCCCCAGCGGAGCGAGAGATGAGCACCGAGGACCTGGACCGGTTCGAGGCCGACGCCGAGCTGGCGCTCTACCGCGAGTACCGCGACGTCGTGAAGATCTTCAAGTACGTCGTCGAGACCGATCGGCGCTTCTACCTCTGCAACGCGGTCGACGTGAAGGTGCGTTCCGAGACCGGAGACGCGTACTTCGAGGTCACCCTCACCGACGCCTGGGTCTGGGACATCTACCGTCCGGCGCGCTTCGCCAAGCAGGTCAAGGTGCTGACGTTCAAGGACGTCAACGTCGAGGAGCTCCAGGACTCCGACTTCAAGGTGCCGCCCGGCTCCGTCTGAGCGGCGGTGGTCGCGACTGACAGGATCCCCGCATGATCTCGCACGCACGAGCCTCGGCCTCCGGTCGGGAGCCTTCGGAACGTCGTTGGACCCGAGCCGGACTACTGGTGGTCGCCGTGCTCGGTGTCGTGAGCGTCGTCGGGGTGGTCGTGGCCCTGGCGACCAGGCAGAGCGACGAGGAGGCGACGGCGAAGGTGCGAGCCGCCGTGGCGACGTGGACCGAGGCCGTCGGGGAGCGTGACTGCGACGCCTACGAGTCCGTGACGACGCGCGACTTCCGGCGGCAGGCGGAGGGTGGACGGGACTACGACTGCCAGAGCTGGCGTGAGGCCGAGAGCGGTGCCGCGACCTGGACCGACATCGTGCTCGAGGACGTGGCGCAGGTCCGCGGAGACCGGGCGTCGATCGTCGTCGACGCCACGTACGTGGCCGAGTACGCCGAGGACGACTTCATCGACTCACGAGACATCCGCGCCGAGATCGAGCTGCAGGAGCAGGATGGTGCGTGGGTCCTCACCGAGGTCGAGCTCGAGGAGCGCTGACCACCGGGTCCGCTCATCCACAGGGCGACGTCGTCCACAGCGCTCGACGGAGCTCTGGTCCGGGAAGCGGGGTGCCACGACGCTCGTGGGCATGACCTACGCGCGCAACCAGGCCCTCGGGGCCTACGGCGAACGCATCGCCGCCGACCACCTCGTGGCCGCGGGCCTCGTGATCCTCGACCGCAACTGGACGTGCCGGTTCGGGGAGATCGACCTGGTGGCCCGTGACGGCACGACGCTCGTGATCGTCGAGGTCAAGACCCGCAGCAGCACGCGCTACGGCGGACCCTTCGAAGCCATCACGACCCACAAGGCCACCCGCCTGCGCCGACTTGCCACGGCGTGGCTCGAGGCGCACGACGTGCAGCCGAGCGCCGTACGGATCGACGTCATGAGCGTGGTGGTGCCGCGCACGGGCCCGGCCGAGGTCGACCGGATCCGGGGTGTGGCCTGATGTCGGGCCGCGTCGTGTCGGTCACGCTCGACGGCCTGACCGGCCGGGCGATCGAGGTCGAGGCCGACGTCGTGGGCGGCCTGCCGGGCACCGTCATCGTGGGCCTGCCCGACGCCACGGTCAACGAGGCCCGTGATCGCTGCAAGTCCGCCGTCGTGAACTCCGGGGCGCCCTGGCCCGACCAGCGCATCACGATCAACCTCGCCCCGTCGACCCTGCCGAAGTCGGGGTCGCACTACGACCTGGCCATCGCGATGGCCGTCCTCGCGGCGCAGAAGGCCGTCCCGGCGGAGGCGCTCGGGGGCACTGCATTCGTGGGGGAGCTGGCGCTCGACGGCCGCCTGCGGGCGGTGCCGGGGATCCTGCCGGCCACGCTCGCGGCCGCCGAGGCGGGCTGCACCCACGTCGTGGTCCCCGAGGTCAACGTGCCGGAGGCCGAGCTGGTCGACGGCATCGCCGTCACGGGCGTGCGGTCACTGCGTCACCTCGTCGCCCTGATCACGGGTGACGAGGTGCCCGACGACCCACCCGTGCCGCCGATCGAGCCGCCCGCCGTGGCTCCGTGGGGGTCGGCGGCGCGACTCTCCGGTCTCGACCTCGCCGACGTCGCCGGCCACGAGGACGTCCGCCTGGCGGTGCTGGTCGCGGCGGTGGGCGGGCACCACCTGTCGATGGTCGGACCACCCGGCGTCGGCAAGACGATGCTCGCGCAGCGCCTCCCGGGCCTGCTGCCCGATCTGGAGCGGCAGGACGCGATCGAGGTCAGCGCGGTGCACTCGGTCGCAGGGATGCTCCCCTCGGACGTGCCGCTGCTGACCCGGCCACCGTTCCTCGACCCCCATCACACGGCCAGTGCGGCCGCCATCGTCGGCGGAGGCAGCCGGCAGGTGCGCCCGGGAGCCATGAGCCTGGCCCACCGGGGGGTCCTGTTCCTCGACGAGGCCCCGGAGTTCGCGGTCAACGTCCTCGAGGCGTTGCGGCAGCCGCTCGAGAGCGGACGCATCGTGGTGGCGCGCTCGGCACGCACCGTCGTGTATCCCGCGCGGTTCCAGCTGGTCATGGCGGCCAACCCCTGCCCGTGCGGCCAGTCCGCCACGCTCGACTCGTCGTGCCGCTGCACCCCGGCCATGCGACGTCGGTACGGCGAACGTATCTCCGGGCCCGTCCGGGACCGCATCGACATCCGACGCACGCTCACCGTGCCCAGTCGCCCCGAGCTCGCGGCCACGGTGTCTGCAGGGCGCGGCTCGGTCGAGCTGGCGCACCGCGTGCTCGAGGCGCGAGGTCGTCAGGCCCATCGGTTCGACGGCACCCCGTGGCGCACCAATGCGGAGGTGCCGGGAACCGAGCTCCGCAAGACGTGGCCGGTCGCCGACGACGCTCGGTTGCTGCTCGACCGACAGCTCCACGCCGACAAGCTCAACCCCCGCAGCGCCGATCGCGTCCTGCGACTCGCCTGGAGCGTCGCCGACCTGCACGGGCACGACCACCCGGACGTCGATGACGTCCGTACGGCACTCAGCCTGCGGTCCGACATGCCGCTCGACGCCGCGATGCGGGCCCTGGTGGCGGCATGAGTCCGGGAGCACCGGACCGTGACCGGCTGGTCCTGTCGGTCGCCACCGAGCCGCTCGACGCCCGGGCGCGCGACCTCGTGGCCACCCACGGTCTCGCGGCGGTGGCGGGGGCGTGCCGGGGTGAGTCGGGTGCCCCGGAGGTCCCGGCTGCCTGGATCGAGCGCGTGGCCCTCGAGCCCGTCGACCGGTTGCTGGACCTCGGTGCCGCCGTGGGCGCGCACTGGCTGACTCCCGGAAGTCGTGCGTGGCCGGTGGCCCTCGACGACCTGGCAGGCGTCGACGACCACGGCGCTGCCCCCTGGGGTCTCTGGGTCCGGGGCACCGGACCCGTGGAGGTCGACCGTGCCGTCTCGGTCGTCGGGGCGCGCGCCTGCACCACCTACGGCGCCGAGGTCGCCGGTGACCTCGGCGCCGACCTCGCCGACCGGGGATGGACCGTGGTGAGCGGCGCTGCCTTCGGCATCGACGCGTGCGCGCACCGCGGGGCCCTCGCGGTCGCGGGTCGCACCGTGGCCGTCCTGGCCTGCGGGGTCGACATCGCCTACCCGCAGGCGCACGCGTCGCTGCTCGACCGCATCGCGGAGGAGGGGTGGATCGTCGCCGAGCACCCGCCCGGCTCCACGCCCCACCGTCACAGGTTCCTGACCCGCAATCGGCTGATCGCCGCGTTGGGGGCCGGCACCGTGGTCGTGGAGGCTGCGCCTCGCAGCGGCTCGCTCAACACCTTGCGCTGGGCCGACCGGCTCGGCCGGTCGTCGATGGCGGTACCCGGCTCGGTGCTCTCCCAGCAGTCAGGAGGTGCGCACCGCGCCGTCCGCGAGGGCGAGGCCGTGCTCGTCACGTCGGCCGACGACGTGGCGCAGGAGCTCGACGGGCTCGGCTGGTCCGACGCCGGTGCCACGGAGGACCTCACGGCGGCCTCGCGTCGCCTCCACGGCACCCTGCCGCGCGACGGAGGTCTGACGGTCGGGGAGCTCGTGGTGCTGCTCGACGCGCCGCTACGCCACGTCCGGGCCGGGTTGGCGCTGCTCGAGCGGCGTGGCCACGCTCGGCGCGCCGACGGCGGCTGGATCGCCCTGGGGCGACTTCCCGGCTGAGACAGTGGGGGTGTGACGGAGAGCGACGTGGCCTGGGACCGGGTCGTCGACGACTACGAACGGCACCTCCGGCTCGAGCGCGACCTCACCGAGCACACCATCCGCGGGTACGTCAGCGACGTCAAGGGCCTGGTCGACCATGCGGAGCGCCTGGGAGTGCGCGACCCGGCCGAGCTCACGATCCGCACCGTGCGGAGCCACCTCGCGCAGCAACGGTCGCTGGGCCGGGCCCGGTCGACCCTGGCCCGCCGCAGCACCTCGTTGCGGGTGTTCACCGCCTGGTTGCTCCGGACCGGACGGGCCCCGACCGACGCCGCGGCCCTCCTGGTCTCGCCGACGGCCCACCGCGAGCTGCCGGCGACGCTGAGCGCGGGGGAGATCCGCGCAGTGCTCGACGCCGCCGCGGAACGCATCGACAGGGACGCCGTCACCGGCACCCGCGACCTCGCGATGCTGGAGCTGCTCTACGCGACCGGCATCCGCGTCGGTGAGCTGGTGGGGCTCGACATCGACGACCTCGACCACGCGCGTCGGCTCGTCCGGGTGTTCGGCAAGGGTCGCAAGGAGCGCTCGGTGCCCTTCGGTCTGCCCGCGCAGGACGCCGTCGAGGCCTGGCTCCAGCACGGCCGGCCCCACGTCGTCACGATCACCAGCGGCCCCGCTGTCTTCCTCGGGGTGCGCGGGGGACGCATCGACCAGCGCACCGTCCGCGAGGTCGTGCACCGCCGGCTGGCCGACGTCGAAGGGGTCCCCGACCTGGGGCCCCACGGGCTCCGGCACACCGCCGCCACCCACCTCCTGGAGGGTGGCGCCGACCTGCGCTCGGTGCAGGAGGTGCTGGGGCACGCCTCGATCGGGACGACGCAGATCTACACGCACGTCAGCAACGAACGGTTGCGCGCCGCCTTCCGCCAGGCCCATCCCCGCGCCTGAGCGCCACGGCCGGCTCAGAGCAGGGGTGCGGGATCGACGGCCACGCCGCCGTCGTGCACCGAGAAGTGCAGGTGGCACCCCGTCGACGTGCCGGTCGTGCCGACCTTCGCGACCGCCTCGCCGGCTGCGACCGTGGCGCCGGACGTCACGCTCGTGGAGGAGAGGTGGCTGTACGACGTGACCCGGCCGGCACCGTGGTCGATCTCGACCCGGAGGCCGAACCCGCCGGCGCTGCCGGCACTCGTGACGGTTCCAGCGGCCGCAGCGGCCACGGGGGTCCCGCACGGCGCACCGAAGTCGATGCCGTCGTGGGCGCGGGGTTCACCGGTGATCGGGTGGATCCGCAGACCGAAGCCCGACGTGACCGGTGCGGTGAGGGGTGCCTGCAGCACGCCGGACCCCAGTGCGGGAGGCGTCGGCGGCGGACCATCCGGACTGATCAGTCGGTAGCGCCCCCCGAGCAGCTGCGTGGGGTCGAGGTACGTCTCGCCCTCGATCCGGCCGAGGTGCAGACAGGCGGCGGTCCCGCACCCGGCGTGGCCGGGCAGCAGCGTGCCGATCGCCTCCCCGGCACTGATGCTCCGTCCGGGCTCGACGGTGGCCAGGACGGGCTGGTAGGTCGACCGCTCGGTGCCGTGGGAGACCGTCACGACGGGGGTTCCCGCGACCTCACCGACGAACGCGACCGTGCCGGCGGCCACGGCCGTGACGGTCTCACCTGGGGTCCCGGCCAGGTCGACGCCGCGGTGGCCGGCGGCATACGGGCCCGGGGGAGCGGCGTAGGAGCGGTCGATCGACCGGCCGTCGAGCGGCCAGGACCACGACCCGTCGGCGCGGGCAGATGACGCCGTGCCGCTCACGAGCAGCACGAGAAGCAGCGTCACGCCGGCGCGGGCGGTGCGTGAGGAGAGGAGGTGGCTCATGGGTCCACGTCAGCGCACGACCGCGGGGGATCGACACCCCAGAGGACCGGCGTGTGGACGGTCGACGCCTGTGGAGGGAGTCGCCACGTGTCCCCGCCGCGGCGGATTTCGTCCCCCCGGCGCCGTGGCCTAGGATGGTCCGAGCACCTCCTCTGGAGGTGACTTCGCGTGCCGTCATCCGCATCGGCGTCGCTCCGGGGCTTGTCCTCGAGCGCGGCCACCGCGGGCGAGGTCCTGGTCCGGTCCCAGCATCATCGGGTCCGGTGGGCCCCGTCACGGCACCAGGGCGCGGACACGGTGTCCGTGCGTCAACCAGGACCGGGCCGTCGTGCCCAGAAATGAGAGATCACCATGGCCGTCGTGACCATGCGTCAGCTGCTGGAGAGCGGTGTCCACTTCGGGCACCAGACTCGCCGCTGGAACCCCAAGATGAAGCGCTTCATCTTCACCGAGCGCAACGGCATCTACATCATCGACCTGC
>CAYRZN010000102.1:0-9510 GCA_964428825.1 uncultured Aeromicrobium sp.
TACGCCGCTGGATGACCTCGATCTGGTGGGTCACCCAGTGCGAGATGAACTGGTCGATGGGCAGGGTGCGCGGCACCCCGTCGACGAGCGCCAGCATGTTGGCCGAGAAGTTGGTCTGCAGCTCGGTGTGCTTGTAGAGGTTGTTGAGCACGACGCGGGCGACCGCGTCCTTGCGGATCTCGATGACGATGCGACGCCCGACGCGCGACGAGGTCTCGTCGCGCAGGTCCGAGATGCCCTGCAGCCGGCCGCTGTTGACCAGGTCGGCGATCTTGCGCATCAGGTTGTCGGGGTTGACCTGGTACGGCAGGCCGGTCACGACGAGCTGGATGCGCCCCTTGGTGTCCTCCTCGATCGCGACGATCGCGCGCATCGTGACCGACCCGCGGCCCGTGCGGTACATGTCCTCGATGCCCTTGGTGCCGACGATCAGCGCGTCCGACGGGAAGTCGGGGCCCTTGACCCGCTCCATGAGGGCCTCGAGCAGCTCCTCCTTCCCGGCGTCGGGGTGGGCCAGGGCCCACTGGGCGGCGTCGGCGACCTCGCGCAGGTTGTGCGGCGGGATGTTGGTGGCCATGCCGACCGCGATGCCCGCCGAGCCGTTGACCAGCAGGTTGGGGATGCGCGACGGCAGGACCGTGGGCTCCTGCGACCGGCCGTCGTAGTTGGGGCGGAAGTCGACGGTGTTCTCGTTGATGTCACGCACCATCTCCATCGCGATGGGCGCGAGGCGGCACTCGGTGTACCGCATGGCCGCGGCACCGTCGTCGCCCGGCGAGCCGAAGTTGCCCTGCCCGGAGATCATCGGCGCGCGCATGACCCACGGCTGCGCGAGACGGACGAGGGTGTCGTAGATCGCGGTGTCACCGTGCGGGTGGTACTGACCCATGACGTCACCGACGATGCGCGAGCACTTGCTGAAGCCGCGGTCGGGGCGGTAGCCGCCGTCGTACATCGCGTAGAGAACTCGGCGGTGCACGGGCTTGAGGCCGTCACGGACGTCGGGCAGCGCGCGCGACACGATGACGCTCATGGCGTAGTCGATGTACGAGCGCTGCATCTCGTCCTGCAGCTCGACGGGCTCGATGCGGTCGTGCTCGATCGGGGTGTCAGTCACGGGTCAGTCCTTCGGGAGATTCCGCTGATGGAGGTGCAGGGGTGGACATCAGATGTCCAGGAAGCGGACGTCCTTGGCGTTGCGCTGGATGAACGAGCGGCGCTGCTCGACGTCCTCGCCCATCAGGACCGTGAACATCTCGTCGGCCATCGCGGCGTCCTCGAGCGTGACCTGGCGCAGGATCCGGTTGGCCGGATCCATCGTGGTGTCCCACAGCTCGGAGTCGTTCATCTCACCCAGACCCTTGTAACGCTGGATCTGCTGGCCAACCTCCTTGGGCAGCCGCTTGCCCGCGGCAGCACCGGCCTCGAGGAGGGCGTTCCGCTCGGAGTCGGAGTAGGCCAGCTCGTCGGTGGCGTTGCTCCACTTGATCTTGTACAGCGGCGGCTGCGCCAGGTAGACGTGGCCGCCGTCGATCAACGGCTTCATGAACCGGAACAGCAACGTGAGCAGCAGCGTGGAGATGTGCTGGCCGTCGACGTCGGCATCGGCCATCAGCACGATCTTGTGGTAGCGCAGCTTCGCGATGTCGAAGTCCTCGTGCACGCCCGTGCCGAGCGCGCTGATGATCGCCTGGACCTCGGCGTTCTGCAGGATCTTGTCGATCCGGGCCTTCTCGACGTTGAGGATCTTGCCGCGCAGCGGGAGGATCGCCTGGGTGCGAGGATCGCGCCCGCCCTTGGCCGAACCGCCGGCGGAGTTGCCCTCGACGATGAAGACCTCGCACTCCTCGGGGTTGCGGCTGGAGCAGTCGGCGAGCTTGCCCGGCAGACCGCCGCCGCCGAGGAAGCCCTTGCGGTTGCGAGCGAGGTCGCGGGCCTTGCGGGCCGCCATGCGCGCGGTGGCCGCGTCGATGGACTTGCGCACGATGGTCTTGCCCTCGTTGGGGTGCTGCTCGAACCACGCCCCGAGCTCCTCGTTGAGGACGCTCTGAACGTACGAGCGGGCCTCGCTGTTGCCGAGCTTGGTCTTGGTCTGACCCTCGAACTGCGGCTCCTCGAGCTTGATCGAGATGATCGCCGTGAGCCCCTCGCGGATGTCCTCACCCGAGAGGTTGTCGGACGCCTTCTTGATGAGTCCCTGCGTCGTGGCGAACTTGTTGACCGTGGTGGTCAGCGCCGCGCGGAAGCCCTCCTCGTGGGTGCCGCCCTCGTGGGTGTTGATCGTGTTGGCGAAGGTGTGCACCGACTCGATGAAGCTGTCGTTCCACTGCATCGCGATCTCCAGCGACAGGCCCTTGGACTCGTCCTCGGACTCGATTGAGATGACGTCGCGGTGGATCGGTGACTTACTGCCCACGTTGATGTGGTCGACGTAGTCGACCAGACCCTGGTCGAAGCGGAAGCGTGCGTCCCGCTCGATCTCGTCGACCTCGGTGTCGCCCTCGGCCGCTTCGAGGGCCGGCGCGCGGTCGTCGCGCAGCACGAGCTCGAGACCCTTGTTGAGGAAGGCCATCTCGCGGAAGCGGGTCTTGAGCGTCTCGTAGCTGTAGACGACCGTCTCGAAGATGTCCTCGCTCGCGTAGAACGTGGTCGTGGTGCCGGTCTCGTCGGTCTGCTCGTGGCGCTCGAGCGGTGCGTCCGGGACGCCGTAGGTGAACGACTGCGTCCAGCGGTAGCCGTCACGCTTGACCTCGACGTGCAGGCGGGTCGACAGGGCGTTGACCACCGAGACACCGACGCCGTGCAGACCGCCGGAGACCTTGTAGCCGCCGCCGCCGAACTTGCCGCCGGCGTGCAGCGAGGTGAGCACGAGCGTGACCGCCGGCATCTTCTCGGTGGGGTGCTCGTCGACCGGGATGCCGCGACCGTCGTCGACGACCTTGACGCCGCCATCGGCCTGCAGCGTGATCTCGATGTGGGTGGCATGGCCGGCGAGGGCCTCGTCGACGGAGTTGTCGACGACCTCGTAGACGAGGTGGTGCAGACCCCGCTCGCCCGTGGACCCGATGTACATGCCCGGACGCTTGCGGACCGCCTCCAGACCCTCGAGCACCTGGATGTTGCTGGCGTCGTAGCCGGTGGGTTCGAGCGCGGCCGGATCTGGAGTTTGGGTCACCTGTTCAGTATAAGGGCCCGTAGCGAGCGTCTGAGCGTTCCCTCCACAGTGTCGGGCCGTGAGTCTGCGGCGAGGCTGGGGGCTGAGAAGCCGTAGAAGGGGTCTGGGAGCGTTTCGCGGACCCGCCTCCGCACCCGGGATCGTTCCTGAGGTTCTTCGGGACGCCTCGGTGCCGCTGCGCGACCGGCCGTGGTTGCCGGGATGCGGCACAGTGGAGCCCATGTCGATGACGGACACCGGCACGGTACGGCAACCCCAGGCGAGCCCGGCGAGCAGCGTGCGCCCGCGGGCCTTCCTCGCGAGCCTGTTCGCGGTCGCCGGTCTGCTCGGGGTCACGGCGCTGGCCCTGTGGACCGCGAGCGGCCAGGAGCTCGACCAGTCCGCCATGACCACCGTCACCGCAGGTCGCGACACCCAGCTCGCCGTGCTGAGCGTGCTCGGCTACGTCTCGATCGCAGCGGTCGCCATCGTCGCCGCCGGAGCGGTGGCGCTGGCGTTGCTGCGCGGCGAGGTGCGCCTCGCCGTCGCAGCGTTGGTCGTGCTCGGCGGGGCCAACCTGACGACGCAGGTCCTGAAGCACGCCGTGCTCGACCGCTCGGAGTTCGTCGGCGGCATCGTCGCGCACAACAGCCTGCCGAGCGGCCACACGACCGTGATCGCCGCAGCGCTCGGAGCGCTGTGCCTCGTGAGTCCTGCGTGGCTGCGCCCGGTCGTGCTCACGGCCGGCTCGTTCGCCGTCACTCTCACCGGAGCCTCGACCGTCGTGGCGGGCTGGCACCGGCCCGCCGACGTCCTGGCCGCCGTGCTGGTGTGCCTCGCCTGGACCGCGGTCGCCGCGCTCGTGGTCGGCGGCGGGGTGCGACGCGTGACCGGCGGACTGACGTTCGCCGCGCTCGGGTCGGCCGCCGCCATCATCTTCCTGATCGTGATCGGCGTCCGCCCCACCGACGGGTGGGACGGATTCCTGACCTCCGGCGTGGTCCTGGGCAGTGTCGCCCTCGTGACCGCACTGTCCGCCGCCGTCATGGACCGCGTGTCCCCCCACGGATGAGCCGGGGCCGCTCGCGGCCGAGGCTCATGGTCTCCACCGGCGAGGAACGAGCCGGTCAACCCGGTCGTCGAGTGGCGCGCACGGCTCCTTCGTCGCCGTTCCACCGGCTCGTTCCTCGCCGGTGCCGGGCTTCGCCCGGGCGCCTTGCCTCGCTTCGCTCGGCCCGTGGTTGCCCCCGGTGGCTGACGGGTGCCGTCACCCGACCGCGCCTCGATACAGCTCCCTCGTCCCTCGGTAGCCACTCGACGACCGAGCAGCGCGACTGCGTCGCGGACGCCATGACTCGCGCGCAAGCGCGCGCTCGTCATCCGTACGTGTCGCGGGGGCCACGACCGCCGCGGACCGTGCGCTTGCCGTGCTTCCACGTGGGCGCTTCCGGGCCGCGCACGTCGATGCGGAGCACCGAGCCGTGACCGAGCTCCTCGTTGAGCCGCGCCACGATGCGCGGGGCGAGCAGCTGGAGCTCCTTGCGCCAGGCGCTCGAGTCGGCGCGTACCGACACGACCTGGTCGGCGAATCCCTCGACCAGCGAGTGCAGGGCGATGTCGGGCCCGACGATGGACGCCCAGTCGGTGAAGACGCGCGAGGCCGCGAGCTGGTCGGTCCAGCCCTGCTGGTCGACGAGGTCACCGAGCGCGGCCGCGAGCGGCATCGCGTCGTCACGGTCACCCCGGCGGGGCACGGGGCGTTGGCCGCGCCGACGCCGGCGGGGCACGGATCCCGGGTTCGCCGATCGGTAGCCGTCGGCCAGCTCCCGGGCCAGGCGCATGGGGTCGTCGGTCTTCCTCGGCGCAGGCGCGTCGGGGTCGGGCTGCGCCGGGTCGGTGTCGTCAGTCATCGAGCACCTTGCCGTCGGCCACGCGGAAGCGGCGCCCGCGCAGCCCCGGGGGCACGTCGCCGTCGACGGCCGCCGTGACGAGCACCTGCTCGACGTGCTCGGCCATCGAGGCGAGGTGGTCGCGACGACCCGTGTCGAGCTCGGCGAACACGTCGTCGAGGATCAGGATCGGGTCGTCGGCACCTCGCTCGGGGGCCCGCAGGTGGTCGAAGGAGGCGAGTCGCAGCGCCAGGGCCAGGGACCACGACTCGCCGTGGCTCGCGTAGCCCTTGGCCGGGAGCTCGCCGATGCGCAGCTCGACGTCGTCGCGGTGCGGTCCGACGAGGCTGACGCCACGGTCGAGCTCGTCGCGACGACGTTCCTCGATCGACCGCAGCAACAGGTCGCGGCAGCCCTCGAGGTCGCGGGGATGGTCGGCGTGCGACACCCCCGTCTTGGCCACGTAGGACGCCGTGACGTTGCGCCTGGTCTCGGCCGCCGACGCCGCGACCCCCGCGTGGCGCTCCTCCAGGTGCGGGGCGATCTCGTCGAGCACGACGAGCCGCCGCGCGGTGATCTCACCACCCAGCGTCGCAAGCCGCTCGTCCCAGATCTCCAATGTCGACATATCTACTTGTCGACCTCGTGCCGACTTCAGCAGGGTGTTGCGCTGGCGCAGGGTGCGTTCGTAGTCGGCCTTGACGCCGGCCTGACGCACCGACTGCATCAAGAGGTGGTCGTCGAGGAACCGGCGACGGTCGGACGGGTCGCCCTTGACGAGCGCGAGGTCCTCGGGCGAGAACAGCACCGTGCGCACCGTGCCGAGCAGGTCGCGCACCCGCGGCAGCTCGGAACGGTTGACGCGCGCCCGGTTGCTGCGGCCGGGGTTGATCTCGACCTCGATCAGCGCGGTTCGGTCCTGGCGGACGACCTCGGCGCGGACGATGGCCCGTTCGGTGCCGGCGCGCACGAGCGGGGTGTCGGACGAGACGCGGTGGGAGTCGAGACGAGCGAGGTAGTCGACCGCCTCGACCAGGTTGGTCTTGCCCTGGCCGTTGGCACCGACGAAGGCGATGGGTCCGGCACCCACCTCGACGTCGACCTCCGCGTACGAGCGGAAGTCGTGCAGGGCGAGTCGGGCGACGTGCACGTCAGTCAGCCGACGGCGGCTCACCCGTGCCGGGCTCGGCCGCTGCGCGCACGGCGTGGCCGCCGAACTGCTGACGCATCGCCGCGACGGCCTGCATCGCGGGGGACTCGTCCTGACGGGACTGGAAGCGTGCGAACAGCGACGCCGCGATGGTGTGCATCGGCACCGCGTGCTCGATCGCGGCCTCGACCGTCCAGCGACCCTCGCCGGAGTCGTCGGCGTAGCCACGGATCTTGGACAGGCCCGGGTCGTCCTCGAGCGCCTGCACCAGGAGATCGAGGAGCCACGACCGCACGACCGTGCCCTCGCGCCACGAGTCGAGCACGGCGGGGACGTCGTCGACGAGGTCGGTCTTCTCGAGCAGCTCGTACCCCTCGGCGTAGGCCTGCATCATGGCGTACTCGACACCGTTGTGGACCATCTTGGCGAAGTGACCGGAGCCGACCTTGCCGGCGTGCACGAACCCGCCGGTCTTCTCGGCACCCTCGGCCGCGTCGGGACGCAGCGCGTCGAAGACCGGCTGCACCGTGGCGACGTCGGACGCGTCGCCGCCGACCATGAGCGCGTAGCCGTTCTCGCGACCCCAGATGCCGCCACTCACGCCGCAGTCGAGGTAGCCGATGCCCTTGGCCGCCAGCAGCTCGGCGTGCTTGAGGTCGTCGGTCCAGCGCGAGTTGCCGCCGTCGACGACGATGTCACCCTCGCCGAGCAGGTCGCCGAGCTCGGCGACCGTGGCCCGGGTGGGCTCGCCGGCGGGCACCATGACCCACACGACCTTGGGGCTGGGCAGGGCGTCGACGAGCTCGGCGATCGAGCTGACGTCGCTGACCGAGGCGTCGCGGTCGTAACCGGTGACGGTGACGTCGTGCTCGCGCAAGCGCTCACGCATGTTGCCACCCATCTTGCCCAAGCCGATGAGTCCGAGATGCATCGTGCCCTCCACGGGAGAAGTCAGGTCTGGAGACGAACCGGCATGATCAGGTAGCGGAACGCTCCGTCGGGCTCCGCGCCGATCTCGCCGACGCCGCTGATCGCAGCGGGCTTGGTGTGCTGCGTGAAGGCCAGGTGCACCACGGGGTCGGACATGACCCCGAGTCCCTCGAGCAGGTACGACGGGTTGAAGCCGATCGAGATGTCGCCGCCGTTGACGGTGGCCTCGATCGACTCGCTGGCCTGGGCCTCGTCGCCGGTACCGGCCTCGAGCAGCAGCGTGCCCTCGGAGAACGACAGGCGGACGGGCGTGTTGCGCTCGGCCACCAGGGCCACGCGCTTGACCGCGTCGACGAGCTGCTGCGTGGCGACGTAGGCGACGGTCTCGGGCGTGGCCGAGAAGAGCTGGCGCACGCGCGGGAAGTCGCCCTCGAGCAGGCGGGTCGTGGTGCGACGGGTGCCGTTGCCGACCGTGCCCTCGAAGCCGATCAGGCCGTCGCCGCTCTCGCCGGACGAGACCGCGATCGTGATGTCGCTGCCACCTGCGAACGAGCGGGCCGTCTCGCCCAGGACACGCGCCGGCACGAGCGCACGGGCGGAGAGGTCGCTGGCCTCGGGGAACCACTCGAGGTCACGCAGGCTGGCGCGGAACCGGTCGGTG
The DNA here is from genome assembly GCA_964428825.1 of uncultured Aeromicrobium sp. Taxonomy (GTDB): domain Bacteria; phylum Actinomycetota; class Actinomycetes; order Propionibacteriales; family Nocardioidaceae; genus Aeromicrobium. The sequence continues at coordinate 7,785 of CAYRZN010000102.1, forward strand.
GCCATGAGCGAGATCGTGGATCCCTCGAGCTCGAGGCGCACGCCGGTCAGGAGCGGGAGCATCTCGTCGCGACCTGCAGCGGCACCGGCCTGCTGCACCGCGGTGACGAACGTGTCGGCCTTGACCGTGCCCGTGGCCGTGGGCATCTGGGGCAGGCGCGGGTACTCCTCGACCGGCATGGTCTGGAGGCTGAAGCGGGCGCTGCCGCACTCGACCCGGACCTTGGTGCCGTCGAGGGCGACGTCGACCGGCTTGCCCGGGAGCGACTTGACGATCTCGCTGAGCAGGCGCCCGCTCACCAGGGCCCGGCCGTCGGCGCTGACCTCGGCGGGGAGCGTGGCGCGCGTGGACGTCTCGTAGTCGAACCCCGACAGTGTGAGTCCGTCGGTGCCCGCCTCGATGAGGAGTCCGGCCAGGACAGGGACGCTCGGACGCACCGGAAGGCTGCGGGCAGTCCACGCCACGGCATCGGCGAGGGTGTCGCGTTCGATCCGGAACTTCACGTAGGGGGCCTCTCAGACTGGCGTCGACGGGTGTCGGTGGCTGAATCCTGCCACGGGACCGGACTCGATCCTAGGCCAGCCCGCAGACATGTGGTTCGTTCCGGGGCTTGTCCACACACATCGGCGTTGGACCCCTTCAACGAGTTTTCTTGTATCTATCTCGGTAGTAGTAGTCGTAGCACCTGTGGATTCTGTGGAGAACCCTCGATGCTGCTCGCATTCCAGGCAATTCGTCGGTGGACGGCGTGGGGACGCAGCGGTGCACCCACCCCGTGGGGGTGTGCACGACGCGATGGCGTTCACACGCCATTCACACGACGTCACCAGATGTCCACCTCAGGTGGAGACTTACCCACAGGGTCGTCCCCAACTGTGCAAGAACAAGAATCAGGACTGACGGGCCTGCTGCTTGATGCGGTTGGTCAGCTCGGTGACCTGGTTGAAGACCGCGTGGCGCTCCGTCATGAGCAGCCCGATCTTCTTGACCGCGTGCATGACCGTCGTGTGGTCGCGTCCGCCGAACTCCTGGCCGATCTTGGGCAGGGAGAGATCGGTGAGCTCGCGGCACAGGTACATCGCGATCTGGCGCGCCAGGACGAGGTCGCGCTGACGGTTGGTGCCGCAGATCTCGTCGATCGCGAACTCCGAGTAGGCCGCGGTCTGCGCGATGATCAGCGCGCTCGTGACGACGGGGTCGCCTCCTGCGCTCACGAGGTCCTTCAGGACGATCTGCGACAGGTTCATGTCGACCGGCGTCTTGTTGAGGTTGGCGAAGGCCGTGACCCGGATCAGGGCACCCTCGAGCTCGCGGATGTTGGTCTGCACCTTGGTGGCGATGAACTCCAGCACGTCGGCCGGCACCGTGAGGCCGTCGTTGGCGGCCTTCTTGCGCAGGATCGCGATGCGGGTCTCGAGCTCGGGGGGCGTGACGTCGGTCGTGAGACCCCACTCGAACCGGTTGCGCAGCCGCTCCTCGAGCGTCTTGAGGTTCTTCGGCGGACGGTCGGAGGTCATGACGATCTGCTTGTTCTCGTTGTGCAAGGCGTTGAACGTGTGGAAGAACTCCTCCTGTGTCGCCTCCTTGCCCTCGATGAACTGGATGTCGTCGACCAGCAGGACGTCGATCTCGCGGTACTTGCGCTTCAGGTCGCCCGTGCGCCGCTCACCGATCGCGTTGATGACGTCGTTGGTGAACTCCTCGGTGTTGACGTACCGCACGCGCG
>CAYRZN010000103.1:0-9397 GCA_964428825.1 uncultured Aeromicrobium sp.
CGATGACCAGCCCGGCGAACAGCGCCGCGACGAGGCGGCGGGGGATCGAGACGGCAGTCATGGCGGCTCCTCGGCGGACGGAGAACCAGCGTCACACGCGCGAGGGTCATGACCTGAGGCGTCGCGGCGACGAAGGATGAACCGGCGGGTGATTCGATCGACGGCCGGGTCTGGCCACTGCCGGCGAGCGATAGCGTCAGCGAAGCGTCGCCCTGCGAACTCCAGAACGCGGGGCGACGCTCATTCTTGGGGTCCGCCGGCCGACGCGCCGACCGGCCCGTCGCTCTCCCTATAGTGAGCGTCGGCCACGGGTGAAGACGTCTGCCCGGTCCGGCCCGGGGGAAGGAACGTCCCATCCACGACCAGCACGACGACGACCCGCTCGCCGCAGCGCGCTCTCGTCTGCGTCTCGCCGCCACCTCGGGCGTCCCCGTGCTCGCCTACGCGCCTCCCGGCTTCGGGCTCGGCGGGCTGCTGAGGTCGGCTCTCGAGGAGCGGGGTCTGGCGTCCGTCGTCGTCACCCCGCCCGTGGCTCCGACCGATCTGCTCGCGGAGCACCCCGACCTGGCGGTGCGCGGCTCGGTCGTCGTGGTCGACGATCCCGACGGCGTCGTCGGCCCCCAGGACGCGGCGCGCCTCGAGTCCGAGCTCGGCCACGTCGCGATCGTCGTGCTGGGGCACGCCGCCCGACCCGCCTGGGAGATCCACCGCACCAGCACCGTGGTGCCGCCGTCGGAGCTGCTCGCCACGAGCTCGGGGGCCGGGGGATCGGCCCAGAGCACCGACGACCTCGGCGGATGGCCGTCGCTCGTCGCGCTGGTCGGCGCCTCCCGCTCCGAGCCGGTGCCCGCCGAGGTCACGGCACACCTGCGCCGGCGGTGGTGGCCGCACGTCCCGCCGGCGTGGGTGCCCACCCTCGTGGCGCTCGTGGCGGCAGGCGGCCTGCAGGTCGCTGAGCGCAGCGCGCTGCCCGGCATCGAGCCCGCCGTGCTCGACGAGCTCCTCGACCTCACCGTCCTGCGGCCCACCCACGACGGGGGAGTGCTCGAGCTCGTCCCCGCGCTCGCCCAGGTCGTGCACGACAGCCTTCCGGCAGACGTCGAGTCGGCGCGGCACGCCGTCGCCCGGGCCCGCGAGCGACTGGGCACGGGCGACTGCGGCCTCGGTGCCGCGGCGGCCCGGTCCGACTGGGCCTCGTGCGCCCGCATCCTCGACCGGTGGTGGCCCGAGCTGGTCTTCGGGGGCCGCCGCGCCCTGGTCCAGCAGGTCGTCCTCGACGCACCCGACGGCGCACTCCGCCAGCACGCGGCACTGGCGCTGCGCGCCGAGTACCTCGGCCGGCTGCCCGTCGGCACGGTGCCCTTCAGTCGGATCCGCCCGCGGTCCCCGCTCGCGCAGCTGGCGGTGGACGAGTCCGGGATCACGGCGCTTCGCCGCACCGTCGTGGCCATGATCGGACGTCGGGTCCACGGCCACCTGGCCGAGGCCCGCCGGATCGCCTTGAGCGCCGAGCGGCTCGCCGACGCCTGCCGCACGGCCGACCTCGGGCCGACCGCCGCGGCCACGCCGTTCTGGTACCTGCACGCCGGCCTGTCGTGCCACCTCGCCGGCGACTCGGTCGCCGCGAACCGGATGTACCGCAAGGGCTGGCAGCTGCGCGAGCGCGCCGACCTCCCGTTCGTGGCCCGGGACCTCGCCCTGAAGACGGCCGTCCTGCGCGCCACGGACGGCAGGACCTCCGAGGCCCAGTGGTGGCTCGAACGTGCCCAGCAGGAGGCGTCGGTGGGCGGCGTCGCGGGCTCGTACGCCGACGTCACCGAGCAGGCGGCCCGCCTGCTCCTGGCGCTCGACTCCGCCGACCTCGAGGGGTTCGACCGCGTCTGGCACGACGTGGGCGACTCCTACGTGCGCGACGAGATGTGGCCGTTCATGGTCTCGGCCATCGTGGGTCGCCGACTGGCCGGTGGCGACGTGAGCGGCGCGCGGCGCGCCCTCGCGGAGGTGCACGACATCTACCCGGCCACCTCCGCGGCCGGCGGGCTCCACACCAGGACCATGACGCTGCTCTCGGCCGAGGCGTCCCTGGCGGCAGGTCGTCCTGGCCGGGCCCGGAGCGAGACCGACGGGTTGCCGGCCGTTCCTGCCGTGCAGGCCTTCCGCGCCCTCGTCGCGGTCGTGTCGGGCGACGCGCACGAGTCCCTGCGCCTCGTGGCCGCCGTCGACGACTCCTCGGCCAGCGAGCGCGACCGGCTCCGGCTCGCCCTGGTGTCGGCCGTGGCGCACCGACGACTCGGTGACGACCGTCTCGCCGGCGAGACCATGGAGAAGGCGGCCTCGGCGGCCCACTGGACCCAGTTCCCCATGGCGCTGGCCACGGTGCCGCGCGCCGACGTCGAGGCGCTGGCCGAGCACGCACCCACGGCAGCAGCGCTCCTGCGCACGCTCGACGAGCGCGGCATCCACGCGCTCGTGCCCGAGACCGTCGAGCTCGTGCGGCTCAGCGACCGCGAACGCGCCGTGCTGCAGGCGCTCGTCGACCACGGCAGCAACGAGAAGATCGCGCAAGCGCTGTTCGTCTCGGTCAACACCGTCAAGACCCAGCTGCGGTCGATCTACGCCAAGCTCGGGGTGAGCAGCCGGCGCGAGGCCGTGGTCGCCGCCCACGCCATGGGGCTGCTCGAGGGTCGCGCGGGCGAGCGGACCCACGGGTGACCGTCCCGCACGGGGCGCCGGTGCGCACGAGCCCCGGGGTCGTCCTGGCGATCGTGCTGACCGAGCTCGTCACGCTGGGCTCCCTGACGGTGCCGGTCGTGCTCGGGCTCGCGGTGCTGGTCCGGTCGATGGACCTCACGCTGAGCCCCGAGGCGGCGCTCTCGATCGTCCTGGCACCCGGTGCGGTCGCGGCGATGATCGCCAACATCGGCTTCGGCCGGTGGAGCGACCGGCGAAGCCGCGCGGGCCAGGGGCGGTCGGTCTTCGTCGTGGGGGGAGTCGTGGGCGGGGCGCTCGCGATCGGACTCGTGGTCGTCGCTCCCACGCTGCCGGCCCTCGTGGCGGCCTGGTGCCTCGCGCAGGTGGCGTACAACGCGACCTTCGCCGTCCTCTACGCCTCGATGTCCGACGTCGTGCCCGAGCTCGACCGCGCCCGGGTCTCGGGATGGTTCGGCGCCTCGGCCGTGGGCGCGGTCGTCGTGTCCACCGGGCTGGCCGCGCTCCTGCCGAAGGACCCCGCGACGCTCATGCTGCCGATGGCCCTGATCGCGATCCCGGTCGCGGTGTGGGCGACCCTGCGCCTCTCCCGCGCCGAGCCCGTCGCCCCACCTGCGGTCGTCCCGCGCCACCGGTGGTGGGACAGCCGGGCCGACGCGGGCCAGTACTGGCGGGTCTGGGCCCAGCGCTTCCTCATGCAGCTGGCGTACGGGTTCGCCGCGTCCTACGGGCTCTTCTACCTGATGCGAAGGGTCGGCCTGACCGAGTCCAGCGCCGCCACCTGGGTCGCCGCGACGGCGTCGATCGCCGCCGTGGTCAGCGCCCTCGCCTCCGTGCTCGCCGGGAGGATCGCGGGTCGTGAGGGCGCCTACGGCTCGTTCATCGTCGGTGCGTGCCTGCTGCTCGTGGTCGCCCTCGGGGTCAAGGCGACGGGCACCACGGTCGCTGCCTACGTCGTGGCCTCGCTCCTGCTCGGCATCGGCATCGGCATCTACTACGCCGTCGACCTCGCCCTCGTGCTGCGCGCCGTGCCGTCGCGCGCGGCCGGCCAGCTGCTCGGACTGTTCAACGCGGCCCGCACCCTGCCCCAGTCACTCGCCCCCGCTCTCGCACCGGCGCTGCTCGCGATCGGCGACGGCGACCTCGTGGGCGACGGCTCGCAGAACTACACGGTGCTGTTCGGCGCGGGACTCGTCGTGGCACTGGTGGCGCTCCTGCCGCTGCGTGGCATGACGGTGCTGCGCCGTCGCGTCGACGGGTGAAGCTGCGGGTGAATCTCGACGCCTGACCCGTCTGCGGGTGCCTCGGCCTCGTTGGATGGCGTGACGTCCGCCCTGCTCTCGCCGTGCCTCTTCTCGGGCCGGTCCATCCGTGAGGAAACCATGCTCCACGCCCCGTCCCGACTGATCAGCCTGCTGTCAGCGACGCTCCTGGCCGCCCTCCTGGTGGTCGTGCCCTCCCCGGCCCAGGCCGCGCCACTGGTGGGTCCGTGCGCCGACCTCATCACGTTCGACAGCACCAACGAGGGATGGCGGTTCGCCACCGTGCGGGCGGACATGACCGTCGTCCGCGGGCCCGAGGCCGTCGGCTGGAACGCGACGCAGGGCAACCCCGGCGGTGCGCTCGGCACGACCGACCCCGACGGGAACTGGAGCGAGGTCTGGACACCACCGCTCGCGGCCAACGGCTACGACACCGACTACAGCAACCTGATCGACGGCACGATCCAGTTCGACTACCGCAACGACACCGGCATCGGCTACAACCTGTACCTCGCGGTGTGGAGCAGCACCGGCCAGCGGATGTACTACAACTTCCGCCCGCAGATCACGAACTCGCAGGCCTGGAACCGCGTGCGCGTGCCGATGGATCCCACGCTCTGGAACACGGGCTTCAGCAACGCGACGGGCGTGAACACGTCGTCCCCCGCCCCCACGGCGAGCGCCTTCGAGGCGATCCTCTCGGACGTCGACCGCTTCGTCGTCTCGGTCGAGGGGCGCAACGGCGCCGACACGACGTTCATCGACAACTTCGGTGGCTCGTGCGAGGACCAGGGCGACGCGCCGGCGACGTACGGCACCACCGGTGGCGAGGCCGCCGCGCACACCCTGGTCGACTACGACGAGACCGCTGGCACGGCCGGGCTGTCGCTCGGTGCACGTGTCGACCACGAGCCCGCCGGCCAGCCCGGTGCGGGCGCCGACGGCGACGACCTCACGGGCGTGGCCGACGAGGACGGTGTGGCCGACCCGATCGTGGTGATCGGTGACGTCGCCACGACCGTCGCGGTCGACGTCACCAACGACACCACCGATCCGGCGACCCTCGTGGGCTGGGTCGACCTGAACCGCAACGGCACGTTCGACACCGGCGAGCGGTCGGCCCTCGTGACCGTTTCGGCCTCGTCGGGCGCGACCACGCAGGACGTCGTGCTGCCCGCGGGTGCCGCGCTGGCCCAGGACACCTACGCGCGGTTCCGCCTCTTCAGCGGCGCCGTCGCGAACCCGCTGCCGACCGGGCCCGCCGTGGGTGGCGAGGTCGAGGACCACGTGGCCCTCGCGGCGAGCGACCCCGGCCTCAGCCTCCTCAAGGAGGGCGTGCTCGACGACGCCAACGACAACGACGTCGCCGACGTGGGCGAGACGGTGACCTACACGTTCACCGTGACCAACACCGGCGACACGCCCCTGACCGGAGTGACGGTCGACGACCCGCGCCTGCCGACCGGCATCACCCCGGCGACCCAGGACCTGCCGTTCGGCGCCGTGCGCACGTTCACCGGCACGTACACCGTGACGCAGGCCGACATCGACGCCGGCTCGGTCCTCAACACCGCGACGGCCTCGGGCGACGACCCGACCGGCACGCCGGTCGACTCCCTCGAGTCCACCGACGAGATCCCGACGCCGGACCGCGACCCCGAGCTCAGCCTCGTGAAGACCGGCACGCTCGACGACACCAACGACAACGACCTCGCCGACGTCGGCGAGACCGTGAGCTACGCGTTCGAGGTCGAGAACACCGGCAACGTCACGATCACCGATGTCGCGATCACCGATCCGCGCGTCACCGGTCTCACGCCGGCGACCGTCACCCTCGCGCCGGGCGCGGTGCAGACCTTCAGCGCCGATCCCTACGTCGTGACCCAGGCCGACGTGAACCGCGGCCAGGTCTTCAACTCCGCCACCGCCGGTGGCACCTCGCCGCTCGGGCCGATCTCGAGCCCGCCGTCCGAGGAGCGCATCGACACCCCGGACCCCGATCCGGGCCTGGAGCTGGAGAAGACCGGCGCGCTGACCACCGACGTCAACGGCAACGGCCTCGCCGACGCCGGTGACACCCTGACCTACACCTTCGAGGTCGAGAACACGGGCAACGTCGATCTCGCTGACGTCAGCGTCGTCGACCCGCGTGTCCCGAGCACGAGCCCCGCCAGCCAGGACGTCGCCGCCGGCGCCACTGTCACGTTCAGCGGGACGCTCGTCGTGAGCCAGGCCGACGTCGACGCCGGTGTCGTGCGCAACTCCGCCACGGTCGAGGGCACGTTCGAGGGGCCGGACGGTGACGTGCCGGTCGAGTCGCCGCCGAGCACCTTCGACCTCGACACCGTCCCGCCCGTCCCGGGCCTGGAGATCGAGAAGTCAGGCGCGCTCGACGACACCAACGGCAACGGCGTGGCCGACGTGGGCGAGACCGTCGCCTACACGTTCCTCGTCTCCAACACCGGCAACACGACGCTCGTGAACATCGCGGTCGACGACCCCCGGGTCACGGGGCTGGCCCCCGCCACCGCGACCCTGCTGCCCGGCGAGGACGCCTCCTTCACGGCCGATCCCTACGTGGTGACCCAGGCCGACGTCGACGCCGGCGTCGTCGCCAACAGCGCGACCGCCAGTGGCAACGTGCCGAACGGTCCCGAGACGACCTCGCCGCCGGACGAGCTCGACATCGACACCGTCCCGCCCGCCCCGGACCTCGACATCGAGAAGACGGCCTCGCTGAGGGACACCAACAGCAACGGCACCGCCGACGCCGGCGAGCAGATCGTGTACTCGTTCGTCGTGACCAACACCGGCAACGTGACCCTGACCGACGTCGCGGTCGTCGACGACCGGATCGCCGGGCTCGTGCCCGCCTCGATCGACACGCTGGCGCCCGGCGCCGTGGCGAGCTTCGTCGCCGACCCGTACGTCGTGACGGCGGCGGACGTGACCGGCGGCGGCGTCACCAACGTCGCGACCGCCATCGGCACCGCCCCGGGCGACAGCGATCCGTTCGAGTCCGATCCCGACGAGGTCGTCACCACGACGACGCCTCCGCCGGCGGGTGGCGCGGACGGTGGCGGGCTCCTGCCCTCGACCGGAACCGCGCTGGGTTGGTTGTCCGTGCTCGCCGCACTCGCAGCCGCCGGCGTGGGTGGCTCGATGCTGCGCCGTCGCACCACGGGGATGCACGCTGGCTGAACCGGCCTGAGGTCGTGACCCCACGACACGACAGCGCCCCCGACACCCAGGTGTCGGGGGCGCCGCCGTGCGAAGCGGTCAGCGGTCCTAGTTGATGATGTAGTTGTCGCCGAAGTCGCCGTTGTTGTAGCGGTAGAGGAACGCGGCCATCTGCTCACGCAGGACGGCGTCGCCGCCACGGAAGACCCGGGTGTCGCCGGGAGCGTCGTACCCGGTCGAGATGCCCTCGTTGGCGAGCCACTCGATCTCGTCGTGGAAGGTCGCCCCGTTGGGTGCGTCGGTGAACGTCTGCGCCTCGGACGTGAAGCCGGTGCCGTCGTAGCGGTAGAGGAACGCGGCCATCTGCTCACGCAGGACCGGCTGCGACGGGCGGAAGGTCTTGGTGCCGCCGGCCTCGTCGTAGCCGGTGGAGATCTCCTCGTTGGCGAGCCAGAGGATCTCCTTGTAGAACGTCGCGGACTTCGGCACGTCCGTGAACGGCGACGGGCCGGAGGTGTCGACGTCCGGCGAGCCGGCGTAGCGGTAGAGGAACGCGGCCATCTGCTCACGCAGGACCGGCTGCGACGGTCGGAAGGAGCGCGAGCCGTTCGCGTCGTAGCCCGTCGTGATGCGGGACGTCGAGAGCCACGAGATCTCGTAACGGAACGTGTTGCCCGCGGTGTCGGTGAAGCTGTAGTTCGGGCCGCTGTCGAGTCCGGTCACGCGCAACGTCGCGGTCGGGGAGCTCGTCTCCTCGTTGCCGGCCCTGACCTCGATGTCGACCGACTCGCCCGGCTCGACGTTCTCGACCGTGAACGTGCGGTCGCTCGCGGGCTGGGTCTCGTAGTCGCCCGACCCGTCCTCGTAGGTGTAGGAGATGCCGTAGTCGGTGATGCCCGCCGTCGGCGAAGCGTTCCAGGTCACGGCGATCTCGCCCACGACGGCCGGGACCGACAGGTCGAGCCGGAGCGCGGTCGGGGGCTCGATCGGATCCGGATCGGGCGCGGCGGAGGCGGAGGACATGGCGACGGCCGGCGCGAGCGTGAGCGCGAGACCCGCGATGAGCCCGGTGGCCAGCCGGTGGTGGGTGGAACGGACGGACATGACAGCTCCTCGCTGTGAAGAAGTCCGCGCTGGGGAGGAGCGCGGGCGGTTCGCCACGGCGAACCCGAGCGTCAGTATGCGTCGTCCCCAGGCGTGAAATCTGCCGATTGCGTAGTACTTCGGAGCCCCTTGGGCCAGGCCCGATCGGTGCCGTGAGCCGTCCCGGGCCAGTCGCCTGAGACGTAGGGATTTCCCTCGTTCTCGGGGCGTCCGGACTGATCGGCGGACAGACCCGCCGCGCGGTCCTAGCGTGGCGAGTCCCCGAGGAACGAGGACCGTCATGACCCGTCGAGCTGGAACCCCACGTACCGGCCGCGCCGTCGCCGCCCTGGCCCTGTTGACGGGACTCGTCGGTTCCGTGCTCGTCGCCCCGAGCACCGCGACCGCCGACCCGGACGTGCTCATCACCGACGTGTCGGAGACCCATCCCTTCGTCGAGGCGATCGGCTGGCTGGCCGACCAGGGCATCACGACGGGCTACCCCAACGGTGACGGCAGCTTCGCGTTCCGCCCCAGCGACGCCGTGCTCCGCGAGCAGGCCGCAGCCTTCCTGTACCGCTACCAGTGGGGCAACGACGGCGACCAGCTCCCCGGGCCGAGCGGCTTCACCGACGTGTCCGACAGCCACCGGTTCAAGCAGCACATCCAGTGGCTGGCGGGCGAGGGCATCACGAAGGGCTACGCCAACGGTGACGGCACGTTCTCGTTCCGGCCGTCGCAGCCGGTGCTGCGCGAGCAGGTCGCGGTGTTCCTCTACCGGTACCACTTCAGCGGGCCGGTCCTGGCTGCGCCGAACACGTCCCCGTTCACCGACGTGCCCTCGACGCACACCTTCTACCAGGCGATCTACTGGGCGTGGTCGGTCGGGATCGCGACCGGGTACGACAATGGTGACGGCACGTTCTCGTTCCGGCCGTCGCAGCCGGTGCTGCGTGAGCAGATGGCCGCGTTCCTGTACCGCTACGACCAGCACTACGCCACGTCGTAGCCCCGCTGCGGGTGGTTCAGTGGTGCCGCTCGCGGTGGGGGCAGGCGGTGCCGTACTTGAGGCGGCAGCGTAGCCGTCGCAGTGTCTTGCGCATGCGGCAACGGTATTTTGGCCGCGGGTTCACCTGACAGGGTCAGAGGTCCCGTCGGGATGT
>CAYRZN010000104.1:0-9385 GCA_964428825.1 uncultured Aeromicrobium sp.
GCAATGCGCAGGTGGTTGGCCATCTCGATGCCCTGGTCCCAGGTCACCGACAGGCGCAGGAACTCCGGCAGGTCGGCCATCGCTTCGACCATGGCCTTCTCGACCGCGGCGGCGCCGTGGCTGCCAGGTCCGATGTCGGGCAGGTGCAGCAGCATCGTGAACCGGGTGGTCCGTTCGACCAGGGTCCCGATCGCGGACTTGTTCTCCTTGCCGGTGATCAGGTCGCCTTCCCAGTGACCCGGGACCGCCCGGTCGGCGACCTCGGCGGGACGCTCACTGATCATGACCATGTCCTTGAACCGCTCGCGTCCGTCTTGGACACGGCGGGCCCGGTCAGCTCGAGTCAGCTCCCGCGGCCGGCGCCTGGCCCGCCCTGTTCGCAGGGACGTGGTCAGCTCGCGGCGCAGAGCACCACGGCCCTGGACGAACAAGGCCTGATAGATCGCCTCGTGCGACACGCGCATCTCCTCGTCGTCAGGAAACTCGATGAGCAGCCGTCCCGCGATCTGCTCCGGGCTGAGCTTTTCCTCGAGCCGGTCTTGCACCCATCGTCGCAGCCGCAGGTTCGTGGCCAGCTTCGACCGTTTCGGCCTCCGCGCCGTCTCGTCAGCACGCTGCTGAGCCGTGGACGCCCGGTACTTCTCGCCGCTGGTGTTGCGGGACAGCTCACGACTGACCGTCGACGCCGGCCGACCAATCACCCGACCGATCTGGCGGACACCAGATCCGCCGGCTCTCAACAGCGCGATCTCCTCACGCTCGGCGAACGTCAGACGCCGCCCCGACGGCGGTTCACGATCAGCTGGGATCACACCACCAGATCGTGAATACAACCGCTGCGCCGTCGGCCTCGACACGCCGACCACAACCCCGGCATCAACCACCGACCTGCCCGCAGCAACCTCCCGCCAGAACGCCTTGCGAACCTCCACCCGCACCGGAGGACGACCCACCACCATCACCTCGATCACTCAAGGTGTTGCGATGACCCCTTGAGCCCACCCAGGCGGCACTCACACCTCAACCACCGGTGGTGACCACGTGCCGAGCGAAGCACGCCACGCGGTGACCACGGTTTCGAGGCTCGCGCCGCAGGCGGCACTCACACCTCAACCACCGGTGGTGACCACGTGCCGAGCGAAGCGAGGCTGAGCCGCCCGTGGCTCGCTCTGGCGAGCCACGGGAGTGAGCGCGAGGTACGAGCGCGCCAGCTCACCAGGAAGCCGTGAGGTCCTTGCCGAGCCAGGTCTCGATGAGCCAGCTGGAGATCGAGACGCCGCTCGGGGGCAGGAGGAGCGTTCCGGCCTCCCCGTAGCGGATGAGCTCGTCACGGGTGACCCAGGCGGCCTCGGCGATCTCGTCGTGGTCGACGTCGATCGTGGCCTCGGTGGCCTTGCCGAAGAAACCGAGCATGAGGCTTGCCGGGAACGGCCACGGCTGGCTGGCGCCGTACGTGACCTCACCGACCGTGACGCCGACCTCTTCGAAGACCTCACGACGCACTGCGTCCTCGAGGGACTCGCCCGGCTCGACGAAGCCCGCGAGGGTGGAGAACCGCCCCTCCGGCCACGCCGGGTTGCGCCCCAGCAGCGCCCGGTCCTGGTCGTCGGTGACGAGCATGATGACCGCCGGGTCGGTGCGGGGGAAGTGGCTGGCGCCGCACTCGGGACACGTGCGCAGGTGGCCCGCCTGCTGCACCTCGGTGCGGGACCCGCACCGGGGGCAGAACGGCGTCGAGGCGAGCCAGCGCGCGATCGCGACGGCGTGGACCGCCAGGGACAGCTCGTCCGGGTCGAGCTGCGGCGCCAGGACCCGGATGCTCACCGGCTGCAGGTCGGGAGACACCCGTCCGTCGACGACGACGGCGGCGTGGCGGCGGCCGTTCTGCTCTCCGAGCCACAGCCACTCGCCCTCCGGCGCTTCGGACGCGGGAATCCACGCCAGGGCCGGGCCGTCGACCGTGGCGACGTGCTCGCCGCCGAGCACCATGACTCGGACGTCGTCGAGGTCGCGGCTGTCGGCGCGGTGCAGGGCGGCCCGGTCGTGACGGGCCCCGTCGAAGGCGAATCGGCTCACCTCGTCAGGCTAGTCCCCGACCAGGACGACCGTGTTCCTAGGCTGACGACCGTGAGCACGCCCCGTATGACCCGCGCCGAGCTGGAGTCGTTCGCCGGTCGCACGATCGAGGACCTGCTGCCCGACCCGCTCCGTCTCCTCGTCGTGGGCATCAACCCGGGGTTGGTCAGTGCGGCCACGGGTCTGCACTTCGCTCGTCCGGGCAACCGCTTCTACCCGGCGCTCCGGGCTGCTGGTGTCATCGAGTCGCTCACCGCCGCCGACGCGAGGCCCGAGCTGGAGGCCGCCGGGGTCGGCATCACGAATCTCGTGGCACGGTCGTCGGCTCGCGCGGACGAGCTCGACGACCACGAGCTGCTCGCGGGCCGGGACCGCCTCGAACGTCTGGTCGCCGAACGACGCCCCGTGGTGGTGGCGGTCGCCGGCATCTCGTCGTACCGCACGGCGTTCGGTGAGCGTCGTGCCGTCGCGGGCCGCCAGCCCCGCGACCTCGCGGGCGCCGCGCTCTGGGTCGTGCCGAACCCGAGCGGTCTGAATGCCCACGAGACGGTGGCGTCGCTGGCTGAGGCCTACGCCGAGCCGGCTCGGGCCGCCGGGGTCCTGCCGTCCTGAGTCAGGACCCGCCTGCGAGGAGTCGTTCGAGCTCGGCACGGCCTGGCAGGTCGTCGTACGTGACGGTCTTCCCGAGTCGCACGTAGTGGAACGAGCCGAGCACCCGCGCGGGGTCGACGCCGTGCTGCTCGGCCCACGCGAGCCGGTAGACCGCGAGCTGGAGCGGGTCGGCGCTCGTGGTGCGGTTGGTCTTCCAGTCGACGATCTCGAAACCCTCGGTGCCGTCGGCCAGCGTGGCGGGGAAGACGGCGTCGATCCGTCCGATCAACCGCTGGGCACCGAGCTGGATCGAGAACGCCTCCTCGATCGAGAACGGCGCGCGTCGGGCGTAGGCGCCCGCGTCGAAGGCCGCCTGGAGCTCGGCCAGCTCGGCGTCGTCGGCGACGTCGACGTCGCCCCGCCCGGGCAGGTCGGCCGGGTCCAGGAGCGACGGCTGGACGTGGGCGAGGTACCGCGACTCGACCCACGCGTGGAAGGCCGTGCCGAACCGCGCGGCAGTGGAGGGCCGACGGGGCATGGGGCGGGCGAGGTCGCGCACGAACCCCTCCTCGTCGCCCACGAGCGCCAGGGTCTGGGTGGCCGAGAGCGTGGACGGCAGGGTGACCTCGACGAGCGAGCTCTCGGACCGCTCTGCCTGGGCCAGGACGAGCTCGAGCTCCTCGGCCAGCTCCGCGTGCGAGACGTGGACGGGCGCCGGCTGCTCGGCGAGCAGGGCGGCGCGGACCTCGTGGGCAAACGCCCGGCGCGACTCCATGCCCACGACCGGGTGGGGCCAGGCGTAGGCGACGTCGTCGACCAGCGGGTTGCTCTCGTCGACCCCGACCTCCGGGGCCCAGGCAACCGGCGCACCGCCATGCCCCTCCAGCCACAGGGCGGCGTCGGCCAGGAACGGCGAGACGGGCCGGGGCTGCTTCTGCGTGCGTCCCCAGCGGTGACCGCTGAGGTGCAGACGCGACTTGGCCCGGGTCAGCGCGACGTAGGCGAGCCGGACCTCCTCGAGGTACGTCTCGCGTGCCGTGGCCTGCTTGTACTCCGCCACACCCGCGGTGGTGAAGTCCTCGAGGTCGGACAGCGTGTCGCCGTCGCCGCGCAGCGCCGTGGGCAGGGCCGACGCCGTGGTGGTCCACCGGCTGCGGGCCTTGCGCGAGGGGAAGACGCCGTCGGCCAGGAACGGCACGAACACCTCGTCGTACTCCAGGCCCTTGGCCTTGTGGACCGTCAGGACCTTGACGGAGTTGGCCTCCGACGGGGCGCTGACGTCGAGCCCGTCGGCGTGGTCACGCTCGGCCGAGAGATAGGCCATGAGTCCGCCCAGGGAGGCGTGCGGGTCGGCGGACGCGTACCCGGCGACCGCCTCGTGCAGCAGCGCGAGGTTGTCGGTGCCGAGGCCGGCGACGTCGAGCTCGACATCGAGCTGCAGCTCGCGGACGACCCGGTGGACGAGGTCGGTCAGGGGCTCGTGCACGGAGCGTCGCAACCGGGCCAGGAGGGCGGCGATCTCGGCGAACCGGCGCAACGCCTCGGTCGAGTACGCGCCGGCGCCCGGGTCGGCGACGGCCTCCGCCAGCGACACGACCTCGGTGGGGTCGACGCCGGCCGTGGCGCGGTCGAGCTCGGCCGCCAAGGTGGCGTCGAGGTCGCCGGCGTCGGGGTCGTCGCCGGCTCGGTACGACTCGCTGAGCCTGCGGGCGCGTCGACCCAGCAGCGCGAGGTCGCGGTCACCGACGCGCCACCGGGGGCCGGCGAGCAGGCGCAGCATCGACGGGTTGGCCGTCATGTCGTCGAGCACCTCGAGCACCGACACGACGTCGAGCACCTCGGGCTGGGTCAGCAGCCCCGTGAGACCCACGATCTCCACGGGGACGTCACGGGCGCGCAGGGCCTGGACGATCTCGGCGTTCTCGTTCTTGGTGCGCACCAGCACGCCGATCTCGTTCCAGACCGGGGGGTCGTGCCGGTGGCCGGCCACGACGACCGCGTCGGCGACCGCCTGGACCTCGTCGGCGACCGTGGCGTGCAGCGCGACCGTGACCTCGCCCTCGGGGTTGCCGGGCGCCGCCTCGAGCGGCCGCACGACCTCGGACTCCGCGTAGAACTCGCGGGCCACGTGGCCCGCGAGGTCGATGATGCGGTGCCCGCAGCGTCGGCTGACCGCGAGGCTGAACGGCGTGGTGGGTGCCGCACCCGACGGGGTGAACTGCTCGATGAAGCCCTCGAGGTTGCCGGTGGCGGCGCCGCGCCACCCGTAGATGCCCTGGGCCGGGTCCCCGACCGCCGTGACCCGGCCCTGGAACAGCGAGGCGAGCAGGTCGCGCTGGGCGACGGAGGTGTCCTGGTACTCGTCGAGCAGGACGAGGTCGAAGCGGTCACCGATCTCGCCCGCGACCTCGGGCAGCTGCGCCAGCCGCGTGCCCCAGGCCATCTGGTCGGAGAAGTCCATGACGCCGGCCTCGGCCTTGGCGGCGCGGTATCGCTCCACGAGCCGACTGAGCTCGGTGCGCCGCAGCGCCGCCGTGGCGATCTCGTCGTGGATCTTGAGCTGCTTGGGCTGGTTCTGCATCTCCAGGACGACGTCGTGGTCGAACGTGCGCAGGTCGTCGGGGGAGACGAGGTGCTCCGAGAGCTGGCCGTCGAGGGCGAGGACGTCGCGCACGAGGTTGGGCAGGCTCGTGGAGACGTGGTGCAGCGGCTCGTCGACCGACCGCAGCACGCGCACCACGAGCTGGTGCCGGCGCGCGTCGGTGAGGACCGTCAGGTCCGGCTCGAGGCCGAGTCGCAGCCCGTGCTCGGCGATGAGCCGGCCTGCGAACGCGTGGTAGGTGGAGATGGTGGGCTCACCGGTGTCGCCGAGGACCAGTGCCGCGTCGAGCGACGCCCGCACGCGCCCGGCCAGCTCCCCCGCCGCCTTCGCGGTGAACGTCAGGCCGAGCACGCGCTCGGGGTCGACACCGATGTGCCCGACCTGCCACACGACCCGGGCCGCCATGACGGCCGTCTTGCCCGAGCCCGCACCCGCGATGATCGAGTACGTGCCCTCGCGGGGCGCGGTGATGGCGGCACGCTGCTCGGGACTGAAGGGGATGTCGAGCACCTCGCACAGGTGGTCGACGTCGCGGATCGCGCGCCGCAGCTCGGCGTCGGGGGTGCTCATCGCGCCGACCCGATCGTGAACGTGGTCTTGGCCGGGCACACCGCGTCGAACTCGCAGAACGAGCAGGTGGCCGGCGTGGCCGCGAGCTGCTCGGTGCGCATCGTGCGCACCGCCTGCCGGACGAGGTCGTGGACGAAGAACTCGCCCTCCTCGGCGGGCGCGGGCTGACGCTGCACCTTGGGCGAGTCCGGGGCCTTGGCGCCCTCGGCGACGCGCAGCTGGACGAGCTCGCTGCCCCCGACCTCGCGGTGTCCCTCGACCGCGCCCTCGCGCACCGCGAGGGTGTAGACGCCGAGCTGCGGGTGCTCGGCGACCTCGGCACCCGAGGGCACGCTCTTGCTGTTCTTGAGGTCGACCACGTGCACGCGGCCGTCGGCGTCGAGCTCGACGCGGTCCATCGACCCGCGCAGCACGACCTGCTCGCCGTCGATCGTGAGCTCGGCGGTGAAGTCGAGCTCGGCCGCGATCGGGGTGCGCGAGTTGGCGACGTGCCACGAGGCGAACCGCACGAGCGCCTGGTGGGCATCGGCCTTCTCGCGCTCGCTGATCCACGACGTCTCGTGACCCAGTCGGTGCCACACGGAGTCGAGGTGGGCGTGCAGCTCCTCCACGGTGGGTCGCTCCAGCCCGCGGCGCACGACGTCGGCCGCCACGGCGTGCACCACGAGTCCGAACCCCTGCGCCGTGGTGGAACCGCGAGAGCCCTGCGCCTCGCTGGACAGGAACCACTTCAGGGAGCACCCGGTGATGCTCGTGAGGCTCGAACCCGAGAGCCCGAGAGGCTGCACGGGGTCGCGCAGCGGGACCTCGCTGGTGGTGGGGTCGGCCAGACCCCACCAGGTGTCGGGATGTGCCGCTCGGGCCCGGCCGGCGTGGCTGCGGGCGATGCGGGCCAGAAGACCGGCTGCCGAGGCACGGACCTCGGGGTCAGGATCGTCGGCCGCCCGGCGCAGGTCGGTGACGAGCCCGCGCAGCGACAGGGGACGCGCGGGACGACCACGCCGTTCGCCCGTACCGAACCCGGCCGCCAGCAGCTCGGCATGAAATCGCGACGGACCGCCGGCCTCGTCGGACCCGGAGTCGACCGCGGTGACCACGAGGTGCTCACGGGCGCGGGTCAGGGCCACGTACATGACGCGACGCTCCTCGTGCAGACGGTCGCGGGCCGTGGGGGCCGGACCCGAGAGGAGATCGGGTCGGAGCAGCGTGGGGCGCGGCGTGAGGTCGGGCCAGACGTCCTCCTGGACGCCGGCCACGACGACGACCGGCCACTCCAGACCCTTGGCGCGGTGGGCCGTCATGAGCCGCACCGCCGCAGGGCGCGCCGTGCTGTCGGCCAGCCGGTCGGCGGGCAGACGTTGCGCGCGAAGGTCGGCGAGGAACCCGGCGACCGAGCGGCGGCGGATGCGCTCCTCCGATCGCGCGGCGTGCTGGAACAGGGCCACGAGGGCGTCGAGGTCGCGATCGGCGGTGACGCGCTCGCTGCCGCCGGACTCCCACGCCTGCTCGAGACGGCTGGGCCAGTCCGTGCCGTCCCACAACGTCCACAGGACCTGCTCGGACGGCTCACCACCGGCGATCATCTCGGCGGCGCGCGCCAGCAGACGCGCCAGCCGCCGCACGACGGGATCAGTGGGAGCCACCTCGTCGGCGGACGCGAGACCGGACACGGCGCGCGACAGCAGCACCCGGGACGGGGTCTCGCGGTCATCGGCGCGCAGGCGGCGACCGAGGGCCCGCAGGTCGGGGGCGTCGACACCGGCGAGCGGGCCCGTGAGCAGGGTGTGGGCGACCTCGGGATCGAGCTCGGCACCGGCCGCCAGGGCGTCGGCGGCCGCCAGCGCTCCGAGCAGCACCCGGACCGCCGGCTCGGCCACCAGCGGGACCTCGTCGCCCGAGACCTCGCACGGGACGTCGGCCTCGACGAGCGCGCGCTGCAGGCGCGAGAGCTGGGCGGAGGTGCGCACCAGCACCGCCATGTCGGACCAGGGCCGCCCCTGCTCGAGGTGCTGGCGACGCAGCGTCTCGGCGACGTGCTCGACCTCGGCGGTCTCGCTCGTGAAGGTGAGCACCTCGACCCTGCCCTCCCCCGCATCGCTCACGCAGTCGAGCTCGCGGTGGCGGCGGACGAGGTCGACGGGCAGGCCTCGGGCCTGCAGGGGCGGCAGGACCGTGACGGCGGCGTCGCGGATCTGCCGACCGAAGCGGCGGGTGGTGCCGAGCACCTTGACCTGGGCGCCCGGGAAGTGACGGGGGAACAGGCCGACGGCCTCGGCGTCGGCGCCCCGGAAGGCGTAGATCGACTGGTCGTGGTCGCCGACCGCGACCAGCTGCTGGGCCGGACCGACGAGCTTGCGGAGCACCTCGACCTGCGCCGGGTCGGTGTCCTGGTACTCGTCGACCACCACCAGGCGCAGCCGCCCGCGCACCGCGTCGAGGCTCTCGGGGGCGTCGAGGAGCGCCGAGGTGCGCACGACGAGCTCGGCATAGTCGGTGAGGTTGGCGGCGTCGGTGACCTCGCCGTACTCGTCGAGCACCTCGGCGACGCGGCCCCAGAGCGGCCGGTCTGCACTGACGGCCAGGGCCCGGAGGTCGTGAGTCGTGAGGGTGCCGGCGGCGAGCGCGCCGAGGAACCCGCCCAGCTCGGTGGCGAACCCTCGCGTGCGCAGCGCGGGCCGCAGCTCGGCAGGCCACGTGGCGGCGTCGTGACCCGCGAGCAGCTCGGCCAGCACGGCGTCGGACTCGGCCGCGGTCATGAGCGTGGGGGGCGAGGCGAACACCTCGGGATCGGCGTGGGACCGCAGCACCGCGTAGCACCAGGCGTGGAACGTGGAGGCCGTGACGGTCGCTCCCCCACCCAGACGAGCCGCCACCCGGTGGCGGAGCTCCTCGGCCGCCTTGCGGCTGAAGGTGAGCATGAGGACCTGGTCGGGGGTGACCTCGCCCGCGGCGATGCGCTGGGCCACGAGCTCGACGAGCGTGGTCGTCTTGCCCGTGCCCGGCCCGGCCAGCACCAGGAGCGGCGCGGGCACCAGCTGGCCGAGACCGTGGTCGACGACGGCCCGCTGCGACGCGTCGAGCGACGGCGGCGTCACCGCGACCTGGCGCGGTCGGCGGAGCTCGTACTGGAGGGTCACGCGATCATGCAATCAGAGGGCGCCGACATCCGGCGGCACCACGGCGCGCGGGACGTCGACCCGGCCACGCCTCACGGGGGTGCCCTCACGCTGCCACTCCCGCTGCGCGTCGAGCACGAGGTGGGCCGGGAGCGAGCCGTCGGCCCGCACGACCCGCCACCACGGGACGCCGTGGCCGTCGCGCGCCATGACGCCGCCGACCTGACGGGGGCCGCCCCGACCGACCTGCTCGGCGATGAGCCCGTACGTCAGGACCCGGCCCGGCGGGATGGACTCGACGACCCGCAGCACCGCCTCGGTGAAGTCCTCGTCCGTCTCGGATCCGCTCACGGAACCAGGGCTTCGAGGCTCGTTCCTCGCACCTCAGCCACCGGTGGCTGAGGTGCGAGGAGCCCTGGCGACGAGCCTC
>CAYRZN010000105.1:0-9362 GCA_964428825.1 uncultured Aeromicrobium sp.
GCCCTGCGCGAGTCCGGGGCCTCGGTCGTGACCCTCGTGGCGAAGAGCCATGATCGCCACGTGGAGCTGGCCCTGCGCACGACGCTCGAGGAGAACCTCGCGATGGTGCGCGACACGGTCTCGCACCTGCGGTCGGAGGGGCAGCGCGTGTTCGTCGACCTCGAGCACTTCTTCGACGGGTACCTCGCCCACCGCGCCTACGCGCTGGAGGTCCTCGGTGCGGCGACGGAGGCGGGAGCCGAGGTCGCGGTCCTGTGCGACACGAACGGGGGCATGCTGCCGCACCAGGTCACCGACGTCGTGGGTGACGTGCTCGCCACGACGGGGGCGCGGCTCGGCATCCACGCGCACAACGACACCGGGTGCGCGGTCGCCAACTCGATGGCAGCGGTCCTGGCCGGGGTGACCCACGTGCAGGGGTGCCTCAACGGGTACGGGGAACGCACGGGCAACGCCGACCTCGTGACCTGCGTCGCGAATCTCGAGCTCAAGCTCGGGCGTCCCGTCCTGCCGGAGGGTCGGCTCGCCGAGGCCACCCGCATCGCCCATGCGGTCTCGGAGATCACGAACTACCCGCCCCTGGCCCGTCAGCCCTACACGGGCGTCTCGTCCTTCGCCCACAAGGCGGGCCTGCACGCGAGCGCGATCCGGGTCGATCCCGACCTCTACCAGCACATCGACCCGGCCCTGGTCGGCAACGACATGCGGCTGCTGGTCTCGGAGATGGCCGGTCGCGCGACGATCGAGCTCAAGGGCCGCGAGCTGGGATTCGATCTCGCCGACGATCCGGCGCGTCTGGCGCGGCTGACAGACCGCGTCAAGGAGCTCGAGCAGTCGGGCTACACCTTCGAGGCGGCCGACGCCTCGTTCGAGTTGCTTCTGGTCGAGGAGGTCGAGGGGGCGCGACCGAGCTACTTCGACGTCGAGTCCTGGCGGGTCATCGCCGAGTCGAGCGGTCTGCGCGAGGGCGCCGTGGCGGAGGCTACCGTGAAGATCGTCGCCGGCGGGCAGCGCCTGGCGGTGATCGGCGAGGGCAACGGCCCCGTCAACGCCCTCGACCACGCCCTGCGGCTGGCGATCGAGCAGGTGTACCCGGACGTCGTGCAGTTCCACCTGACCGACTTCCGCGTCCGGATCCTCGACCAGGGCCACGGGACCGACGCTGTCACCCGGGTGCTGATCGAGACCTCGGACGGCAAGGACTCCTGGGTCACGGTGGGCGTCGGTGCCAACATGATCGAGGCCTCCTGGATCGCCCTCACCGACGCCTTGACCTACGGACTGCGGGCGCACGGAGTGGCTCCGGCGGGTTTCTGACGCGAGTGGTGGGTGGCGGTCGTGACGAGGTGGCGCAGGCTCGCGATCACCCTCCCGGTGATCGTGACCGTGCTGGTCGTCGCGGCCGTGGGAGCCCTGGTGATCGTCGAGCAGCAGCGTCAGGTGCGGGCCGGCGACGAGGCCGACGCGGTCGCCGCGGAGTTCGTGGAGCAGGTCGACGCCTACCGTGACGAGCTGACCGCGCTCGTCGTGGCCGGGCGCGACGGGTCGCCCAGCGACCTCCAGGCCCAGGTGCAGGCACGCATCGACGACCCGCCGCGCCTGCCGGACATCGGCGGCCAGGGTGCCGAGCTGTCGTCGGACTACCGCGACGCCCAGTACCTCGAGGCGACGCTCGTCGACCCCTACGTCGAGCTGGTCGACGTGCTGGGGCGGGTCGCGGTGGCCCGCCCCTTCATCGCCGCCGCCGACGCCGCCCTGGCCCTGCGCATCGACGCGATCACCGGGTCGTCCACGATCCGTGACACGGCCGTCGTCGAGCGCGAGGTCATCCCGGCCTACGAGGATGCGCTGGCCGACCTCGCTGCGGTCCCGGTCCCCGGCGGCCAGGAGGAGCTCGCGGCGACCGTCACGGGTGCCGTCCAGAACGTGATCGACCAGTGCGAGCTGCTCCTGGCGTTCGCGGCGCTCGGACAGAACTACTCCTTCAGCTACGGCGAACGACTCGCGATCGCGGCCGAGGCGGTCCGTCTGTACGGGCTCACGGTCGACGCCGAGCTCGCGACCGCGGTCGACGCCGTCCTGCCCGACTGAGCGGTACGCCCACGCGACGTGGGAGAACTGCGGCATGGGGAGAGGTCCCCGGATCGCCGGATCAATTTGACACCGCCTGAGCGTGCGGCCACCGTTCTGCCATGAGCAAGCGCGCCAAGATCATCCTCTTCTCCGTCCTCGGGGTGCTCGTCGTGGCTGCCATCGCCGTCACGACCGTCGTCCTCGTGATCCACCAGAACCACAAGAACGACGTCGCCGCGGCCGACCGCGCCGCCGAGGACTACCTCGCCGAGGTCGCGACGTTCCGTGAGGACCAGGCCACGGCCATCGACGACGAGCTCTCGGACTACGACTCCGCCCTCGACGCGATCGCCGAGGCGAAGGATGCCGTGCCGTCGATCGGCGACGCTCCTGAGTACGGACGTGAGAACTCCGACGACTACGCTGCGGCGGCGAAGGTCGAGCAGGAGATCTCCGACGACCTCGACGTCCTGGAGTCCCTGGCGCAGGACGGCCTCGACGCCACCGAGTTCAAGGACGCGGCTGCCACCGCCCTCGATCGGGGCAAGCCGGCCGAGCTGCTGGGTCCGGGTCCGTTCTCCAACGGTCAGCCCGTGCGTGACTCGACCATCCCGGCGATGCAGGCCATCAAGGACACCTTCGACGCCGTCGAGGTGCCCGAGGGCTACGAGGAGGCCGCGGAGCTCACGTCGGCCGCCCTGCAGCACGTGCTCGACAACCTCAACCAGATGGCGGCGTCCCTCGACGGCGGGGAGTCGTACTACTTCGAGTTCACCGAGCAGTACAGCGCGGCCGAGGTCGCCGTCGACGAGGCCGAGTCGTCCCAGGTCGACGCGTTGTCGTCCGCGGTCGAGGCCTTCGGCGCCGACGAGGACCTGGACGACCCGAGCTCGAAGGACGACGAGGGTGACGAGGGCGAGACCGACGGCGGCGGTGGCTCCGGTGGTGCGGAGGACGAGTCGACCGAGAGCTGAGTCTGCTCGATCTGCGGGGCCCGGGTCAGCGGGCGGCGCGGGCCATCGGCACGTGGTCGATGCCGGCCTCGACGTAGGGTTCTCCGTCCTGCACGAAGCCAAATCCCGCGTACCAGTCGTGCAGGTAGGCCTGGGCGCCGAGCACGATCGGTTCGTGACCCCACTGCTGCAGCACCTCGCGCAGCAGGGAGCCGGACAGTCCTGCGCCGCGGGTATCGCGACGGGTGCACACGCGACCGACGTGCCGCACGCCGTCGGCCGTGACGTACGTGCGCAGGTAGCTCGTGATGCCGCGGTCGTCGGCGTACCAGAGGTGCGTCGTGGTCGGCTCGAGGTCGATCGCATCGGGGTCGGCGTCCTCGCACCGCTGCTCCACGTTGAACACGAGGTCGCGGATGGTCCAGATCGCGTGCACGTCGGGGCCGGTCAGGCTGGCGCCGTCGACGAGATGGTGGTTCGACACCGCGTCAGCCTACGGTCTGATGCGGTGCGACTCAGGCGGCGAGCTCGCTGTCGGTGGCGAGCAGGTCGTCGTCGGTGCGGTGCGCGAGGCGGTGCGCCAGCTGGGTCGCGACCTTGTCGGGTCGGTAGGGCGCGAGCCGGTGCCGGTTCAGGGGCGCGTCCTCGATCTCGTGGAGTCGACGGAGGACGTCGTCGATCACGCCATGTCCCTTGCGGGCATGGTCTCCGCGGCAGCGGGGATCGAGGTTGTCGCCCGACGTCGGTCCGTCGGGCCAGGGTTCTCGATGGTCCAGGTCGCACTCGGCGGCGGGTCTGACGCATCCGCGTCCGGCGCACACGCCGTCGCGCAGCACGATCGCGCGCTTGAGGATGTCGGGCGGTTGGTAGCCGATGTACTGGTGGGCCAGCGTGTTGCCGCTGATCGG
Organism: uncultured Aeromicrobium sp.; assembly: GCA_964428825.1. GTDB lineage: Bacteria > Actinomycetota > Actinomycetes > Propionibacteriales > Nocardioidaceae > Aeromicrobium. Next base: position 3,935 of record CAYRZN010000105.1, read on the forward strand.
CTCGATCAGGAGCCGGTGCCAGAGGGCGTCGCCTTCGACGGCTGAGTCGAGGAGCCACTCGGCGGGGACCTCCCAGGACCCATCGGCGGCCTCGGCGTGGCCGGGCTCGGCTCCGGCTGCGACCTTGGCGTCGACGGTGACGGCGATGTCGATCGCCAGGCCCCGGCCGCGCGCGACCTGGCTGTCGTCGGCGTGGAGGGTCCACTCGGTCAGCAGGTCGGCCTCGAGCTGGGTCTGGGTGCGGTCGTCGCCGGCGGCGCGGGCCGCCTTGGCGGCTTTGCGCAGGCGGGTGGCGATCGCGGCGGCTTCGTGGGCGGGGAGGTAGGCGTTGAGCCAGGCCATGGCGTCGTCGGCCTGGACGACCTCGACGTGGCGCTGCTCGCGTTCGGCGTCGGCGCGTTCGATCGCGAGGTCGGCCTCGACCCGTGAGACGAACCGCCGCAGCCAGCAGCGCAGCTCGGTGAGGGTGTGCTTGGCGGCGTAGGAGACGACTTGGGTGTCGAGGCGGTCGGATGATTCGGGGCGTTGCAGGCGGCGTACGGCCAGGGAGATCTCGCGGGCGCGGGCGGCGTCGATGATGCCGCGTTGGAACATGAGCCAGACCCTGGGGGTCTGGCACCGTAGCCGGTCGCCGGCGGCGAGGCGGTCGATGACCTGGCCCTCGGACAGGTTGAGGTGCAGGCCGATCTCGACCGCGATGGTGGAGCGTTCGACGACCTTGCGCATGGGGGTGGCGTCGGAGGCCTCGATGCGCTCGAGCTCGGTGTCGCGGTAGTCGAGCATGGCCAGCCACTCGCAGGCCTCGGCCATCGCGCGGTCACGCGCGATGCCACTGAGGTCGAGAAGACCGGGCCGGTTGCTGGACATGCTTCAACCCAACACCCACCCACCGACAAGCCCTCGAGACGACGAGATCCCCTGTGGAGTACTCACCCACCATGCTCGTGCGGGCTTCGGCTGTTCGATGGGCCCGCGCGCTGGTCATCTTGGCCTGTGACGTCGAGACCATCGGTGGGTTGCGGGGCCTCTTCCGTGCTCTGCAGGACGTGGAGTGGCTTCAGCGGCTTGCGCGAAGGCGCCTCGCGCACGGTGGGGTGTCGTTCCTCGACGAGGTCAGCAGAGCCGTTGGTTCGAGGCCAGCCGCGCCGTGTCGCTTCAAACGCCAGACGGCGCTGCGCCGTGTTCCAACAGTTCGGTGACGGCGCCGAGCAGTCGCTCCCGCAGTGGCGCGGCCAACCTCGCGAGGCGTCGCTGCTCCTGCACGTAGGCGGCCTTGCCCTCCGGAGTCTCGACCGGGATCGGGTCGAGCCCCAGGTCGGTGACGTCGTACGGCGACGCCCGCATGTCGACCTGTCGGGCATCGAGCGCGAGCTCGAACGCATCGAGGACGATCGTGGACTCGACGAACGGCACGAGTCGGAATGCGAGGCGGTACAGGTCCATCGTGACGTGCACGCAGCCGGGCTGCTCGTGTCGGATCTGGTCGTCTCGAGTCAGCTGGTGGGCGTTCAGCGGGGCCGCCGACGAGGTGAAGAACCGGAAGGCGTCGACGTGCGTGCACTGCAGCGTGTGCGACCGGACGACCTCGTCGGTGCCGGCCGCACCGAGGCGGAGCGGCTGGCCGCGGTGGCGGCGCTGCTCGGCCGCCCCGTGCACCATGGCCCACTCGTGCAGCCCGAAGCAGCTCCATCGCGGCTCGGCGTCGCGCGTACGTGACAGCAGTGCGTGGGTCCAGCGCAGGCCAGGGACCCGGCGCTCCAGGCGGCCCGCGTCGACCCGAGAGACGTCGCCGTCAGTGAGGTACGCGCCGAGCTCGGCGTGCTCGGCCGCGTCCTCCAGGCCGACGCCGAGGCCGGGATGCCAGCGCGCGAGGGCGCCAGGGGAGAAGTTGTAGTACTCGAACAGGAAGTCCTCGACCGGGTGGTCGTCGCCCGCGGCTCGACGGCGCAGGTGGGGCAGGGTCCACCGTTCGGCGCGCTCGCGGTGCGCCTGGGCCCGAGGCAGCCACTCGCCGCGGGGCAGGACGATCACAGGACGCAGCTCACGTGCTGCAGTTGCCGCAGGTCCCGAAGATCTCGAGGGTGTGGGCGACGTCGACGAATCCGTGCTCGGCAGCGATCGAGTCGGCCCAGCGCTCGACCGTGGGACCAGCGACCTCGACCGTGCGCCCGCACGCGCGGCACACCAGGTGGTGGTGGTGGCCCGTGCTGCACTGCCGGTACAGGGTCTCGCCGTCGTCGTTGCGCAGCGCGTCGATCTCGGCGGAGTCGCTCAGGGCCTGGAGGTTGCGGTAGACGGTCGACAGGCCGACCGACTCGCCACGGTGACGGAGCAGGTCGTGGATCTCCTGCGCGCTCGCGAAGCCGTCGAGGTCCTCCAGGATCGCGGCGACGGCGCGACGCTGACGGGTGTTGCGGGGGGTGCTGACCATGCTGACGATCCTCCTCAGCCCAACTCTAGTGGGCGCCTCTTCCAGCGGCCGCTCAACGCCAGGACCCCGCGTGCCGCGGCGAGCACCGCGAAGCACAGCATGGCCGTGAGGACGATCGTGGGGCCGGGCTGGGTGTCGATCTCGAAGCTCGCGACGACCCCCCCGATCGCCGCGACCAGACCGAGCAGCATCGCGAGCAGGTGCGTGCCCCGGAAGCTCCGGGCGACCTGCTGGGCGGCCGCGACCGGCACGACCATGAGGGCCGAGACGAGCAGCAGGCCGACCGTGCGCATCGCGACCGTGATCGTGACGGCCGCCAGCACGGCGATGAGGATCCCGTACAGGCGGACCGGGACCCCGCTGACCCGAGCGTGCTCCTCGTCCTGGCACACCGCGAACAGCTGGGGCGTGGCGGCGAGCACGACGGCCAGCACCAGTGCGCCGAGGATCCCGACGACCACGAGGTCGTCGGAGGTCACCGTGACGATCGAGCCGAACAGGTAGCTGTTGAGGGTCGATGCGCTGTCGCCGGCGAGGTTGATCAGCAGGACGCCGGCAGCGAGACCTCCGTAGAACAGCATCGCGAGAGCGACGTCGCCCGACGTCTTGGCGTAGGTGCGCATGAGCTCGATCGCGAGCGCGCCGAGCGTGGCGGCGATGACGGCGGTGAGCAGCGGCGCGGTCCCGGTCAGCAGCCCGGCCGCGACCCCGGTCAGGGCGACGTGCCCGATGCCGTCGCCCAGGAGCGCGAGGCGACGCTGCACGAGGAACGTGCCGATCGCCGGAGCCGTGACGCCGGTGATGAGCGCGGCGAGCAGGGCGCGCTGCATGAAGTCGTAGTTCAGCAGCTCCAGCATCACAGCACCCCCTCGTGCGGCAGCGGCTCGATCCGGCCGGGCTCGCCCGTGTGGGGGTGGTGGTGGACGTGCTCGGACGGTGCGGACTGCGGAGGGCCGTCGTAGACGACCCGGCCGTGGTCGATGACGACGGCGCGGTCGACGACCTCCGTCAGCGGACCGAGGTCGTGCTCCACCAGCAGGACCGCGGTGCCCGTGGCGACCAGGTCGGCCACGGTGCGGGCGAGTCCCTGACCGCTGGCCGCGTCGACCCCGGCCAAGGGCTCGTCCATGACCAGGAGGTCGGGTTCGGAGGCCAGGGCTCGAGCGATCAGGGTGCGCTGGTGCTGACCGCCCGAGAGCTCGGTGACGGGGCGGCGGCGCAGGTCGGTGAGGCCGACGACCTCGATGGCGCGGTCGGCGGCTTCGCGATCAGCGCGGCGGGCGGGGCCGACGAGCCGGCGCCGGGCGAGGCGTCCGCTCAGCACGACCTCGCGGACCGTGGCCGGCACGCCGGCCGAGCTGACGCTGCGCTGGGGCACGTATCCCAGGCGAGCACGGTCGCGGAAGTGCTCGAGGGGGGTCCCGAAGAGTGCGACGTCACCCGAGCGGCGGGGGACCAGGCCGATGACGGCCCGCACGAGCGTGGACTTGCCGGAGCCGTTGGCGCCGAGCACGGCGACCACCTCGCCCCGGCCGACGACGAGGTCGACGTCGGACAGCACGGGCCGCCCCCCGAGGTCGACCGTGACACCGCGCGCCTGGAGCACGCCACGGTCGCCTTGGCTCACTGGCACCTGTTGGCCTCCCGGATCGCGTCGAGGTTGCTCCGCATCAGGGACAGGTAGTCCTGGTCCGCGGTGGCGTCGCTGAGACCCTCGATCGGATCGAGGATAGCCGTCGTGGCCCCGGTCGCGCTCGCGACGGTCTCGGCCACGGCCGGGTCCACGAGCTGCTCGGTGAAGACCGTCGTGATGCCCTGGGAGGTCACGAGGTCGCTGATCTCGGCGAGCTGGGCGGAGGACGGCTCGGCGCTCGGCTCGAGTCCGGCGATCGCGACCTGCGTGAGGTCGTAGGCGTCGGCCAGGTAGGCGAACGCGGCGTGGGCCGTGACGATCGTGCGGAGCTCGCAGCTCTGCAGACCCACGGTGTAGTCGGCGTCGAGCTCCTGGAGCTCGGTCACGAGCGCATCGGCGTTGGCGGTGTAGTCGTCCGCGTGGTCCGGGTCGATGTCGGCCATCCGCTCGCCGATGGCGCGGGCGGCGAGCTCCATGCGGTGCGGGTCGAGCCAGAAGTGCGGGTCGACACCTCCGTGGTCGTGACCCTCGTGGCCCTCCTCCTCGGCGTGCTCCTCGCCCTCGGCGTGGTCATGGCCCTCGTCGCCGGACTCGATGAGGTCGACGACGCTCGCCAGGTCCAGGGTGGCGCCGTCGGCGCGGTCGGCCTGCGCGACGGCTTCGTCCACCGCGGTCTGGAAGGCGTCGACGTAGACGACCAGGTCGGAGCCCTGGACGTCGGCGACCTGCCGCGGGGTCAGCTCGAGGTCGTGGGGCTCCCCGCCCGGACGCGTCAGGTTCTCGACCGTGTAGTGGTCGCCGGCGACCCGCTCGACGAGGAACTGGAACGGGTAGGCCGAGGTCACCACGGTGGGCCCGTCGTCACCACCCCCGGCGCCACACGCGACGAGGAGTGGGGAGAGCAGGAGGGCAGGGGCGATCAGGGCGGAACGACGCATGGACCCATCGTTCACGCGGATGGGAACCATTGTCAAACTGACGGCAGGTGCCGCTGGTCACGTCGGTCTCGATACGCTGGTCCGATCCACGGGAGCGGTCCGTCACGACGGCCGCGCGCCCCGCCGACATCCAGCCGGGAGAACTGCATCCATGCCTGCGTCCACGATCGACACCGTCACCAGCCTCTGCAAGCGTCGCGGCTTCGTCTACCAGTGCGGGGAGATCTACGGCGGCACCAAGTCCGCGTGGGACTACGGACCTCTGGGCGTCGAGCTCAAGGAGAACATCAAGCGCCAGTGGTGGCGCTCCATGGTGCAAGGACGCGACGACGTCGTCGGTCTGGACTCCTCGGTCATCCTCCCCACGCGCGTGTGGGAGGCCTCCGGGCACCTCGCGGCCTTCGTCGACCCGCTCGTGGAGTGCCT
>CAYRZN010000106.1:0-9350 GCA_964428825.1 uncultured Aeromicrobium sp.
TCTCGGCGTCCTTGGCCGGGTCGAGGTACCGCGCCAGGCCGACACCGCCGATGATGAGCTCCCCCGGCGCTCCCTCGGGGACGGGGTGACCCTGCGCATCGACGACCGCGAGGTCCCAGCCGTCCAGAGGCAAGCCGATGCGCACGGGTCCTTCGGGCCCCAGCTGCGCACCGCACGCGACGACGGTGGCCTCGGTCGGACCGTAGGTGTTCCAGACCTCCCGGTCCGGGGTGGCCAGCCGGGCGCCGATCTCGGGCGGGCACGCCTCCCCACCGAGGATCAGCAGACGAACGCGCTCGAGCGCCGACGTGGGCCAGAGCGACACGAGCGTCGGCACGGTCGAGACGACTGTGATGCCGTTCGCGACCAGCCAGCCGCCCAGCTCGGCGCCGCTCTTGACGAGCGAGCGCGGCGCGGGCACGAGGCAGGCGCCGTGACGCCAGGCCAGCCACATCTCCTCGCACGACGCGTCGAACGCCACCGACAGCCCGGCCATCACGCGGTCGCCCGGACCGAGCGGCGCGTCGGCGAGGAACCAGCGCGCCTCCGCGTCGACGAAGGCCGCGGCGTTGCGGTGACGCACCGCAACGCCCTTGGGCTTGCCGGTCGAGCCGGAGGTGAAGATGATCCAGGCGTCGTCCTCGGTCGACGGGAAGGCCCGCTCGTCCTCGCTCAGCTCACGCGCCGGACGGCGCAGGGCCACCTGCATGCCGTCGCCCACGACGGCGGCGACGGCTGCCTCCCCCAGGACCGTGCGGGCCCGCTCCGGCGGGTCGTCGACGTCGACGGGCACGTAGGCCGCACCCGCGACGATGACGCCCGCGATCGCCGCGTAGAGGTCGACCGTGCCCGAGTCGATCCGGATGCCCACCCGGTCCCCGCGGCCCACGCCGAGCGCGTGGAGCTCGTCGGCCAGGAGCGAGGCCCGCTCCCAGAACTCGGCGTACGTGAGGACCTCGGCACCGTTGTCGACCGCAGCCGACTCCGGGACGGTCTCGGCCGTCGTGCGCAGGATGTCGACCAGGGTGCGGGGGTCCGGTGCGGCGGCGGAACGGAGCAGGGGGGAGGCCGCAACGGGGTCGGTCACCGGCGGATGCTCCCACGCGCAGATGAACGCGAGGTGACTCGTGGACGCGGGAGGCGCGCGGGAACACGGTCTCACCGTCCGCTGTTGACCGGGTCATGAGCAACAACACCGTGAAGGTCGACGTGTGGTCCGACATCGCCTGCCCCTGGTGCTTCGTGGGCAAGCGTCGCTTCGAGCAGGCCGTCGCCCGCTTCGACGGCCAGGTCGAGGTCGAGTACCACTCCTTCGAGCTCTCCCCCGAGACCCCCGTCGACTACGCCGGCTCCGAGGCGGAATTCCTGGCCCAGCACAAGGGCCTGCCGACTGAGCAGGCCGAGCAGATGCTCGCGCAGATGACCGAGCTCGCGGCGGGCGAGGGGCTCGCGTACGACTTCGGGAGCCTGCAGCACGCCAACACCGTGCTCGCCCACCAGGCGCTGCACCACGCCAAGGCGCACGGCAAGCAGGTCGAGCTCAAGGAGCGCCTGCTGGCGGCGTACTTCGAGCAGGGTCTCAACCTGAACCACGCCGAGGTGCTGGCCGACCTCGCCGCCGAGGTCGGTCTCGACCGTGACGCGGTGCTCGCCGACCTCGAGAGCGAGGCTCACCTGGCGGCGGTGCAAGCCGATCAGGAGCAGGCGATCGAGTACGGCATCGGCGGTGTCCCGTTCTACGTCTTCGACGGCCGACTGGCGGTCTCCGGAGCGCAGTCCCCCGACGTCTTCGTCTCGGCCCTCGAGCGCGTCGCGCAGGAGTCGGGACAGCCGGCATGACCGGGCCGTTCGAGCTGGTCGGCGACACGGACGCGCCGCTGTGCGTCGACGGCGTCTGCGCGTTGCCCACGGACGCCGTCGAGGCCGCACCCGCAGATGCGGACACGGCCCCGGACGGCGAGCTGGCGTAGGTCAGACCAGGTCGGTGCCCGCCTCGGGCTTCACGGCCAGGACGGGGCACGGCGCGTCGAGGATGATGCGCTGCGCGACGCTGCCCAGCAGCATCTTGCCAACCGGCGAGCGGTGTCGGATGCCGACGACCGCGAGCGAGGCGCCGGTGGCGCCGATCTCGTCGACCACCGCGGCCGCGACGTCGTCGACGACGCCGTGCGCGACCCGCACCTCCAGGCCCAGCGCCGTGATCGCGGCCGTGACCCGGGCGATCTCGTCGTCGGCGGCGTAGCGCCGGTCGACGAGCGCGTCGCCGCGCGTCACGTTCACGACCACCAGGTCCTCGTGCTTCTGCTCCGCCTGCGCCACCCCGTGCGCCAGCGCGGCTGCTCCGTACTCGTCGGCCGACCAGGCCACCACGACCGTCATGCGGACACCTCCTGCTTCTCGTTCTCCGGGTCGGACGGGACGGCTCCCGCTCGACGTCCCGCCACGATCGTGCCGACCAGCAGCAGCGCCATGACGACGTACACCACGACGGCGACCGGCTCGCTCCACAGCGTCGAGACGTCGCCCTGCGAGATTGCGAGGGCCTCCGCGAGCTGGTTCTCGACGCGGGGGCCGAGGATCACGCCGATGATGAGCGGCAGGACCGGGAGCCCGAACCGGCGCATCGCCAGGCCCAGCACGCCGATGATGCCGAGCAGGGCCAGGTCGAACGCGTCGAAGTTGACGCTGAAGGCCCCCAGCGACGCGAAGAACAGGATGCCTGCGTAAAGGTACGGCCGCGGGATCTGCAGCAGCTTGGCCCACACGGGCGCCAGCGGCAGGTTGATCACGAGCAGCAGCGTGTTCGCGATGAACAGGCTCGCGAGCAGTCCCCAGACGAGCTCGGGGTTGGAGTCGAGGAACTGCGGACCGGGCTGCAGACCATAGCTCTGGATCGCCACCAGGATGACCGCGGCGGTGGCCGTGGTCGGCAGGCCGATCGCGAGCAGCGGCACGAGCGTGCCGGCGGCGGACGCGTTGTTGGCCGCCTCCGGACCCGCGACGCCCTCGATCGCCCCGTTTCCGAACTCCTCGGGGTGCTTCGTCAGGCGCCGCTCGGTGATGTACGACAGGAACGTGGGCACCTCGGCGCCACCGGCCGGGAGCGCCCCGAAGGGGAACCCGAACGCGGTGCCACGCAGCCACGGCTTCCAGGAGCGGCCCCAGTCGCTCTTGCTCATCCAGGGCTGGCCGACCGGGATGATGTCGAGCGGCTTGCGACGCAGGTGCGCCGCGACCCACAGGGCCTCGCCGATCGCGAAGATCGCGACCGCGACGACCACGATGTCGATCCCGTCGGCCAGCTTGGCCTCGCCGAAGGTCAGGCGCGCCTGGCCCGTCGTCGTGCCGATCAGGCCGATCGCCAGGCCGAGGAACAGCGCGATGAAGCCCCGCAGCTTCGACGACCCGAGCACCGCGGTGACGGCGAACAAGGCCAGGAGCATGATCGCGAAGTACGAGGGCGCCCCGAGCTTGACGACCAGGTCGGCGATGTTGGGCGCGAGGATCACGAGCAGCACGGTGCCGATCGTGCCGGCGACGAATGAGCCGATCGCGGCCGTGGCGAGCGCCTGGGCGGCGCGCCCCTTCTTGGCCATCTTGTTGCCCTCGAGAGCCGTGACGACCGAGGAGGACTCCCCCGGCGTGTTCAACAGGATCGAGGTCGTCGAGCCGCCGTACATGCCGCCGTAGTAGATGCCGGCGAACATGATGAGCGCACTGCTGGGCTCGACGCTGTAGGTCACGGGCAGCAGCAGCGCCACGGTCATGGCCGGACCGATGCCCGGGAGGACGCCGACAGCGGTGCCGAGCAGGACGCCGATGACGGCGAAGAGCAGGTTGGTGGGGGTCAGCGCGGTGGCGAACCCTTCGAGGAGCAGGTCCATGTCAGAGCACCCCGTCCAGGACACCCGCGGGGATCGGGATGCCGAGCCCCACGTAGAAGCCGTACCAGGTCAGCAGCGACAGCGCCGTGCCGATCGCGATGTCCAGGATCAGTCGGTGGCTCCCGAGGATCCGGGCCGTGCCGGCGAACAGGAACGCGCCGACGATCGCCCAGCCGAGCCAGCTGATCGTCGCGACGACGATCGCGAACACGACGCCGAGCTTCGCGACGGTGGCCCAGTCGCTGCCCTGGGTCAGATCGATGTCCTCGCCGTCCTCGGCCTCCGCCACGTCGCCACGCCAGGTCGCGACGGCCAGGAGTCCCGCGAGCGCCACGAGCACCCCACCGATCACGAAGCCGAACGCGTAGGGCTGGACCGGCTGGTCCGCGAAGCCCTTCTCGAGCCCGGCGGCGTCGACCAGGACGATGACGCCGACGACGAGCAGGAAGGCCGCGAGGCCGTACTGCGCGGTGTCGACGACCTTGCTGCGGGCCGGCTCCGGCCCGGCGATGCTGTTCTCGGTTGCCGTGGTCATGCCAGTCCCAGCTCCTTCAGCGTCGACTCGACGCGGTTGTTCTGCTCGATGAGGAACTCCTCGAACTCCTCGCCGACCATGAAGTTGTCGATCCAGCCGTTGCGCTCGAGGGCTTCCTCCCACTCGGGCGTGCCGTGCATCTCGGTGACGAGGTCGACCAGCTCCTCGCGGGCCTTCTCGGAGATGCCCGGCGGCGCGAGGATGCCGCGCCAGTTCAGGAACTCCATGTCGACGCCGCCCTCGCGCAGGGTGGGCGCGTCGACCGTCTCCAGGCGCTCGGCTCCGGAGACCGCGAGGACGCGGAGCTCACCGCTCTCGATCTGCCCGGCGAACTCGCCGAGTCCGGACATGCCGACGTCGATCTTCTCGCCCAGCAGCGCTGTCGTGAGCGGTCCGCCGCCGTCGTACGAGATGTAGTTGACGTCGTTCGGGTCGATGCCGACGGTCTGGGCCAGCTGCATCGGGAACAGGTGGTCGGGGCCGCCGGGCGACGAGCCGCCGCCGACGGTGATGCTGCGCGGATCGGCCGTCCAGGCCTCGACGAGGTCGTCGAGCGTCTGGAACGGCGAGTCGGCGGGGACCAGGATGCCCTCGGCCTCGGCGACCAGGCCCGCGATCGGCGTGGCCCGGTCGACCGTCGCGTCCGACTTGTTCGTGAAGACCGCACCGACGACGCCGAGCCCCATCAGGAGCATGACGTCCTCGGAGCCCTCCTCGTTGAGCAGGCGCTGCATCGCGACGGTGCCGCTGGCGCCGATGACGTTGTTGATCTCGAACCGGCCGGTCAGCCCCTCCTGCTCCATCGTCTGGGCCGCCGCGCGACCGGTGAGGTCGTAGCCGCCACCGGGGCTGTTGGGGATCATCATCCGCAGCCGTCGGTTGTCGGGGTCGGTGCCGTCGCGGGTCACGCCACACGCGGAGACGGTGGCGACGAGGACGGCGGCGAGGGCCAGTGCGAGCGCACGGCTCCATCGACGTGATGTCATGGTTCCTCCTGGGTCACGACGATCCTGCGCGATGATGTGGTCTGCGTCACTCTTGCGGACGCAAAGGAGGTTGTGGTCGTTGTGGTCGTGCGTCGTGCCCGACTGACCCTCGCGGGTCAGGTCCTGGTCCTGCAGCTCGTGGTCATGAGCGGCGTGCTCGTCGTGGTCGCGATGATCGCCGTGCGCCAGAGCACCGAGACGTTCCAGGAGACCCGCGGGTCCGCGATGCGTTCGGTCGCCGAGTACACGTCCAACGTCTCGGTCGTGCGCGACCAGGTCGATGAGCTCGGAGCCACGCGGGCCCTCGCTCCGACGGTCGATCGCGGCCTGCAGCTCTCCGGCGCCACGACGGTCGCGATCGCCGACGCCAGTGGCACGATCGTCGCCTCGTCCGACCCCCAGGAGGTCGGCACCCCGGCCGTCCTGGGCGACAGCCGGATCGAGGAGGGGCGCGGCTGGAGCGGTGACCTCATGATCGACGGCACCCGCGTGGTCGCTGCCCACGCCCCCGTGATCGGCGACGACGGGTCCCTGCTCGGGTTCACGATCGCGACGCAGGAGTACCCGCGTCTGTGGGACCGGATCACCGACGAGACGACCGACCTGGCCCTCTTCCTCGGCGTCGGGGCGCTCGCGGGCGGGCTGGGCACGTGGTGGGTCTCGCACCAGCTCAAGCGGCGCACGCGCGGCCTCGGCAGCGCCGAGATCGCGACGTTGGCCGACCATCGGGAAGCCCTGCTGCACAGCATCGGCGAGGGGGTCGTCGCGGTCGACCCGGCCGGCCGCGTGACGCTCCTCAACGACGGAGCACGAGCCCTGCTCGGCCTTCGTGGCGACGTCATCGGACGACCGGTCGCGTCGCTCGACCTCCCCACCGACGTGCGGAGCCTGCTCGCCGCCCACGACGACGCGCACGACGAGGTCGTCGTGGTGGGCGACCGTGTGCTGGTCGTCAACCGTCGCGCGGCTCGCAGCCACGGGCGGGGCATCGGTAGCGTCACGACCATGCGTGACCGGACCGAGCTCGTCTCGCTGCAGAACCAGCTCAGCTCGAACCTCTCGATCAGCGACACGCTGCGTGCCCAGACGCACGAGTTCGCCAACCGCCTGCACACGATCTCTGGACTGGTCGAGCTCGAGGAGTACGACGAGCTCGCCCAGCTGCTCGGCACCCTGACCCGGGAACGGGCCGACCTCGACGCGCGGATCCGCGACCGGGTCGAGGATCCTGCGGTCGCGGCGTTGCTCGTGGCCAAGTCCTCGGCCGCCAGCGAGGTCGCGGTACGGCTCGTGCTCCACGACGACGCACACCTCCCGGCCGTGGCACCCGACCTCTCGGCCGACCTGACCACGGTCATCGGCAACCTCATCGACAACGCGATCGACGCCAGTCGCGGTCACGACCCCGCGCAGGTCGACGTGACGATGGGCGTCACCGGCCAGGACGTCGTGGTGGCCGTCACCGACACCGGTCCCGGCGTGCCGGTCGAGCTGCGCGACTCGATCTTCGTGCGCGGGTTCTCGACCAAGCCGGAGGTCCTCGGCGGTCGCGGCATCGGCCTGCCCCTCGTGCGGGTCATCGCGACGCGCCGCGGTGGACGGGTCGAGGTCGTCGACACCGGCGGGCACGGTGCCCGGTTCGAGGTCACCGTGCCACTCGTCACCACCGGACCGCGTCCAGCTGCGTCCCGGGTGGCGCGCACGTGAGCGCCCCCCGCGACCTGCGCGTGCTGGTGGTCGACGACGACTTCATGGTCGCGCGCATCCACGAGCGGTTCGTCGAGCGCACGACCGGGTTCACGGCGGTCGGGACGGCGCGCACGGGTGCCGAGGCCCTCGAGATGGTCGAGCAGCTCTCGCCGGACGTCGTGCTGCTCGACGTCCACCTGCCCGACCTCGACGGCCTCGAGGTGCTGCGCCGGGTCCGGGCCGCGGGACACGAGGTGGGCGTCGTCATGGTGACGGCCGAGCGCGATGCCGAGATCGTCCGCGCCGCCCTGCTGGGTGGCGCCCAGCAGTACCTCGTGAAGCCGTTCGAGCACCCGGCACTCACGTCCCGCCTGGAGGCGGTGCGCACCACCCTGACCGCGCTCGGCACCCTCGACGGCGATCAGCAGGCTGTCGACCAGGCCTCGATCGACCGGGTCTTCGGCGCAGCCGCGCCCACGGTCGACCTGCCGAAGGGTCTGAGCCAGGAGACCGCCGAGGCCGTCCTCGAGGCGCTGCGTCTGCGCGGCGAGCTCTCCGCCAGCGAGGCCGGCGAGGACGTGGGCCTCTCGCGCGTCAGCGCGCGCCGGTACCTCGAGCACTTCGTGACCGTCGGCCGTGCCACGGTGCGCCTGCAGTACGGCTCGACCGGCCGCCCCGAACGCCGCTACTCGCCGAGCTGAGGCACCGGCGACGAAGTCGCCCCGCCAGTTGGTCGAGTTCGTCGCGAGGAACGAGCGACGAGTATCGAGACCCGGTCATCGGCGACGACGTCGCCCCGCCCGTTGGTCGAGTTCGTCGCGAGGAACGAGCGACGAGTATCGAGACCCGGTCAGGTGCAGGCATCCGTCACCACGGCCCGGTCCACCGTTCGCGGTCACGCTGACAGCGTCTCGATACAGCGTCTCGTTCCTCGCCGCCACTCGACGACCGGGGCGCGCGACTGCGTCGCGGACACCCTGACGCGCAGACTGCGTCTGCGACGTCAGCCCACCCGCGACCGCAGCTCGGCGAGCTGCTCGGTGACGCGCACCAGCGCGGTGCCACCGCGGCCGTCTCGCGACGCGATGGACCCGTCGACCGTGAGGACCTCGCGCACGCTGTGTCCGTCCTTGGGGGCGAGGTGCGGCGAGATGGCCGCGAAGTCGTCGTCGCTGAGCTCGTCGAGCTCGATGCCCCGCTGCTCGCACGCCTGCACGCAGGCTCCGGAGATCTCGTGGGCGACACGGAACGGCACACCCTCACGGACCAGCCACTCCGCGATGTCGGTGGCGAGCGCGAAGCCCTGCGGCGCGAGCTCGGCCATGCGGTCGGTGTGGAACGTCAGGGTGGCGATCATGCCGGTGAAGGCCGGCAGCAGGACCTCGAGCGTGTCGACGGAGTCGAACACCGGCTCCTTGTCCTCCTGGAGGTCACGGTTGTAGGCCAGCGGCAGCGCCTTGAGCGTCGCGAGGAGCCCGGCGAGGTTGCCGATCAGGCGACCCGACTTGCCGCGCGCGAGCTCGGCGATGTCGGGATTCTTCTTCTGCGGCATGATGCTCGACCCGGTCGAGTAGCCGTCGTGCAGCGTGACGAAGCCGAACTCCTTGGTGTTCCAGAGGATGACCTCCTCGGCCAGACGGGAGACGTCGACGCCGATCTGGGCCGCCACGAAGGCGAACTCGGCCACGAAGTCACGCGACGACGTGCCGTCGATCGAGTTGGGCGTGGACCCGGTGAAGCCGAGGTCGGCGGCGACGGCCTCCGGGTCCAGGCCGAGCGACGAACCCGCGAGGGCGCCGGACCCGTAGGGCGACTCGGCACCGACCCGGGCGTCCCACTCGCGCAGGCGGTCGAGGTCACGCACGAGCGGCCACGCGTGGGCCAGCAGGTGGTGCGACAGCAGGACCGGCTGGGCGTGCTGCAGGTGGGTGCGGCCCGGCATGGGGGCTCCCAGGTGAGCCTCGGCCTGGTCGGCCAGCGCGCGCACCAGCTCGCCCACGAGGCGGGCCACGATGCGGGCGTGCTCGCGCAGATAGGCGCGGAACAAGGTGGCGACCTGGTCGTTGCGCGAACGTCCCGCGCGCAGGCGTCCGCCCAGCTCGGGCCCGAGGCGCTCCATCAAGCCACGCTCGAGGGCCGAGTGCACGTCCTCGTCGTCGGGGTCAGGCGTGAACGCGCCCGATCGCACGTCGCCGTCGAGGGCCGCGATGCCCTCGAGCATCGCCGCGAGGTCGTCGGCCGACAGACGCCCCGCCG
>CAYRZN010000107.1:0-9301 GCA_964428825.1 uncultured Aeromicrobium sp.
CCTGCTCCGCATGATCGGCGAGGGCGGGTCGGTGCGGGTCGACAACGACGTCATCCGCGGCATCTCGATCGACAACATGTCGGTCGTCGCCGGCTGGTCCATGGCGGGCGGTGTGGTCGCCCTGTTCGCCCTGGCGTCGCTGCTGAAGCACCGTCGTCAGGTGCGCCAGAACCTCCAGCACCTGCCGCTCAGCGTCGTGCTGGTCAAGATCGCGGGCCTCGCGGTCGTCGTGCTCGGCCTGGCCGCCGTCCTCAACGCGAACCGGAGCAAGAACCCGAACTTCCCGATCGAGGGCATCCCGTGGGTCCTGCCCCTGGTGGGCTTCCTGCTGATCTTCTGGACGTACGTCCTGACGCGCACGACCTTCGGCCGGCACCTGTACGCCGTCGGTGGCAACCGTGAGGCGGCCCGCCGGGCCGGCATCAACGTCGACCGGATCCGTGTCCAGGCGTTCATGATCGGCTCCTCGATGGCGGCCATCAGCGGCATCATCGCCGCGTCGAACGCGGGCAAGGTCTCGGCCTCCTCCGGCGGCAGCAACACGCTGCTCTACGCCGTGGGCGCCGCCGTGATCGGTGGGACGAGCCTGTTCGGCGGACGTGGCAAGGCCCGTGACGCGGTGATCGGCGGTCTCGTGATCGCCACGATCGCGAACGGCCTCGGTCTGCTCGACCAGCCCAGCTACATCAACTTCGTCGTCACGGGTTCGGTCCTGCTGCTCGCGGCCGCGGTCGACGCGGTGTCACGGCGTCGGCGCTCGGCCGCCGGCGTCGGCTAGCGTGCCCGGCGTGACGCGCACGGGCACCGGGACCAACCAGGAGGCCGTGCGGCGTCACAACCTCGGCACGGTGCTCCGTTCGGTGCACCGCACGGGCAGCACGTCGCGGGCCTCGCTCACGAACCAGATGGCGCTCAACCGCAGCACGATCGGTGGGCTGGCGGCGACGTTGGAGGACCTGGGGCTCGTGCGGAGCTCCGGGCCCGTGGCGTCGCGCAACGGCGCGGGCCGGCCGTCGGCCGGGCTGGAGGTCGTGTCGCGGCGCGCGTACGTGCTCGCGATCGACGTGGGTGTCGACCGGGTCGTCGTGGGTCGCGTCGGACTGGGGTGCGACGTCGAGGTGCGGGCCCGGGTCAACCTGCCGCCCGAGCCCGCCCCCGAGCACGTCGCCGAGACGATCGTCGGCCTGGTGGCCGCGGTCCGTGCCGACGCGCCAGCGCACTCGTCGCTGGTCGGCGTGGGGATCAGCGTCCCCGGCGTGGTCCGCCAGGCCGACGGCGTCGTCCTGTTTGCCCCGAACCTGGGCTGGCACGAGGTGCCGTTCGAGAAGCTCGTGCGCGAGCGCCTCGACCTGGACGTCGCACACGTGCTCGCCAACGACGCCGACCTCGGCGCCCTCGCCGAGCACGTCCGCGGAGCCGGCGTCGACGTCGACCACCTCGTGTACGTCTCCGGCGACGTCGGCGTCGGTGCCGGCGTCATCACGTCCGGGCGGCCGCTCGGCGGCGCGGGCGGGTTCGCGGGCGAGATGGGGCACATGTCCTACGACCCCAACGGTCGGCGCTGCCACTGCGGCAACCGTGGGTGCTGGGAGACCGAGATCGGCGCCGTCGCGATCGCGAGGGCGATCGGAGCGCCCACGGACGTCGTGCCCACGCTCGACGCGGTGCTCGACGACTTCGACGGTCCGGCGGAGTCCCTCCACGAGATCGCCCGCCACGTCGGCCACGGTCTCGCGAACGTCGTCAACCTGCTGAACCCCCAGGTCGTCGTCCTCGGCGGCTACCTGGCCTCGCTCCACCGACTCGTCGAGCCGCAGATCCTCGCCGCGATGCAGCGCGGCGTCATGGCGGCGCCCGGCGCGCAGGTCCGTCTGACCCGCCCGGCGCTGGGGGGCGACTCCGTCCTCGTGGGTGCGGCCGAGGCGGCGTTCGAGTCGCTGCTCGCCGACCCTGCGGGCGTGCTCGCCGGCTGACGTGGGCCGTGCGCGATGATGCGGGCATGAGGGACGCACACCGGCAGCGACTGCGCGAGGCCGGCGTCCAGGCCGAGGCGATCGACGCCCAGACCTGGACGCCGCTCACCGAGGGCGTCCCGCAGTGGTGGCACGACTGCGACAACGTGCTGTACCTGGCCGACGGGGCGTACCTGCCGGCGCGGGTGCTCGAGCACCTCATGCTGTTCCCGATGCGGGACGTCGTGATCGCGGTCGGCTCGCCGATGGAGCACCTGGCCTCGCTGCTGGTGGGCGGCGACCGTGCCACGGTGTTCCTGGGCGAGCGGGTCGTGCTGACCGCGGGGGAGATCTACTGCGGCGCCGGCTCCCAGGTCGTGCTCCACGGCCCCGTGGTGGCGACGCGGCAGCCCGTCATCGACGCTCGTAACGGGGGCTCGATCGTCGTCGAGGGCGACCAGCTCTGGGCGGCTGACGTGTACGTCGCGACCGACGACATGCACCGGCTCACCGACGTCGCGACGGGTGACCGCATCAATCCGTTCGGCGCCCACGTCCGCATCGGCCGCCACGTCTGGCTGTGCCGCGAGGCCGTCGTGACGGGCCACGTCGAGATCGGTGAGGACGCCTGCGTCGGGATGCGCAGCCTGGTGCGGGGGCAGAGGGTGCCCGCGGGCACCGTCGTGGCGGGGGTCCCGGCGCGGGTCGTCCGCGAGGGCACGACCTGGAGCTTCGAGGACGCGCCCTAGGCACACGTGTCAGGGCCCACACCGAGACGTCTCGCATCGTGAACGGTGTCGGGTCGGCCCCTGGGGCGTTCCTACCGTGGGGGGACCGGGAGACCCCCGGGCCCGACCCCAGAGCCGAGACCCGGCTCCCGTGAACGAAGGAACGTCCCCATGACCACTCAGCCCGACCAGCTCGTCGACGCCCCGAAGGGCCGCAAGGGACTCCTTGCCGTCGTCGTCGTGGTGGTGCTCGCCCTCCTCGCCGGCGGGTACTTCTTCCTCTTCCGTGGCAACGGCGACGCGATCAGGATCGGTGTCGTCGGCGCGAACGACCCGTACTGGGCGACCTTCGAGGAGGCTGCGGCCGACGAGGGCATCGAGGTCGAGATCGTCGACTTCACCGACTACACGCAGCTCAACCCCGCGCTCAGCGCCGGTGAGCTCGACCTCAATCAGTTCCAGCACCTCGTGTACCTGGCCGACTACAACGTGGCCAACGACGACGACCTCACGCCGGTCGGCTCCACCGCGATCTACCCGCTGGCGTTGTACTCCAAGGAGTACGACTCGATCGAGGCGATCCCGGACGGCGCGCAGGTCGTGGTGCCCGATGACGCGAGCAACCAGGCGCGCGGCCTCAACATCCTGCAGCGGGCCGGCCTGATCGAGCTCACCGACGGTGGCACGATCTTCTCCGACACCTCCGACATCGACACCGCCGCCTCGCGCGTCGAGGTCACGGCCGCCGGCGCCGACTTCACGGCCACGAGCCTCGACGACGTCGCTGCGGCGATCGTCAACAACGACTTCGTCGAGAAGGCGGGTCTGGACTTCGACGGCGCACTCGCGACCGACGACCCCGCCGACCCGGTCGCGGCTCCGTACGTCAACGTGTTCGTCGCCCGCGCCGAGGACTCCGACGACGCGGACTACCAGAAGCTCGTCGAGATCTACCAGGACACCACGGCCGTGACCGACGGCGTCCTCGAGGTCTCGGGCGGCACCGCGGTGCTGCTGAAGGCCCCGCCCGCCGACCTGGCGAAGGTGCTCCAGGACACCGAGAAGGTCGTCAAGGACAACCAGTAGTCAGGATCTCGTCCGGCGGTCCGGTGCCCTCCTGCCCAGGAGGGGGCCGGGCCGTGGCGTGCGGCCCGAAAGGAAGACCATGGCCCTCATCGAGCTCGACGGCGTCTCCGTGACGTTCCCGCCCCGTAACCGTCGGGGTGAGCCCGTGCACGCCGTGCAGGACGTGTCGCTGTCGGTCGAGGCCGGCGAGATCGTCGGCATCGTCGGGTACTCCGGTGCCGGGAAGTCGACCCTGCTGCGGGTCGTCAACGCGCTCGAGAAGGCCTCGGCCGGCCGGGTCGTGGTCGACGGCGTCGACCTGACGACGCTGTCGGAACGCGAGCTCAACGGGGTGCGCCGCGGCATCGGCATGATCTTCCAGCAGTTCAACCTCTTCACCTCGCGCACCGTCTACGGCAACATCGCCTACCCGCTCGAGGTCGCCGGGCGGTCGAGGACCGAGCAGCGCGAGCGCGTGTCCGAGCTGCTGCACTTCGTGGGGCTGTTCGACCAGGCGCTGGCCTACCCCGAGCAGCTGTCGGGCGGGCAGAAGCAGCGCGTCGGCATCGCCCGGGCGCTGGCCGCAGGGCCGGCGATCCTGCTCGCCGACGAGGCCACCAGCGCCCTCGACCCTGAGACGACGGTAGAAGTGCTCAACCTGCTCAGGCGTGTCAACGCCGAGCTGGGGGTCACGGTGCTCGTCATCACGCACGAGATGGAGGTCGTCAAGACCATCGCCGACCGCATCGTCGTGATGGAGGAGGGCCGCATCGTCGAGTCCGGGAGCGCGTTCCAGATCTTCTCCGCTCCCCAGCACCCCGCGACGCGACGCTTCGTGCGCACGATCGTCGACGACGTGCCGGAGGAGCACGAGCTCCAGCAGCTGCGCCAGCGTCATCCGGGTCGCCTCGTCACGCTCTCCTTCCGCGACGACGCCACGACGCAGTCGCAGGTGTTCGGCGAGATCATCCGGGCCGGTGTCGAGCTGGAGCTCGTGCACGGCGGCGTCGAGGACGTGCGCGGTCGCAGCTTCGGCCACCTGACGCTCGAGCTGCGCGGCGAGGACGCCGCGGTCGCCGCGGTCGTCGCCCGGGTTGGGGAGCTGGTGCCCGTGACCGACCTCGGCACGGGCGAGAAGGGGGTGGCCTGATGGACGGCGTGCTCGACGGGCTGCGCGACTACTTCGAGCCCGTCATCGAGCTCCAGAGCCAGTTCGTCTCCGCGTTCGGTGAGACCCTGTTCCTCGCCGGCTCCGGGCTGGTCCTCGGGGGCTTCCTCGGGCTCGTCATCGGCACGACCCTGTACGTGACCCGCGCCGGGGGGATCGCGCCGAGCGGCGTGATCAGCTTCGTGCTCAACGTGCTGGTCAACTTCTTCCGGCCGATCCCGTTCATCCTGCTGGCGGTCGCCCTCCAACCGTTCTCACGGGCCATCGGCGTCGACGGGATCGGCACGGGCCACGCGGTGGTGGCGATCGTCTTCGGCTCGGCCTTCGGTGTCGGCCGCATCGTGGAGCAGAACCTCGTCAGCGTCGACCCGGGGGTCCTCGAGGCGGCCCGGTCGATGGGGGCGTCCCGGTGGCAGGTCATCCGCACCGTGCTGCTGCCGGAGGCATTCGGTCCGCTGATCCTCGGCTTCACCTTCGCCCTGGTCGCGATCGTCGACATGACGGCGATCGTCGGCACGATCGGCGCCGGAGGCCTGGGTCAGCTCGCCCTCACCGAGGGGTATCGGCAGTTCGAGCCGGTCGTCACCTGGACCGCGCTGGTCATCGTGATCCTCATCGTCCAGGCGGGTCAGTTCGCCGGCAACGCCCTGGCTCGCCGGGTCCTGCGTCGCTGACCTCGCCCGCACCGCCCGACAGGAGGGGCGGTGAGTGTTCCACCTGGTCGCCGGCGGCCGGTGAGTGATCCACCTTCCGGGCCTCCTGCGGGTGGAAGACTCACCGGCGTCGGTGGAACACCCACCGCCCCCGGAGGAGGACCGCATGACCCGGACCGTCTACGTGACCGCCACGACCCTCGACGGGTTCATCGCGACCGACGACCACTCGTTGGAGTGGCTGCTCACGCGTCGTCTGGACGACGACAGCCCGTGGTCGCACGACCGGTTCATGGCCGGCGTCGGCGCGATCGTCATGGGGCGCTCCACGTACGACTGGGTCGAGCGACATCGCGCGGCGACCGGCGACCCGTGGTTCTACGAGCAGCCGTCCTGGGTCATGACGACGCGTGACCTCCCGGTCCCCGAGGGCGCCGACGTCCGCGCCGCCTCCGGCGAGGTCGCGGGCGTGCACCGCGACCTCGTGGAGGCGGCCGGTGAGGGTGACGTCTGGGTCGTCGGCGGTGGAGGGCTGGCCGCCGCGTTCGCGCGGGCCGGGCTGCTCGACGAGGTCGTCGTCTCGATCGCTCCCGTCACGCTGGGCTCGGGCTTGCCGCTCCTCGACGGTCGCGTCGAGCTCGAGCTGCTCGACTCGGGTGTCAACGGGGAGTTCCTCTGCGCGCGGTACCGCGTGGTGGGCGCGGCCCCGGCAGTCGGGAAGTGACCCCTGTCACATGCCGGAGTACCCTTCGGGCATGGGACGCAGCAACGACCTCGCGGTGCCGCCGGGCGCCGACGCGGAGCAGCTCGCCCGATACCTCGCACGGGCCCATGACGCATTCGTCTCGACGGGCCTGGCCGATCCGGCCCTGCGCACGCTGGTCCACGACTCGTGGCAGCGCAGCATTGCCGGCGGGATCGACCCCGAGTACTCCCTGGCCTCGATCGTGCTCGACGACGAACGCCTGGCCGAGATCCGTGCGTCGCACCCGCTCGCGATCGCCATGCCCGTCATCCGTCAGCTGCTGGTGGAGTCGGCGGCAGAGGCGGGCCACATCGTCGCCGTGAGCGATGCGGTCGGACAGCTGCTGTGGGTCGAGGGGTCCCACGACCTCAGGGCGCGCGCCGAGGGGATGCACTTCCTGCCGGGCGCCGACTGGAGCGAGGCCAGCGCGGGCACCAACGCCCCGGGCACCGCCCTGGCGCTCGACAAGCCGGTCCAGATCTTCGGGCCCGAGCACCTCTCGCGCAACGTCACGCCGTGGTCCTGCTCGGCCGCCCCCATCCACGATCCCGACACCGGGGCGGTCCTGGGCGTGCTCGACCTGACCGGCACCGCCGAGGTCGCCACGGTGCAGAGCCTGTCGCTCGTGCGTGCCACGGTCGCCGCAGTCGAGGCCGAGCTCCGCATCCAGAGGCTCAGCCCGCCGTCGTCCGGAGCGTCCGTCGCCGGGCCCGGCTGGACCGTGCCGTCGTTGGAGGTCCTGGGCGCGCGCGGCGCGACGTTCCGCCACGGCACCACGATGTCGCGCCTGGGCCTGCGTCACAGTGAGCTGTTCCTGCTGCTGACCGAGCGACCGGAGGGGTGGCGCGCTGGCGAGCTCGCGGTGGCCCTCAGCGACGACGAGCACGCCGACGTCACGATCCGGGCCGAGATCTCGCGCCTGCGCGGCGTCCTTGGCCCGGTGGCGCTGGCCTCCCGCCCCTATCGACTCGACAACGCCGTGGCCACCGACGTCGCCACGGTGCGCAGGGACCTGGCCGAGGGTCGCCTGCGGCAGGCGGTTGCGGCCTATCGCGGGCCGGTCCTGCCCGAGTCGACCGCGCCGGCGGTCGTCGAGCTGCGCGACACGCTCCACCTCCGGGTGCGGTCGTCGCTCCTGGCCAGCGACGACGCCGACGCGATCCTCACGTTCGCCGACACCGCGCACGGTCGCGACGACTTCGAGATGTGGGAGCACGCGCTCGACATCCTGCCGGTCTCGTCGCCGCGGTACGCCCAGGTCGAGACCCACGTCGCCCGCCTCGACGACGCCCAGGGCTGACCAGCGCGAGATCGGCTGGCGGATCCACCGATTGCCAGCGTTCGTTCGGTGGATTGGTCAGCAAATCTGGGGGTTGCGGTCAGGTTCAGGTGAGCGGCAGGGCGCCGGGGCCGGGGCGGGTGCGGACGTCGCGGAGCCGGTCGATCCGGTGGCCGTCCTCGCAGACGAGGGCCACGTGGGCGCGCGCGCCGCACTCGCGGTGCTCGACCTCGACCGCAGGTCCCTCGGGGTCCGACAGGTGCTTTCCGCCCCAGTCGGCCAGGGCGACCATGACGGGCTGGAGGTCGAAGCCGCGGGGCGTCAGTCGGTACTCGTGGCGCACGCGGTCGCCCGGCTCGCGGTAGGGGACCCGCTCGACGATGCCGTGCTCGACGAGCATCGCGAGTCGGTTGCTGAGCACGGCGCGCGAGAGCCCGCTGTGGCGCTGCATCAGGTCGAACCGCCGGATGCCGTTGAAGATCTCGCGCAGCACGACGACCGTGCCGGCCTCGCCGAGGATGTCCATCGTGCGGCCGACCGGACAGTTCGCGGTCGAGAAGGCAAGGGCGGCGGGCGTGCTCATGAGGTCACTCTACGTCTGTTTGACAGACTCAGCCAGGTCCGGCACGCTGAGTTCGTGACCGAGACCCAGAACCCGACCGTCCTCGACCCTGCGGCCATGACGGGCTACGACCAGCTCATGGCGATGCGCGACGGCCTGGTCCCGTCGGCGCCGATCTCCTCGCTCGTCGGGATGATCGACTTCGACGGCGAGGTCGGGGCGATCCGGGTCGCCCTGGTGCCGGAGCGGCGCCACTACAACCCGCTCGGCACGGTGCACGGCGGCGTGATCTCGACGCTGCTCGACACCGCCGCCGGCTGCTCGGTCCACTCGACGCTCGCGGTCGGGGAGGGCTACACCTCGCTCGACCTCACGGTGAAGTTCCTGCGGGCCGTCACCGAGGAGACCGGTCGCATCGAGGCGCACGGCAAGGTCCTGCAGCGCGGCCGCCGCACGGCGCTCGCCGAGGCCCAGATCCTCGACGCGCAGGGCCGGCTCGTCGCCCACGCGACGTCGTCCTGCCTGATCTTCAGCTAGGGCAAGGCGCGCCACAGCTCTTCCACCTGCGGCGCAACGTTGGGGCAACCCGGGAGCAACGACCGTGTGACTAGCGTCACGTCACGTCACGCCGCCCGGAAACGGGGCGGCGACCCCGACCCCCGAAGGAGTGGTCCGCATGGCCGTCTACGCCCAGCCCGGAACCGAAGGCAGTGTCGTCAGCTACAAGTCCCGGTACGACAACTGGATCGGGGGCGAGTACGTCGCCCCGGTCAAGGGTCAGTACTTCGAGAACGTCTCCCCGGTCAACGGCAAGGTCTTCTGCGAGGTCGCCCGCGGCACCGCGGAGGACATCGAGCTGGCCCTCGACGCCGCGCACGCCGCTGCGCCGGCCTGGGGCAAGACGTCGGTCGCCGAGCGGGCCGTGATCCTCAACAAGATCGCCGACCGCATCGAGGAGAACCTCGAGATGCTCGCCGTCGGCGAGACGTGGGACAACGGCAAGCCGGTCCGCGAGACGATGGCGGCCGACCTGCCGCTGGCGGTCGACCACTTCCGCTACTTCGCCGGCGCGATCCGGGCGCAGGAGGGTCACCTGTCGCAGATCGACGACGACACCGTGGCCTACCACTTCCAGGAGCCGCTGGGCGT